>JBLHWM010000191.1:0-7059 GCA_047629095.1 Planctomycetota bacterium | reverse complement strand
AGAAACAGCCGATCCCATCTCGGCCCTCACAGACCGCCTTGCTGCGTTGGCAAATCACCCGTGTAGCTACAACTACGCGGGCCATCTGCCGCCTTGCAAAGCGACCTGTGATGACCAATCTGGAAACGGCTGTTTCTCAACAGGCTGCTAGTCCGGGCTAATCAGCTCCGCACAGGACATCGAACCTATGGATTTCTTCGCCGAGTTTCGCCAAGGACTCTCCCAGCTAGATCGGGACGAATTTCGCGTGGGCATCGCCATCGGTGCACTCGCATCGCTCGTCCTTTTTGTGTCGGGCCTCATGTTCCTTGGATGGCACCCAGGGCATGACTCCGGTCTTGAGTGGTCCCGAGGCTTGTCGACCCTGTTTTATGGCCGTGGTGGATTCGGTGGCCGCCACGGCACCTTTACCCTAGGCACCATCCTAGGGATGGTCGTCCTCTGGCTCCTGGCTTCGAGGCCGCTGAGCGCGTTCCTTGGCTCGGCACTGATCCTTCCGCTCCCACTTGTCTTTGCGATCATCCTGGAGCATGGATTTGGTTCCTCAGAGAGGGGGCTGGAACCATGGCCGGCCCTGATCGGTGTGGCGTACTTCAAATCGGCCATGGTGCACCTAATCATCTATCTGCTTGGACACAGACGATTCGGTCCCATCTTTACGTTCCGTGGACGCGCAGCGCCAAAGGAATGATGCGAGGGGTTACAAGGCTCCTGGTTTCGGCCACCTAGGGGGCCAACGTCCGTTGGCACTACCGAGACAAACGAAGAGCGCCCCGGTGCATTGCATGCATCGGGGCGCTCTTCGTTAACCTGCGAATGCAGGCTGCTGACAGAATGGACTAGGCCTTTGTGTCTTGACCGTGCACGTGCACGTCCATCTGCGGGTAGGGAATCGAGATGCCCTTCGCGTCGAAGGTCAGCTTGACCTTCTCGGTGATATCGCTCAACACATCCCAGTAGTCGGCGCTGTTGACCCAGGGGCGAACCTTGAAGTTCACACAGGAGTCGCCGAGGTCGTTGATCGCGACGGCGCATGCGGGCTCAGCCAAGATGCGGTCGTCGGCGGCCACGATCTCCATGAGAGTTTTCTTCGCGAGCAAGAGGTCGTCGTCGTAGCCGATGCCAAAGACCATGTCCACGCGGCGGGTAGAGCGCGCCGAGTAGTTGGTGATCGTGCCGCCGAAGATCGCGCCGTTGGGCACGATGATCTCGCGGTTGTCGCCAGTTTTCATGATCGTGGAGAAGATGTTGATCTTCTCCACGGTACCGGTGGCGCCACCGGCCTCGACGAAGTTGCCGGTCTTGAACGGACGGAAGATGATCAACATCACGCCCGAAGCGAAGTTGTTGAGGGAGTCCTGCATGGCGAAGCCAACGGCCAAGCCAGCGGCGCCGACCAGGGCGACCATGGACGAGGTATCAATGTTGAGTTGCTTGATCGCTGCAATGATCACGAACAGCATCAACACACCGCTCATAATCGAGCTGAGGAAGTTGACCAGAATCTCGTCCGTTCCTGAGCGAGTCATTACCTTGCGGACCGCATTCACGATCACTTTCACCACCATCTTGCCGATCACGTAGATTGCAATGGCGATGACGAAGTTGATCAACCAATCAATTGCATTCTCTTGAAAGGTGGTCATCATTCCATCAAAGTCAAAGCCCTGGTCTTGGGTCTTCTCTTCCATGGCCGTATCGGTTGCGACGTCTGCTGCTTCTTGCAGCAGCATGAGGGGGTATAGGAGATTCATCATGCCTCTTCTCTGTTGTGGTTCTTAGGGGGCGGCGCGCGGACCCGAGCAACGAATACGTATCCGTTGCGCCGTCGCGGCAAATCAGAGGGTGATTCTAACGCATGTTTCTAGTTATGGTGTGACTTCCAACCAATGAGGAATATCCAATCATGACTGACTCCAAATCAAATCCACCGGTACCACCTGCCGATCGGACCTCCCTCTCCAGGCGCTCTTTTCTCAAAGGAGGAGTCGTCACCGGGCTGACCACGGCCACTGTAGCCAGTGTCGCTTCGGCCAAGAGTTCGGTCACGATGGGCAAAGCTGCCACCAGCCTAAAGGGGCGGATCGCGATCAGCCTTGATATCAACGGCGAAGCCAAGCAGCTCGCCGTCGAGCCGCGCACAACATTGCTCGGGGCCCTGCGCGACCATTTGGAGCCGGCGATGACCGGAACCAAGTTGGTCTGCGACGGCGGCAACTGCGGCGCCTGCACGGTCTTGTTGGACGGCGCACCCGCGGCCGCCTGCATGACCTTGGCCCTGGATGCCGCGAGCCACAAGATCCGCACGATCGAAGGTCTCGGCAAGCCCGACGATCTGAGCGTCGTGCAGAGCGCCTTCTGCGAGGACGACGGTTTGATGTGCGGGTTTTGCACGCCGGGCTTCGTGATGGCGATCACCGCCGAGCTCGAGGTGAACCCCACCGCCGACCTCGACAGACTCAAGGACGCCTGCGCGGGCAACCTCTGCCGCTGCGGCACCTACCCCCAGATCTTCGACGCAGCGGTTCGCGCGGCGAAGACCGGCCTCGACGCCATCAACAAAGGAGCTAAGTAATGGTACGCCAAGATAAAGACGGCATCGCGTGGCCCGCGCCGGACAAGCGCCGCGCCATCGGCAAGGACACCAAGCGCATCGACGGCCCGGTCAAGGTCACCGGCGCGGCGCGCTATAGCCACGACGTGCGCCTGCCCGGCATGGTCTACGCGCGCTTCGTGACGTGCACCATGCCCAAGGCCGAGGTTGAGCTCGACTTCGAAGCCGCCCTCGCCGTTCCCGGCGTGGTTCACGCCAAGCGCACCTGCGGCGACACGACGCTCTACCTCGGCGAGCCCATCGCCGTGGTTGCAGCGGAGACGCCCGAGGCTGCCGCCGAAGGCGCCCGCGCCGTGGTGGTCAAGCTCACCGAGCTGGGCTGGGTGCTCGACTCAAAACAAGCCCTCGCCGACGGCGCACCCGAGGTTAGCCGCCGCGGCAACATCGGCCGCGAGCGCACCAAGTCCGAGGGCGACGTGGACGCGGGCTTTGCGGCCAGCGACAAGATCATCGAGGTGGCCTACACGCTCCCGACCCAGCACCACTCGTGCCTGGAGACCCACGGCATGGTGGTCGACTTCCGCGGCGGCGACTCCGCCGTGATCCACGGATCGGTCCAGGGCACCTTCGCCATGCTCGACGGGCCGCCGGAGACCTTGGGGCTAGACATGTCCATGGTCGAGGGCGACGTACAGCACATGGGCGGCGGCTTCGGTTCGAAGTTCGGCGTGGGTATCGAAGGCCGCGTGGCCTGCGAGCTCTCGAAGGAGCTCGAGCGCCCCGTTCACTTAATGATGGATCGCGAGACCGAGTTCTTGGCCTCGGGTAACCGCAGTGGCAACGAGGTCACCTTCAAGGCCGGCGTGTCGAAGGACGGCGTGGTCCAGGCCATCGTCTCCGACTCGAACAAGCTCGGCGGACTCTCCGGCGGATCCTATGCGGACCAGCCCTTTGTCTACTCGGTCGCGAACTTCTCCAGCACGACGCGCTCGGTCTACACCAACCTAGACGGCAACCGCGCCTTCCGCGCCCCGGGCTACCCCCAGGCTAGCTTCGGCATGGAGGGCATCATGGATGAGCTCGCCTACTCGATCGGGATGGATCCCGTGGAGATGCGCCTCGCGAACATTCCCAAGGACGAGTGGAACGGCGTCTGGCGCAAGCAGCTGCGCCGGGTGGCCGACGAGATTGGTTGGAACGAGCACCCCCACAAGGGTACGCCGGGCCCCCACTCGATCGAAGACGGCAATGAGTACGTCGAGGGCATCGGCTTCGGACTCTCGGTCTGGGGTGGCGGTGGCTATCCGACCTGCGAAGTCGAGTGCCGCGTGGACCCGGGCGGTAGCCTGACGGTCTCCGTCGGAACCCAGGACTTGGGCACGGGCTCACGGACCTTGGTGGCGATGGTTGCGGCGGATGAGTTCGGTCTTGAGGTCGGGCAAGTCACGGCGCGCATCGGCAACACGAAGTATGGCCGCGCCAACATGTCCGGTGGAAGTACGACGACGGCCTGCATGACGCCGGCCGTGAAAGACGCCACGTTTAAGATGCGCGCCAGGCTGCTAGAGCTGGTGGCATCGAACACGGGCAAGGATGCCGCGAAGCTGTCCTTTGGGGACGGCGGCGCGGTGGTCGGCGACGGCCTGAACATCCCATGGATGGATGTCTGTAGCCTAGCGGGCGCAAGTGGCGTCACGACCCACGGTGAGTTCCGCAAGGAGCTGCAGGCTTCGGGCGCCCACGGTGCCCAGGCGGCCCGCGTGCGCGTGGACCTCGTCACGGGCGAGGTCAAGGTGCTCAACATGATCTGCATGCAGGACATGGGCTTGGCCATGAACCCCATGGCTGTGCGCAGCCAGATCCAGGGCGCCATGGTGCAGTCGGTCTCCTACGCTCTCTTTGAAGAGCGCTTGGTCGATGTGGACCTAGGCATTGCGCTCAACCCGAACTTTGAGTCCTATCGCTTGGCCAACGTCCACTCCATCCCGGAGATGACGGTGATCATTGACGAGGAGGATGACCGCGGCGTGATCGGCGTCGGCGAGCCCCCCGCGATCCCCGGTATCGGCGCCATCGCCGGTGCAATCCACAACGCCTGTGGTGTGCGCGTTCGCGACATGCCCCTCTCCTCTTCCAAAATCTTGATGGGCCTCGAAGAGCTCAGGAACGCATAGCCATGAAGGACTTCGAATACATCCAGCCCGAGACTCTCGAGGCTGCTGCAACTATGCTGGGAGACCAGGATCAGCGCGATTGGCTCGGGGCAAAAACCCGGGCTTTTGGCGGTGGCCAGGACCTACTCGGTGAGATGAAGGAAGGGCTCGAAGAGCCGGAGAGGTTGGTCAACCTCAAGTGGATTGAGGGCCTTGCGGGGCTCTCGGAGCTAGGCAGCGGAAACGTGCAGCTTGGCGCGACGACGAAGCTGCGGGACTTGGAGACCGAGTTCGACGGCGGCCCGCTCGCCGCGATTTCGGAAGCCGCGAAGACGATCGCCAGTCCCCAGGTACGCACGAACGCGACCCTGGCAGGAAACCTGTGCCAGCGTCCGCGCTGCCTCTACTACCGCCGGCCGGAGGCGGTCTGCTTCAAGAAGGGAGGCGACGAGTGCTATGCCTACGGTGGCAACAACAAGTACAACGCGATCCTTGGTGGCGGGCCCTCGTTCATCGTGCATCCCTCGGACCTCGCGCCGGCGCTGATCGCGCTGGACGCGACGATCGAGTACCAGAATGCCGGGGGGACGACCGAGATCGACCTCGAGGCTTTCTACACGCTGCCTTCGGAAGGCGACGTGACCCGGGAGAACATTCTTGCTCCCGGCGATGTGGTTACCGCGATCCGCACTGGGCTTGAGAGCCCGGGCGAGTGGCGCAGTACCTACGTGAAGTTCCAGGAGCGCGACGGCTTCGACTTCGCCCTGGCGGCGGTGGCCCTGTCCCTGCGTGTTGTGGGCGGTCAGATCACCGAGGCGCGCTTGGTGCTTGGGGGCGTTGCTCCCCGACCTTGGCGTTGCCACGACGCGGAGAAGTTGCTGGTTGGCAGCATGAACGCTGCGGATCTAGAGAAGCGCACTGCCGCTGCGGTGGAGGCTGCTCTTCTTGGAGCGGAACCCCTGGAGCACAACGCTTATAAGGTACCCCTCACGAAGGGCCTGATTGGTCGCGCTGTCCGTCAACTTGCTAGGAGCTAATCCCATGGAAAACAAACCGAAGACCGCACCGGCCGCCGCCGGTGGATTGCTGAAGAGTCCGTTCTGTTCGAAGCTGCGGACGAAGAATTTCTACTTCCTGGATCGCCCTGCGATGGATGAGGAGGAGCTGTTCGACGCGAGTCATGATTGCTGGTGCAACAAGACGATGCATCGTGTCGGCCCGGATGGCGAGATGGTAGATCCTGTGGATTGCCAGAAAGAGCGCGGCTGCTTTGAGTAGGTAGATCGTCGCTGTTTGGCGTCGCTCTCACTGAGTGGCCCTGGCTAGGAAGTCTCGTGTTCGTCCGCATTGATGCGGATGGGCGCGAGACTTCTGGCGTTTTTGATGGATTGGTTAGTGGGGTTCATTTGGTGGGTCTATCTTTATGGGATGGATGTCACGCCTTCTGTTGTTGTTGCTGGTTCGGTCGTCGCGGTCAGCTTAGTCACCTTCGTTTTTTGGGGGGTGGACAAGTCAAAGGCCGCGCGGGGCGCTTGGCGGATTCCCGAGAAGACGCTGCTCTTGCTAGCCCTGCTTGGGGGGTGGCCAGGGGCTTGGTTCGGTGCGAAGGTGTTTCGGCACAAGAGCTCTAAGCAGAGCTTTAGGCGCAAGCTGATGGCTGTCACTGTTCTGAACTTGGTGGTCTTTGGCTGGATCCTTTGGGCGATCCGGTAGGGCTTAGTTAGGCTCTCCAGCATGCCTAATTTTGAATGCACTGTTTGTGGGGATGAGTTCAGTGTTCCCCAGGCCGCCTTGGATAAGTACAAGGGGTGGGAGCCGAAGTTTTGTCGGGCTCACTCGCCTGCGAAGAAGAAGAGCGCGCCCCGCAAGAAGAGTAGTGGCGGCGGCGGCGGCGGCTCGAAGCGCGAGGAGAACTTGACTCGCGCCGAGGTGCTCGACAAGTACACCGACGGTCCCGAGTCGGGCGTCTTCACCGACGGCAGCTCGATCCCCAATCCCGGCCCCGGCGGCTGGGGCATGGTCTGGGTCGAGAAGGGCGAGATCATGGAAGAGCGCTACGGCGCCTCGGACCACACGACGAACAACCGCATGGAGCTGCAAGCCTTGATCGAGGCCTTCCGCGTGCTCCCCGAGGATGCCGCCGTGACGATCTTCACCGACAGCCGCCTGTGCGTGGACACGATCACCAAGTGGGCACCCAACTGGGAGAAGAAGGGTTGGAAGAAGAAGGGCGGCGAGATCAAGAACCTCGAGCTCGTGCAAGAGCTGCTAACGCTCTATCGCGCCCACCCCGACTGCGCTCTGCAGTGGATCGCAGCCCACAGCGGCAACCTCTGGAACGAGTACGCCGAC
>JBLHWM010000190.1:0-7063 GCA_047629095.1 Planctomycetota bacterium | reverse complement strand
AAGAGGTGGCTGCCGAAGCGCAATCCTTCGCCTACGATTCCATCGAGGAGGTCAGCCCCAGCCCCGATATCGAGGAGTTCATACCCGAACCCGAGAACTGGGCCCCCGAGGTGCTCACGCCCTTCCCCGCCCTCTCCAGAGGCGGCCCCGAGTCCGCTGCCCTGCTCGGCATCGAGCCGCTGCCGGCCCCTAAGCTGCCCACAGAGACGCCCGTCTTCCAAGCCGGCGGTGCCAATGGGCCCGTGGTGAAAGCCGTACTCGCCCTCTGGAGCCGCCTCGACGGCCGCGAGGTCCAGCCCGCGACGCCACCCAGCTCGGGCCTTGCCGAAGCGAGCCTCGATGGGCTGACCGAAGAGCTCGTCCGGAAGCTGACCAGCGCGGGAATCCAGTCCCTTGGCCAGCTGCTCGAGGCCAACGTGCTCGACCTTTCCAGTGCGACCAACATTCCCTACACCAAGCTCGCGCACCTGCAGTTCCTAGGGCGCAAGCAGCTCGTGCCCGAGCAGCGCGGGGAGTTGACTCCCTTTGAGCGTCCGGACCAGCCCGCGCCGGAGCTTGAGGCTGCTCAAGTCTTACCACCGAGCGAGGCTGGCCAAGTATCACCGGGCGAGGTTGCTAACGTGCCCGAGCCGCTTGCTGAAGACGGTCCCGCTGGACCCTTCGCCTAGCTTGCCACTGCCATAGGTTCCTCTGTGGGCAAAGCCATCTTTGCGCATGGCTCGGTCCCGGTGGACGCAGCAGGGGCAGTCGGGCGAAGTGGGGAGTCGCCCGTCTTCGGGCTGGCTACTAGGACCTTACGGTCCGCCCGCGAGGGGGGGCTTCGACTGGTCTAGTTCATCTTCGAGCGTGCCTCGGCTCTACCGAAGCTGAAGGGCCGAAGACGAGGGGAGCGAGCGGGTCGCTAGATCTCTTCCGCGCGGAACATCTCTAGGCGCTCGAGCCAGACACCTTCGCCAGGTTGCAGCTGGATGCAGCGGCGCATGATCTGCACAGCCTCTTCGTTCTTACCTGCGGAGAAGAGGCAGCAAGCCAGGGTGTCGAGAACGTCCGGGTTGTTTGGCATGGCCTCAACAGCTGCGCGGGCCGTCTCGATGGCGAACTCCTGCTGGCTCTCGTCCAGAGTGCCCCATACCCGGTACAGCTCCCAGGAAATATGGTTGCCCATGTAGCCCTTGTCTTCGGGGGGGCAGTGCTGCCACGTGTGGCGGTGCGCCTCGTGGTAGTTGAGCATGTGCTTCGCCTCGGCCTCGCTGTTCTTCTTGCGCTTGGCTATGTGGGCGAGCACTCGTTCGGTTCCCGCGATCTCGTGCCAGCCTTCGTACATCAGGGACGCGTGGGTCTCCACGGCGAGGAACTCACGCAGGGGCTCGGTCTTCAGGTCCTCGAGCAGGGTGTCTATCAGGCGCTGCATCATGATGCTGCGCATGGTTAGTGACTTGGACTTGGGGTCGAGTTTGCCGAGAAGGGAGAGGTAGTAATCGTGGCCCGCAAAGTCGTCAAGTGCGAGCAGCTTCATGGCGAGGCCACCGACGGCGGGAATGGAGTCGGGGTTCGCGTTGAAGCGGCGCCTGTGATCCCCGAGAGTGTCCTCGTCCGCCATGATGCGCGTGAGGATCGTCTGCATGCGCGAGGTCGGCTTGTAGCCGACGATACGATCGCGGAGTTTGCCGTCTGGATCCAAGAAGATCAGCGCGGGATAGTGTTGGGTCGTGGGGTAGTACTCGGCGAGCAGGGCGCCCGCGCTCGTGTGGGCATCGATCGAGATGCAGACGGCGCCGTCCAAAGTGGCGCAAACTTCTTCGTCGGAGAAGGCATCCCGGTCGAGCTTCTTACACCACGTGCAGACGTCGGAGTAGAAGTTGAGCATCAGGGGTTTGCCTTCTTCCCGCGCCTTGGCCTTGGCCTCCTCTAAGGTGCCCTTAAACCAGGAGACCTTGCCATGGGAGCTCTCAAAGGCCGGACTGTGGGCGGCCAGGTCATCCACATGGCTCCTGACACCGGGAGCGGAGTCGAAGTCTCCGGGGGTGGCAAGGGGCGCGAGTAGCGCAAGCAGGGTAGGAATGACGAAAGACATGGTTCAAGAGGATAGGGTACCTATCGTCGCCCGTGGCCCTCTTCCCTCTCGAATCGTCCCGGAAAACGGCTCTGCAGCGTAAGACTGTTGTGAGGTGCCGTAGACTTTGGTCTAGAGTATCCGTTCTGCCCATCCGACCGTAGGATCAGCCCGATCGTCTGCCCCCTACAACCCCGCGCGCATTGAGGCCTTGCCTCAATCCTAGCTTTTGATGACACCAGATCCAGCCAACCCGCTTATCCCCGCTTCGAGCAATCGCCCCGGCGATGATCCCATCTTTACCCTGCACGGCGAGGCCATGCGCCGAGCTGCGAAAGGCGAGGACATTCTCAATGCGACTCTAGGCGCCCTCGTAGAAGACGACGGCACCTTGGCTGTGATGCCTTCGGTTCACGAGGCCCTGCGCAACGTGTCCCTGCACCGCGCCTCGGCCTACGCGCCGATCTCGGGGCCGCCCGATTTCTTGCAGGCCGTCGAGCACGATGTCTTCCTTGGCCACAGCCTAGAGACCAAGTGCGTCGCCGTCGCAACACCCGGTGGTTCCGGCGCGATCTACACCGCCGTCACGAACTTCCTGGAGCCGGGCCAGAAGGCTCTGACTAGCTCCTACTACTGGGCCCCCTACGACATTTTGACGGGGCTGAGTAACCGCGGCATCTGCACCTTCAACATGTTCGGTGCGGACGGCAACCTCGACCTTGTCGCCTTCGAAGAGTCGCTCTACGCGCTACTCGCCGAGCAGGGTCGCGCGCTTGTGATTCTGAACAGCCCGTGCCACAACCCGACCGGCTACTCCTTCAACGATGACGAGTGGCGCTCTGTGTGCGACATCATGGCGAAGGCAACCGACGAGGGCCCGGTGACCTTGCTGATCGACTTCGCCTATGCGAAGTACGCGCCCGAAGGCGACGCCGATTGGCGCGACCACGTGGCGCGCATTCTGCCGAAGGTGCCGACGATCGTGGCCTGGTCCGCGTCGAAGGCATTTGCCCAATACGGCGCTCGTGTGGGTGCCTTGATCGCATTGCACGAAGACGACGTCATTCGCGACAGGATCGCGAACGCCATGGGCTTCACCTGCCGAGGCACCTGGAGCAACTGCAACCACATGGGCATGATCGCCATCGCCCAGGTGCTACGCGACGACAAGCTGCGCTCTGACTGGGACAAGGACCGGGCGCGCCTAGTGGAGCTGCTCGACGCCCGCGTGGTCGAGTTCAACAGGCTTGCGGCCAAGCACAACCTGCACTACCCTCGCTACGAGGGCGGCTTCTTCGTCGCGGTCTTCTCGGACAATCCCCAGGTGACCATCGAGCACATGCAGGACGCCGGCGTGTTCATCGTGCCCCTGCAAGGCGCAGTTCGCGTCGGACTCTGCGCCACGCCCAAATCGAAGATCCCGCGCTTAGTCGAAGCACTTGCAGCCGGCATCGAAGCCGCCAAGCAAGTGCCCGCGAGTTAGTTCAAAACCCAACAACCTCCCCCGCGACTCACGATGAATACGAAGCAGCCCATGGAAGTCCAAAAGCCCACCCTGATTCATCGCGAGCGCGAGGTCACCCACGCCTATGGCGAGCGCGTCCACATCCTGGACTCGCCGACCCTAACCACCCTGCTCTCGCGCCTGGGCGGCCTGAAGATCCGCCAGCCCGAGCTCGTGGCCATTCTGCGCACTGTGTATTCGGAACTGCTGCTGCGCGTCGTCGACGGCGAGCTAGCCACCGTGCCCGCCGAGGTCCCCACGCGCATGCAAGAGGCCCATCCCGCCGACGGCATCTGGCGCGGCGAGATCCTCGACCCAACCCAAGAACTCGTCTTCGTTGACGTGATCCGCGCCGGCCTCGTACCCGCCCAAATGTGCTACGAGCTCTGCGCCTCCCTGCTGCCCGATGAGCGCATCCGCATCGACCACCTCAACATGGCCCGGGTCACCGACGATGAGGGCCACGTCATCGGCGTCAGCCTCTCCGGCAGCAAGATCGGCGGCTCCATTGAGGGTCGGACTCTGATCCTGCCCGACCCCATGGGCGCCACCGGCTCCACAACGATCAAGGCCGTCGACCACTACCTAGCCAACCACGGCAAGCCCGCCAAGATCGTCGCCATGCCGATGATTGCCACCCCCGAGTACCTAGCCGCCGTACTCAAGATCGAGAACCTAGTCGTCTACACCCCCCGAGTCGATCGAGGCCTCTCCCCAGCAGAAGTTCTAGCCACCGCCCCCGGCGTGCACTGGTCCCGCGAAAAAGGCCTCGACGAGCACAGCTACATCGTTCCCGGCGCCGGCGGCATTGGCGAAGTCCTGAACAACTCCTGGTGCTAGGCTCAAAGGCGGCGCCCGCGCAGGTTGATACAGCGTGAGTCGGCTACGGAGTCGCACACCAACCGGCGCTCCACCCTCGAAAAGTACCGCAGCAAAAAGCAGCTTTCGGGGTTCTAGGTAGCCCTCCGCTCCCAATGGCGCGGCGACGTCAATCAGCACCCGGCTGTGTAAGGCGAAAGTTACAGGGACGTCGACTGCGACTCGCATCAATAAAGAAGCTCACATACTCGCGCTGTCAGGCCTTTGGAGAGCGTTTTGTTTGATGGCATTCGCAGGGGGCGCGGCCTTCAGTCAGTCGAACCAGCGTGCGGAATGTGGCCAAGCATAGCCATGCTCGTGGAATTTGGTCGCATCTCGGTTGTCCCAAAACGGAGGCTACGCCACAGGGGTGTTGGGAATCACCCATCGTGGCCTTGCGACAGCGACCCCCTTGAGTTTTCGGTCAGGCTGAGGCTAGTGCGGTACTTTTTGAGGGTGGAGCACCGGTTGGTGTGCGACTCGGTATTAGGCTGATTTGGTTCTCGTTCGCGTGATGTCTGCGCGGGCATGCTCCCAGTCTCCCGAATACGCCTGTGTAGGCGCACTATGGTCAAGCTACTCATGTCCTTTGTTCCTATTGTTGCTACTGCTTCGTTGTTGCCTGGCTTCGCAGGGCCTCGCATTCCTGGGGATCGAGTTACGGGGTTGCCGTTTGCGACTCGGTCCGAGGTGATTGCGCCGAGTGCTATGGCGGCTACGAGTCACCCCCTGGCGACGAACATTGCGCTGGAGGTGATGCGGTCCGGGGGCAATGCGATCGACGCTGCGATTGCGGCGAATGCGGCGCTGGGTTTGATGGAGCCAACGGGGTCGGGCATGGGCGGCGATCTGTTTGCGATCGTCTGGGATGCGAAGGGCAAGCAGTTGCATGGGCTCAATGCTTCGGGACGCTCGCCGAAGGGGCTGAGCATGGAGCAGTTGAAGGCGGACTTGGCCGAGCGCAATCTCGACATGATTCCGCCCCGCGGAGCCTTGCCTGTGACGGTGCCGGGATGCGTGGATGGGTGGTTTGAGTTACACGATCGCTTTGGCAAGTTGCCGATGGCGAAGGTACTGGAGCCGGCGATTGGCTATGCGCGCAATGGGTTTCCGGTGACCGAGTTGATCGGCTACTACTGGCAGCTGTCGACGCGAAGCTTGGGCAAGCAGCCAGGATTCCTGGACACCTTCACCAAGGACGGTCGCCCGCCCGAGGTGGGGGAGATGTGGACCAATGACGCGCTCGCCAACACGTTGGAGCGGTTGGGCAAGGACGGACGCTCGGCGTTCTACGAGGGCGCCCTGGCGCAGGTCATGGTGGACAGCCTGCAAGCTGCTGGCGGTTCGCACACCATGGACGACTTTGCCAGCCACAAGTCCGAGTGGGTCGAGCCCGTGTCCACGGACTACCGCGGCTATCGCTTGTGGGAGCTGCCGCCCAATGGCCAGGGCATCGCAGCTCTGCAGATCTTGAACCTACTTGAGCCCTATGATTTGAAGGCCATGGGCTTCGGCAGCACCGACTACGTGCACCACTTTGTCGAGGCGAAGAAGCTGGCGTTTGCGGACCGCTCGCGCCTGTACGCGGATCCCGCCTTCGCGGATCTACCGGTGGGCGAGCTGATCTCGAAGGAGTACGCGAACGAGCGCCGCAAGCTGATCGATCCTAAGCGCGCGGCTCTGTCGGTCGAGCCCGGACTCGCTCTTCCGAAGACTCTCGATGAAGGCGACACGATCTACCTGACGGTCGCCGACTCCGAGGGCAACATGGTTTCCTTGATCCAGAGCAACTACCGCGGCATGGGCTCGGGTCTGTGTCCTCCGGGACTTGGCTTTGGCTTCCAAGATCGCGGCGAGCTCTTTGACCTGACCCCGGGCCGGCCCAACAGCTACGAGCCCGGCAAGCGGCCCTTCCACACGATCATCCCCGCCTTCGTGACGAAGGACGGCGAGCCCTTGATCAGCTACGGCGTCATGGGCGGCGCGACCCAGCCCCAGGCCCACGCCCAGGTGCTGATCAACCTAGTGGACTTCGGCATGAACCTGCAAGAGGCCGGCGACGCGCCGCGCATTCTGCACACGGGCTCGTCCCAGCCCACGGGCACGGTCATGACGAACGGCGGCTACGTGAGTCTCGAGTCCGGCTTCGGGGAAGACGTTCGCAAGGAGCTAGAGGCACGGGGCCACAACCTGAAGCCGAAGCCGGGGGCCTTCGGGGGCTACCAGGCGATCCGCTACGACAAGAAGCAAGGCGTCTACTACGGCGCTTCGGAGTCGCGCAAGGATGGCCACGCAGCGGGTTATTGAGCGATTGGGGCTAGGGCTTTAGGTCCCGAATGAGGCCACTCGGTCGGGGCCGTGCCCAACACTGCCCCAAAGTCTGCAAGGGGATCGGGGGCAAGGCGTGCAAACAAGTGATTGGTTGTCGGTTGGCCAAAAACTGCCCGAAGTCTGCAAGGGAATCGGGAGCGGCGGCGTTAGATGGTGTGAGCGCTTGGAATCCAAGGGGGTTACAGCGCTCTAAATACTAATCCCGACTGACCTTTTAAAAGGTGGCCCATGAAGCAAGCACTCTTTGCGCTCCTCGCGCTCTCACCCTTTGTCGGTTGGCCGGCATTCGGATCCTCGCCCTCGACCGTAGCCGCAGA
>JBLHWM010000189.1:0-7112 GCA_047629095.1 Planctomycetota bacterium | reverse complement strand
GCGCCCGCGCCGTCCACCACATCCCCGGCACCATCCACCAGCACCCAGGCACCGCGGTGCTGGGATTCGACGCTCTCACCACGCCACCGGCGCAGCAAAACGGGATTGTCGGGATACAGGTCGGCACTATGGCCGCCAGACTCTTTGTCTCTAAGTCGCATACGCCACCCATAGTAACTCGCGGGCCCAACCTTGGGGGATAGGCAATTCATCAGATACCAAGTCTGGACTTTCGCCCCCGGAAAACCTATCTATACGGCACAACCATGATCAACGTCCACCTCAGTCGCGTCGTGCTGCGTAGCGGTACCGACCACCAGTACATCTATCTAAGTGAGCTCAATGGCGAGCGCGTCTTCCCGATCATGATCGGGAACTC
Organism: Planctomycetota bacterium; assembly: GCA_047629095.1. GTDB lineage: Bacteria > Planctomycetota > UBA1135 > UBA1135 > CALBMX01. Next base: position 6,733 of record JBLHWM010000189.1, on the reverse strand, counting down.
CGAAGCCAACGAGATCCACCGCGTCATCCACAACCAGGACGCCGCGCGCCCCCTCACCCATCAACTCGCCCACGACCTGGTCGAATCCCTCGGCGGCAAGATCAAGTCCGTGGACATCACGGGCCTGCGCGAGAACACCTTCTTCGCGCAGATAGCGATCCAGAGGAGCGATGACCAGGAAGAGGTCCGCCTCGACGCTCGTCCAAGCGATGCCATCGCCCTGGCATTGCGCTCCCGCGCCCCATTGCGCGTGGCCGACGAGGTCTTCGATCTCGCGGCCGACATGGACTAGGAAGGACCGCTCGAAGAGGCTCGCCGCGAGAGACAGCCCTCTTCGAACAGGTGAGACACAAGGGAAGCGGCCCTCCTAGCTGCTCCCCACAGCTCGTTCCGATCGACATGACAGGGTCGAAGATAGCGAAGTCGAGTCGGCCCTTTTTCGAGCGAGCTGGTAACCGATCAAAATAGGCGCGTCCCGAGAGAGAGCCCTCTTTGAGTCCACGTGCGTCGCGCCCACGAGGCCGCGGGAACTTTGCCTCATCAGCGCGAAGCCTAGCTCGCCCTCGCCCGATCCCGCAGGATCGAAGAGAGGTTACAAGACGCGCCTACTCCCAGACGATCTCCGCACTTGGTGAAGGCATGCGGCCCACGTAGCCATCCGCGCCAACGCACCAGACGGCGCGCCCCAGGGGATCCGTAGTCACGCTGTTGAGCGCCGCCCCACTGCCGGTCCCCGTGGCATACGGCCAAGCGTCGCCGCCCGAGCCCTCGCTCAAGTTCGCGCCGCTCGTGCCCGCGCTAATCCACAGGTCGTCGCCCCCCGGAAGGAAGCGCACCGAGGATCGATAGCCCGGCGGCGGCGTCGCAGCCAGCTGCCAGGTCGCGCCCCCGTCCGACGTCACCGCGCAGTTGCCCACCGCGCCGTCCGGCAGGGTGTAGTTGCCACCCACCGCAACGCCGTGGTTGAAGTCTGCGAAGTCCAATGCGAACACGCCCGCCGCCGCATCGCCTTGGGCCAAGGGCGTCTCGGCCACGGTCCAACTGCGCCCTCGATCCTGGGTCTTGAAGACCCGCGCGACCTTGCCGCCCGTTCCGATCCACGCCGTACTGCGGCCCATCGTCGCGATCGATTGGTTGCTTGCCGCGAAGCAGTACTCGCCCAGTGGAGCGAGCGTCTCGTCGATAGCCGCCTGCTGGTCGAGCATCGCGCCCACCGCGGCCGCGTCCGTTCCCTCTTCCGCGGAGAAGGCCTCGGCCTCGGCTCTTGCCTGCTGCTTCTGTTCGTCGCTCAACGCCACCGAGAGCTCGCCGTTCACAAGCGTGACCGGCTTCGGCGCCGGCAGCGCAAAGACCTGCGCGTCGCCCATGCGGCTCCAGGTAGACCCGCCGTCGGTGGTGACTAAAACGGTCAAGTAGCCGTCCGTCGGATCGCCCAGCAGTAGCCCGTTGTCGCGATCCCAAAACGCCAACCCGTCAAAGAACCCAGCCGGGTCCTCGTTGCGCAGCACTGTCGTCCAGCTCGCGCCGCCGTCGGTCGTGTGGAACAATCTCGAGGCGCTTCCCTCGCCCGCGCTAGCCGCCCAGGCTTCGAGCTCATCGAACGCGACAATGCAGCGCAAATCCAGGTCATCGGCCACGGCCTCGGGGATCTGCACGTCGGTCCAGCTCGCGCCGCTATCTGTGCTGCGCGCGACCTTGCCGCCGCTGCCGGAGACCCAAACCACGCCCGGCTCGGGCACCGAGAGCCCGCGCAGGGACGCCCCCGCCACAGCCTCGACGTCAAGCTTCTCGAACACGCCGCGCTGCTCGAGCTGAACCGGCGCGACTTCAACCGGGGCCAGCATGCCAACGTCATCCGTCTTCGACTTCGTGCCCGCGCAACCCGCCAAGACCACCAGGCTTAATCCAATCCACTTTGTCTTCTTCAACGGCTCATGTCTCCTTCGACAGCGCGCGCCGGGGCGGCGTGCAACCCTTAACCTTCGACACGGCGGGCATCCGGCCTCAAGCCCGACTTCGCCATCCATGCCCCAGATTCCACCTAACCTAGCACTTCGGCCCCCTCCGTAAAAAGCCCGGCCGCATAGTCCCCGCCATCTTCCCGATTCCAGTGCCCCCAAAGCCCCGCAGCGCCGCATACTCTGCCCTCGAAAAGACACCAGTCCCGAAACGAATGTGCCCTTGGGTAGGTTCCTCGACTAGCTGCCGCCCATGAACTCTTTCCAGATCCTCGCGCCCCTATTCATGGGCGCACTGCTCGCCGCCCCCGCAGCTGCATCCACTTTTGTCCAGGACGAGGCCCCGGCCAAGCCCGCAATCGAAGTCCGAGGCCACACCCGCGCCGACCTGACCCTGCCCGGCATGGCCTTTCTGCAGCCCGCCCGGGGCATGTTCGAGGCCTACCCCATCGGCAACGGCACCCTCGGCACGAACGTCTTTGGCGGCGTCGAGTCCGAGACCCTTGGCCTGGCCAGCGACCGCCTGTGGCAGGACTGGCAAGACACGCCCGGCGGCCCGGTCAGAGCCCAGCCCCTAGCCGCGAACCTAGAGCTCACCTTCACCTACCGCGAGGGCACCGACTACGTCCAGGAATACACCCGCGCCCTGAACTTCGCCAACGGCGTCTCCCAGACGACCTTCGAGACCCCGCCCGCGCCCCACGACGAGGCCGCCGCGCCCGCAGACCTGCACGGCCCCCAGCACTACCGCACGACCTTCGCCAGCCTGTCCCACGACGTGCTCGTCTACCACATCGCCAGCGACGAGCCGCTGTCCTTCGAGCTCCGACTCACCCCCACCGAGAACCCCGTCGGCCCGTCCGAAGTCGTCTTCCCCGCCCTCGGCCGCATCGCCCTCAACGCCCTTGCGCCCAACCGCGATTCCGCCACCGATCACATCGCCTACCAGGTGCTCTGCTCGGTTGTCCCCGACGATGGCTCGATGCAGATCGGCGAGGGCGCCATCCGCGTCACCGACACCACCGCCGCCGTGATCTTCGTCACCATCGAGAGCGTGCTCGGTGACGACCCCAAGGACGAGACCAACAACTTCACCACCCGCGCCGCCGCCTCGATCGACGCCGCCCTGGTCACTCTAGAAGACATCGGCGTGCGCGGCCTTGTCGACACTCATGTCGCCGAACACGAGCGCCTCTTCAAGAAGCTCTTCCTACGCATCGGTCGAGCCGAATACGAAATGAGCGAGAGCCAGGCCCTGCTCAACCGCTATCCCACCACATCCACCCGATTGGCCGGTGCACGCAACAACGAGCGCGACACCTACATGCCCGAGCTGCTGTACTACCTTGGCCGCTACCTACAGATCGCCTCGGGCTACGGCGACGCCAAGCCCGGCAACCTAGCCGGGTACTTCGGACGCCTGTCCTCGGACGCCTACCCGTTGGCAAAGCCCGACACCTTCTGGGACGCCGCCCGCACAGGCATGGGCGAGCTCGTCCACCCGCTCTCCGCTGACGAGCCCAGCGAACCGTCTCCCGAAGCCGAGCCCAGCCCCGCGCTTGCCAGCCTAATCGCCGCCGCCGACAGCCCCAAGCTAGCCGCAGCCCTAGCCGCCATCGACTCCGACGACGCCGAAGCTCAACGCACCCTAGCCCCCGCCATCGCCGCCATGCACTTCGCCCGCACGGGCCAAGGCGACCGCGCACTAGCCTGCATCAAGCTGTTCCTACTGCACCTCGACCTGCAGCCCAACCTAATCAACCAGTCCCGCCCCCTCAGCATCGAAGCCAACCTAGGCATCACCGCCGCCATCGGCGAGATGCTCTTCCAAGTCCAAGACGACATCATCCAGCTCCTACCCGCCCTCCCCAAATCCTGGGACCAAGGCCAGTTCGACGGCTTCACCACCCCCACCGGCCTCCAAGTCGCCGCCGGCTGGAGCAAGGGCCAACTCGACCTAGCGATGATCACGTCCCCCCTAAACGGCACCTGCCAAATCCGCCTCCCAAACCGTCCCCTCATCGCCGTCTGGAACGAGTCCCGCCCCTTCCTACTCAGCGACCTAGAACAAACCGCCACCCGAGCCTTCCCGATCCAATACAAGAACGGCGTAGCGTCCTGGAAGACGACAAAGAACACCACCTACGCAGTGATCCCGGTCTGGTAGAGGCGGGCCTACTTAGGCTGCTCCAGCACAATCTCAACCCGGGTGAGCCCCGCCGGCAGCACTTGTAAATTACCCGACTCTCCGCTCGCCAGGCTCCAGGCGATCGTACCTCGGGGGATCCTCGCAAGCGCCAAGCGCCCGCCATTGTCACTCCGGAGAGACGCCTCTCCCGTGATCAGGCCATCCGCAAGCCAGGCCTCGAGATCACTGCCAAGCTGCACATGGCCAAGGGTGAACTCGGCGCCCTCAACTGGGATTCCAGTTGCCGTCGTCACGACAAACTCAAGAGCTCCGAGCCTCCGGAATTCAATGGCACCAGGCACAAAGCCATCGGCAGTCACTTTGACTTCAATGTCCTCGGGCCAAACCCAAGTTCCTCCCGGCTGGAGCAGGTACTTCCCGGGCGCGAGCCCTTGATGCGCAGCGCTTCCATCCGAGCTCACGTTCATCAGGTCAATACTAACCACACCATCGGGCGTGTGCAGCCAGACATCCAGCCCCTCAAGAGGCACGCCATCGTCATGAACACTCAACGACAGGTCACTCACAACGTCCCACGCCACAACTAGGACCGAGCCGTCCTTCGGGAGAGCAACCGGAACCCCAAACATGCCCAAGCGCGCCTGGTCCCGGATCACGAGCTGCCCCTCCCATCGATCGAGGCACTCCAAGATGGCGATGCCCTTGGCGTCAGTTGTCGCCGACGCGACATGGCAGTTTGGATTCTGAGCACTCCGGAAGGACACTTCCATTCCTTCCATAGCCTGCCCCGACCCGCTTATTAGCTGAACCCTGCCTGTCTTCGGTTGGGATAGATCCATCTCGAAAACGGTTCCGCTGGGAGCGTCATTTGGGATCATCAAGCTGCCGAGCTGCTTAAACTGCTGGCCAAAGACACGCACGAGGTGGTCCTCGTCTCCAAAGGCAGTCACGGCGACTTCACTCGCGCCTGCGCCAACCAGCCCGCTCCACTCTTTGCCGCTTCGGAAAGTACCATTCGAGCTGACGTAGATTCGGGCCCCTTGTTCAAGCAGGTCCGCGGCGCCGGTGAAATGCACTTGGTATTGATTCGACGAACCAAAGTCGATGGTCTTCTCCCAAGGGCCAGCTCCCCAGACCAGGAATCGCTCCCATCGACGGAGCCCGCTCGGATTCGTGAGCACGAACCGATACTCCCCCCTACGTGCCCCGGGCAGCACGACAACTCCATCGGCCCCAAGTCCCTGGGGTTCGAGGTTGCCGACACCATCGGCGCTCACCAAGTAAGAGGACCAGTCCGCAACTCCTGGATCGACAAAGCGCACAGTGAGAGGAGTCGCCGGCAACAAGTGAATCGTTCCAAAGTCCGCCCCGCCACCGGCCTCTCCAACTGCGGTGATAGCTGCATCCACAAAGCCCTCCGCATAGACGCTTGCGCTTGCCGCCCCCGGCCCAAAACCGGGTAACTCGAAGCTGCCATCTGCGCCCGTCCGCACTCCAATCCCCATGGATTCAATCGGAGTCGTAGCCATCAGCGTCCAACCAATGACCTCGGCACCACTCACCGGTTCGCCCGTGACCTCGTCGACGATCGTACCTCGACCTTGGACGGGCTCCGACAACTCCAACTCCACGTCTCCACCAGCCATAAGAGAGACTTGGACCTGAACGACTCGGCTTTGACCAAAGCCCGTGGCGGAAGCTAGAACATAGACCTCGCCAACGGGGGCTGTGCTGAGCAAAAATGAACCGTCTATGGATTCAGTGAAGTCCTCGCTCACAAGACCAATCATTTGGCGCCCGCCGGTCCAGCTGGCGATGTGAAAGTTCTCGACGGGCTCGCCCTGAAAAGTAACCCGGCCGCGCAGCTCCCCGGGCTTCGTCAGGACGACCGTGATCTCTGCCCGGTCCATTCCTGCGGTCAGGTGCGGCCCACTTGCCGAGTTGTCGAATCCTTCCCGTGTGACCCAAAGGGTAAAGAGTTCGGCGGGCAGGTTGGCGACAACGACATGCCCTTCGCTATCCGTCGTATCGAAAGCCGTTCCCAAGCAAAACTCGTCCGAGTCATTCGACCAACTAGGCAGCACGGAAGCACCCTCGACGGGATTCCCTTCGATGTCCTGCACATGGACGTCGAAGCGAATACCAGGGACGACATCAAACGTCGCCTCGAGCGGAACGCCAGGGCGAACATCCCGAAACGTGACCTGTTGGGTGAGCAGTCCAAGGCCTTCAAACTGGAGCCGAATGGACTCGCCCTCAGTCCATGCCACCAGCAGGTTTTCGGCGGCAAGCTCTTTGGGCAGTTGCCGGCTGGCCCGAGTCTCAGCTGGCTCCCCTTCGACGAGGCCATACACGGTAATCTTCGGTCGGGAGCCGACAGGCGCCTTGCCCCGGAAGAAGCACTGAATCGTGACAGCGTCTTGGAGGTCGAGCTCAACGAGGCCGCCGCCTGTGTGGTGGGATTCTCCTGTGCTACGCTCCAAAGTGTGAGCGGAATAACTGAAGGCGTAGCCCGCCGCAGGGAATCGCGCTACTTGCCCAAGCGCCACAGGATGCTCGCGAACAAACAGTGCATAGAGAGCCTCACTCTCACCACCCGGCACGCCACTCGCGCCAACCCGTTGAA
>JBLHWM010000188.1:0-7121 GCA_047629095.1 Planctomycetota bacterium | reverse complement strand
AGGTGGGGCAGATCCGTTTGGGGCGTGCCGTCTGGGTTGACCCCGGTCCAGTCGTTGAGCAGCGTCGCATCCGCGGTTTTGGGCGATGCGATCTTACTGAGGGCTTGGCTCAAGACCAGCTCGAGTCCGGGTGTGCCCGAGACGCGGAAGTTGAGCCCGCTCACGCAGGCGTCGCCATTGAGGTAGGCGAGGCAGCGCTCTTGGATCTCATCGGCAAAGGCCTCGCCGTATTCGGTGCTGCCCATGAGACCGGACTCCTCGCCGTCCCAAAAGGCCAGGCGTAGCTCGTTCTTCGGGCGCCATCCCGCGGTGTACTTCGCGCCCAGGTGTTGGGCCGCGCGCACAAGACTCACGACGCCCGAACCGGAGTCCTGGGCGCCGCGCACCCAGGCGTCGCGGTGGGTGCCCGCCATGACGAAGTCGCCGCTCCAGTCCGGCGTGGGCTTGAGGCTGCCGATCACGTTGTAGAGGGCGCGCCGCTCGACGAGCATGTCGAGTTCGAGGCGCACGGTGACCTCGGCTCCACTGGCGAGCTGCTCGATCAAGAGCTCGGCGTGGCGCGAGCCGATGGGCACGGACGGGATCGCGGGCAGGCGCGCGGTGAGTGCGTCGCCAGTTAATGGCGCCATGTTCGGCGCCTCGTTTGAGCCCGCGGTGGCGGCTCCTTCGGTGTCCCACAGGGGCGAGGCGAAGCCCGGCGTCGATGGGTCGCCGGGCGCGGTGGTGAGCGATAGGATCGAGCCGCGTTGGGCGTCGAGCGCGGGCTTCCACGGACCCTTGGGGTAGGTGTCGCCCTTGGCCGGACCGTCCTCGGCGCTGGGCGTGAAGATCAGGCAGGCCGCGCAGCCGTACTCGGCGGCCAGGGCGACCTTGACGCCGCGGTAGGCGCCGCCGTAGCGGGCCAGGGCGACGACGCCGTTCAGGTCCACGCCGTCTGCGACCAGCGCTTCGAAGTCCGCGCGCAGTCCGCGACCGACGTCCACGACTCGGCCCTCGCCCACGCCGGACTTCGCCCAGGCGTGGTACAGGGGCACGTCCCCGGGGGGCACGGCGTTCGCGTCGAAGCGGTCCCGGCGGCGCAGCAGCTCGCGGCCGTCGACGCTGGCGGACAGGTCGATCGAGCGCGGCAGGGAGAGCAGCACGCCGCGCGTCTCGATGCCGACCTCGAAGCCGGCCTCGCGCAGCTTGCTTGCGACCCACTGGGCCGCGCGCTCGGAGCCGGCCGTGCCCGCGAGGCGCGGGACGGAGCACAGGTCCATGGACAGGGCCCGGGACGGGGGCGCCTGGGCGAATGGCGCGGGGGCGGACCCGACCGCAGAGGCGGGGATCGCGGGCTGCAGCTCGCTAGGATCGTGCCCTGGGGTAGCGATCGCGGGGGCGAAGCTAAGGCTGAGGGCAAGTGCGGCGGAGCGGGCAAGGTAGAGGGGGGAGGCTGGCTTCATGGGGCGGTATCCTACGCTTTTGCGGGCGAATTTCGAGCCTAGAGCCGGGGCTGATGGCCCTGTCGTGGCTCCTGGGAGTTCGTCCTTTTGGAAGCGCGGATTGGCCTGGTATTTGCGCTCGGCCCAGGCCCGTAGAATTTTCCGTTGGTTGGACTTGGAGGGGGCCATTTCGCTATGGTTTCGCGATGGAAACGACGCCTGCATTTGCCGCTGTGATCTTCGACCTCGACGGCACCCTAGTCGCTACGGACCAGTTCTGGATCCCCGCCGCCCGCGCCGCGACCCGGCGCGTGTTCGCCGAGCGCGGCATCACGCTCGAACAACCCAGCGGCAACGAGTGGATGCGCCTGGTCGGCTACCCCATGCGCGTCGGCCTGCGCATCGTGCTGCCGGACCTCGACGACGAGTCCATGGACGCCCTGCACATCGCTTGCGTCGAGGAAGAGGAGAAGGAGCTGCGCAAGGGCCGCGCGGCCCTGCTGCCCGGCTGCCGGGAGATGCTGCAGGACCTCAAGCAGCGCGGCGTTCGGCTCGGCATCGCGAGCAACTGCGGCAAGGACTACCTCGTGCACATGATGGAGGCCCTGGGTCTGCAAGAGTGGATCGAAGAGGCGCGCTGCCTGGACACACCGGGCATCCGCGACAAGTCGGATATGGTGGCGGACCTGCTGCTGCACTTCGACACGAAGAGCGCCGTCATGGTCGGCGACCGCGCTGGCGACATGGCCGCGGGCCACGCCAGCGACCTGCCGTGTATCGCCTACACCGGCGCCTTCGGGGATCCCATCGAAGCGATGGATGCGGACGCCGAGATCGAGCACCTCGTGGACCTGGTTCCGCTGCTCGAATCCGGCAAGCTGGTTGTGCGGCGGGTCTAGCAGGCCGCCCGTAAAAACAGCAGCCACGACCTACGCCGATTCGCTCCAAGAGCTTCGGCGTAGCCGCTTCGATCTAGGCCGCTCCCGGGAAGGCCGCGGTGCCGCTCACCCAAAGACGGGAGCTCTCAGTCCGGCTGTTCGAGCAGTTGATACAGCAGGTTGTCGACGAAGGCTGGGTCGCTGACCACGCCGATGTGGTCGCGGAAAAGAAACGTCACCTGGGACCAGTCGATGTGGCTCTGGAGCCTGGGCGTCCAGGTGTCTTGGGTGCGCTGGTCGCCGAGTGCCGAAGCGCGCGTGACCGTCCCATCCCCAGGCAACGAGCTGCGGGTCCACAGGTCGCCGCGGCCCAAGAACTGCGCCTGGGCCGAGGTCTCCAGTGCATCACCTGCGAAGAGAATCAGGTCCAGATCCAGTGGTCTCGCTGCGTGCATGCCCAGGGCGTTCGCAACCCTGCGCGCCTCCTCTAGGCACTTGCGCTGGTGATCGAGAGCGATGGCACGGCGCTCGTTCGGGTCCTCTACCTCGGGCAGCAGGTGGGCGAGGACCGGCTCGGCGTCCTTCGACGCTAGGCCCCATCCGAGCTCTTGCCAAAGGGCCGGGCTGAAGATGTCCGCCATCTTCGCCTCGCCCGTCGCGTCCGCGGACGCAGCCCCGGAGCTCGCGTCCACAAGGGTGCCGGGACCACTCGGTAGCAGCTGGTAGCTCGTGGGCAAGGTGCCCAGGATCGCCGGCGAGTAGTCGGCGGCGAAGCTGCCCAAGTTCATGCCGTGCACCATGTCCGAGAGGGCCTGGCTCGACCCCAAGTTGGGGGTCGCCACCAAGACGCACTTGTCCACGCGCGAGGCTCCCGTCCAAGGCACGCCAGCCTGGCCCGTGGCCGCCGTGTCCTCGCCATAGCGCAGGTACCAGCGCGCCACAAGTCCACCCAGGGAGTGGCACACCAAGTCGAACTCTACGGGCACAAGGCCCGCGGCGGGTCCGAAGCGCTTGGCCCGCTCGGCTTGGACTTCCACCGCGCGCCGCTCCAGGAAGATCGAGAGCTGCTGGGCGTTCTCGGGGATCCCGCGGCGCCAGTCATAGGCGAACTGGAAGCAGGTGAAGTGATCGTTCCCCCAGAGGTCTTCGTCCCCGAGGTCACCCGCGCCCGCCAGCCCCCGAGCCGCCTGCACCAGGTCCTTATCGATGTAGCCACCGGCGCCCAGGGTCATCAAGATCGAGCGATAGGCATCGAGCTGGAAGGGTAGGCCGAAGATGCTCACCTCCAAGGTCTCGAGCGCACCATCGGGTACCACGCCGTCCCTAAGTTGGTCCAGGGGAATGCCCATGCCCATGGGCAGCGCCATCAGGTTCGCACCCTCGGCTCCCCTAGGGTCCGCGAAGTTTCCATCAAAGGCTCCCCAGACCACCCGCCCCGAGTCCCGATCGACAAGCCGCGAGCCGAGCAGGCCTGGGATCACCACAATGGGATTGCGCTCGAGACCCTCATAGCGAGCCGCCTGCAGGTACAGGGCCCCAAGGTCCGGATCGCGATCGCCGGTCGCGCCGCACGCGGTCAAGAGCAGCAGGGCAAGGTATGGAAGGATGAGTTTCATAGCACGAGCATAAGGACTTAGGGTAGGCGGGGGAAATGGGCCATCGGTGTAGCTGGCCTGGCGTTTTAGTTTTCGGCTGATAGCGCTCCCCAGGGCAGGAGGGGTGGGGGCGCGAGTCGATTTATCTGATAGTTTCGGAATTCCTGGCGGGACTGCCCGTCGCTTGGCGTTGTCTCCATTGGATGGACACTTCTCACCGAGGCCTATGGTCGGTGTTTTCGCAAGTGAAGCGCTCTCTCCGGGCAAGCCCAGCTCCAACTGGTCCTGCTCATTGGCCCGAGGGAATCTTGAATGCGTCTGCGAGTCACTCGAACTCGCAGGCGCTTCATTTATAGGGAGTCCGCCCTAATCGATGGCTGCGCCAGGTTGCACCAGGTCGGCTACCTTAGCTGTCGTCCCTATTCGTGTTCGCGAGGCAGTCCGTGTCGAGCACATCGATTTTGCGCCGTGCCCCGCGCAAAATCATGTGGGCGGACTGGCGGAGAACTCGTTCGGGGGATCCTGTGCCACTTTGCGGTTTGCCCGCTGGAAGCATTCGGGAGGCCAGTTCCTGAGTAGATTGGAGTTCTCTTCAGGAAGGCTGATCCTGAGAAGAGTTGCGATCGTCGCTCAGAAGGGGCATCCTCCTAGTGACTCTCGTGACCAGCGGAGTCCGGTTGGTCCCTCCCTATTCATTGCTCCCCACCTCTTCCGACTATGAGCAGCTCTGTCCTCGGTAGCTCCGAACGCCCCTTGCGCGTTGCCATCATCGGTTCCGGTCCGTCCGGCTTTTACGCTGTGGACGCCCTGTTCAAGGTGGACGGATTGCATGTCAGGTGCGATGTGTTCGACCGCCTGCCGGTACCTTATGGGCTGGTGCGCGGTGGGGTTGCTCCCGACCATCAGAAGATGAAGAGTGTGACTCGGCAGTATGAGAAGATTGCCGCCGACGACAGGTTCCGGTTCTTCGGCAATGTCATGCTGGGCAAGGACCTCACCGTCGAGGACCTGCTGGAGCACTACGACCAGATCGTCTATGCGGTGGGGAACGAAGAGGCCCGCGAGCTTGGGATTCCGGGAGAGCATCTCGAGGGGGTCTTTTCGGCGACCGAGTTTGTCTACTGGTACAACGGCCATCCGGACTTTTGCGACCGCAAGTTTGACCTGAGCAAGGCGCGGCGTATCGCCGTGGTGGGCAATGGCAATGTGGCGATCGATGTCTGCCGGATCTTGATCCAAGATCCCGAACGTCTCGCCTCCACAGACATAGCGGACTACGCCCTCGAGACCCTGCGCAACAGTGCTGTGGAAGAGGTGATCCTGCTCGGCCGCCGTGGCCCGGCCCAGGTCGCGTTCTCGCCCAAGGAGATCAAGGAGCTCGCGGAGTTGGAAGGAGTCGAGCTGTTCGTGAGGCCCGGCCCAATGGAGCTGGACCCCGTGTCTCGCAAGTGGCTGGAGAGCGGGTCGGCGCCGAAGTCGGCGACCAAGAACGTCGCGTTCCTCACCAAGGCCTCCGAACAGGAACCGGCGGACGGTCGCCGGCTGGATTGTCGCTTCCTGGTCTCACCCGTTGAGCTGACGGGAGTCGATGGCGCCCTGACCGGAGTGCGCCTGCAACGCAATCTAATTTACGCTACTGACGATGGTACCCCGCGACCCAAGGGGAGCGATGTTTACGTCGACGAAGAGGTTCAGATGATCTTCAAAGCGATTGGCTACCGGGGCACACCAATCCCCGGGGTGCCGTTCCACGAAGATTGGGGCATCATCCCCAATGATGAGGGGCGTGTGACCAACGAGGGAGAGACGGTGGCTCACCAGTACGTAGTCGGCTGGGCGAAACGCGGGCCAGAGGGCCTGATTGGAACCAACAATCCCGACTCGAAGGCCACCGTGGCGAATATGGTGGAGGACTTAGCCGGCGCTGTCGTCGAGCCGCTGTCGGAAGCGGAAGCAGGCGGCATCTGCAAGCTGCTGAAGTCGCGCGACGTGCGCTTCGTGACCTTTGCCGACTGGCAAAAGCTCGATGGGTTAGAGTTGCAGCGCGGCGAGGCTTCCGGCCAGGTGCGCACGAAGTTCACCCAGCTCGAAGACGTTCTGCGGGCCCTAGACAAACTAGATACGGGGCCAGGGGATCGCGACGCGATCCCCGAGCCAGGGCTACTTGGCCTTGGACAAGAGCCAAGCCGCTAGTCCGTCGACGGGCTCAGTGGATACGCCCGTAGCTGCCACGACGGCAGGGACTCCGAGCTCTTGGTCGGTGTCGATACTGCCATCTGCTGCTGACACGCTTGGAGCGATCGAGAGCGAGGCCAGCTGGCGCAGCTCCTCGCGCTGTTGGTAGGCACTCTTCGGACCGAGGCTCGTCCCCGGAGCAGCCTCCGGAAGGGTCTCGACGATCAAGCGCGACCAGATTCCCATGCCCGACTCGCCCAATCCGGCGGGCCGGTGCGTGAAGGTGGCGGCGGCATCGGCTTCGGCCAGCACGGCCACAACGGCGGGTCCGCGGTCGGGCATGCCAAAGGGATCGAGGTTCTTGGACTGGGCCACGAAGACGCCGGGGCGCACAAGGCCAACCAAGGGAGCCGGAGAGCAGGCACCGCTGACCAGAAAGGCCAGGCAAGCGTTGCCATCCAAGAACTCGGACAGGCCATCGGTCAGCAGGTCTTCGCCTTGGATCTCGATCAAGAGCCCCGGGGCGAGGGCGCGCTCGACAGCGGTCCAGTTGCGGAAGTTATTGCGCTCGAGCTTATCGGCCTCGCCCTCGGGCACCGGCTTGCCAGCATTGGCCACCGACGCGGAGTGGGCGGCGGCAAAGGAGCGGCCAATGCGGCCATAGGCTCTGCTGACGGCGCTGCGCACGCTCATGCCCGGGGCGACCTTGACTCGGTACAGGTCGTCACCAAGCTCGAGCAGCTCGACCAGGATATTCCTGGCCGCGCGGACGCGCTTCTTCTCGGTGTTCACCTGGCCGGCGCTCTGGCCGAGGGCTCCGAAACTAGACGCGTTCACAAAGCCGCCGGAGAACGTATCGGACGTTTTTTCCTGATCCACTTCGGACTCGAGCATGCTGCGCAACTGCTCGGAGGCAGAGACGAGCGCAGCATGAAAAGCCCGGCGCGTGGCGCCGAGCTTCGCATCGAGTACCAAGGCGGAATCAGACAGCAAAGCGGTCGAACTCTTTCTCGATGTTGGCCATCTTCTCTTCGGTGGTGAAGTCCTTACCT
>JBLHWM010000187.1:0-7158 GCA_047629095.1 Planctomycetota bacterium | reverse complement strand
ATGGCGGGCTACTTCAATAATGCCTACGGCAAGCACACGCCGGACGGCTACGCCTTCGTGCGCCCGGAGTACCGCATGGCGGCCACGGAATTGTTCCAGAAGGTGCCCGGGATCGATGGCCAGAAGATGAGCAAGAGCTATGGCAACTCGATCTGGATTTTTGAGTCAGGGAAGAAGCTCAAGAAGGCCATCGGCAAGGTGCCCACCGACAGCCGCGAGCCCAGTGAGCCGAAGAATCCCGACGAGCTCGTCCTGTTCGATTTCCTGACCCTCTTCCTAGAGGCGAAGGAGCTCGAAGATTGGAAAGAGCGCGTCCGCAAGGGCGGTCCCGACGCCCCCGGTTATGGCCACCTGAAGATGCGGGTTGTCGAAGCTATGGAAGAGTACTTTGCCCCCGCCCGCAAGCGCCGCGAAGAGCTGATCGCCAACCCCGCCGAGGTCGAAGCTGCGCTACAGCGCGGCGCCGCAACAGCGCGGGCGCGTGCACAGACTGTTCGCGATCGGGCCATGCGAGCCTGCGGACTCAAATAGCTGGAATCTACCGTTTACTTGCCGCCTAAGACCCCGATTCGATATCTGAGATGACCATGCCGAACCGATTGCGAAATGGAATGGGTAGCCTTGCCCTGGCCCTTGGCTCAAAGGGCAGCCTTACCTTGGCGATGATCTGCGTTGTCACATTAGGCGGCTGCGGCAGCCCCGGTGATAAGTCGACGGACGAGGGGCAGGACATGTCCGAGCAGGCCGCGAGTGAAGTCTGGACGGACGCCTTCACCCACGCCTCATTACTGGTGGCCGACCGTGTTGTTATCGAGGGCCCCAAGGGCCTGATGGATCACATCGCCCTGCGCCAAGATGCGGCCAACCTGAACTACAGCGCGGACACCCTGCCCGAGGGTTTTCGCCAGGTCCTCAAGCGCAAGGATCCCACCGCGTTTGTGGAGATCGTCGCCGGCCTCGACAACTGGAAGATCGTTGCCCTTGACAGCGTAATGGTGCTCGAGCGTCCGGGCGATGTCGAGGTTCGCGTCGTGGCCTCGGGGCGCGTCTCCTGGCACAACACCGACGACCGCGGCTCCCTGTCCGGCGAGACCGAGCAGCGCGGCGAGAGGCTCGTCTTCCGCGGCGGCAAGTGAACATCCTTCGGGCAGCGCTCTTCGTGGGGCTCCTGTGCGCCGCGAGCTGCGGCGGCGCGGGGGTCGCTCCCAACTGGGAGCCACCGAGCTTCGGCACCCAAGCGATTCCGGCGGGGCACGAGGTCTTTCTACGCCAGGCACGGGCCGCCCTGGAGCGGGGCGACTTCCGCAGCGTCAATCCAATCCTAGCCAGCACGCGAATCTCCGCACCCGACTGCGCCATCGCGGCCCTGCTCAGCCAGGACGCCGAGCTCGCCAAAAAGCGCGCGCCCCGGGGACTGCTCTTCGATCCCTGGCAGATGGTGTCTATGGTCGCTTGGCTCAAGGCAAAGCAGTCCAAGCGCGGCCTCGATTTCCTCCTGGCGGCACGCATGGATGAAGACGGCATCGCCAGCATGAATATGCTGGACCAGATCCTTACAGCGGAGCCTCGCAATCCAGCCGACATTCGCGCCTGGGCCCACTATGGCCTCGCGTTTCGGCTCGTGCAGAGCGGCGATCTAGCTGCTGCCCGGCGCAGCCTGCGGGCTGCGTTGAAGGAGCAACCTGGCCATCTGCTGGCCCGGCGCCTCGAAGTTCGGCTCGAATCCCCGGCCCAGAAGCTCGCGAGCAAGGAGATCCGCCTGGCCTATTGGCTCGAGCGCGCTGTCGAGGCCCCCGAGGTCCCGTCCACTCTTTGGTACGACAGCGTGGTGGATCTGGCCGTGCTGCGCATGGGGCGCAACGATGGTAAGTCAGCGCTCAAGGCGCTGGCCGGCCTGGACTACCTTCGTGGTGCAGCCGAGGGCGAGTCCCTTGGCGAGCCGTCCAAGCCCTGGGGCCCGGCCTTGCCGGGCACTGCGATTCGGGCCGGCCTGGTGCGGGCCGCGGCCCTTGCTTCCGTGGGCCGCCCCGAGGAGGCGCTGGCCCAAAGCGAAGCCACCCTTGCAACGGCAACCGAAGCCGGCCTCTCCCTACCCTTGGGCGAAATGCAGCGTGCGCGGCTCTTTGAGCGCTGGTTTCAGGAGCCGGAAATGGCCGCCTCTGCTTGGGCGGCGTCCCTCCAAATGATCGCCGAAGAGGTGCAGACCGGCGCGGCAAGCGGTCAAGAGTTCGACGAGCTGATGCACTTCATCCAAGCCCAAATTCGCTTGGAGCGCTTGCGGGAAGAGGGCTTCGGTCTGCAGCCCGATTCAGGTACTCCGTGAAGGCCGTAGTGCAGCGCGTTAGCCGTGCCGAAGTGCGCGCCCTCGGTGCAACCGTGGGTGCAATCGGGCGCGGCATGGTGATTTTCGTCTGCGTGGTCGAGGGGGATACCGAGCGGTGCGCCCGGTCCTTCGCAGAGCGCATCGCGCGCTTTCGCTTCTATGAAGACGATGCCGGCAAGATGAACCTCTCCGCCCTCGACACCGGCGCTTCTGCCCTCGTGATCAGCCAGTTCACCCTTGCCGCCGACGGCAAAAAAGGTCGCCGTCCCTCCTTTGATAAGGCCGCTAGCCCAGAAGTCGCCAGACCATTGTATGAGCACTTCGCCGACTGCCTTGGGGACCTAGGTCTGACCGTGGCCCGGGGCGCTTTCGGCGAGCACATGGATGTGGAGTGCGTGGGAGACGGCCCTGTGACCTTTAGTTTGGAAGAGATTTAGGCAACCTGAGTCCCTGGGACGAACGGACGCAAGTTCTTACTTGACGAAAGGTTAGTGCCATCTGAGAATCGGGACGGCATCAGAAGAGGCCCCTCTGAGCACCCCCCCTATGAGCGAGCAGAACGGAACCACCACGAAGAAAGAACTCGTCAACCGCATAGCTGCGGATCTTGGCGTGAAGAAGGTCCTGGTTAAGGACGTGATTCAGAACTTCCTCGATTGCATCATCGACGAGCTCGCCCTGGGCCATCGACTTGAGTTCCGCGAGTTCGGCGTGTTCGAGGTCAAGGAGCGCGCCGCGCGCTCGGCCCAGAACCCGCGCACCTTGGAGAAGGTGCAAGTGCCCGCCAAGCGCGTGGTCAAGTTCAAGGTCGGTCGCAAGATGCGCCTGAACGTCTGCGAGAACACGCCGGAAGCTGCGGCCGCGAAGAAGCCCGAGAAGGCTCCCGACGGCAAGCCGAACCCCTCGAGCGGCTTCGAGCGTTCGACCCCGCCGAACCTGAATCCCGACTCGAAGTTCGGCTAGGGACTCGGCGACCTGCCAAGAGAGAAGGGGCTCAAGCTAGCCTCCTACAAACAACGAAGCGAGGGCGACCCTAGGGCCGCCCTCGCTTCGTTCTAGCCTCCCGGTTGGGGAGGCCTTGGCGTTGAGCCTGAACCTAGACCGTTGCAGCCTCGGTCGCGCGTGCAGCTGCCACGAGTCCGCGCTCGACATCTGCGAGCAGGTCGTCGAGGTGCTCGACGCCAACGGACAGACGCACCAGACCGTCGGCCATGCCAGCCGCATGGCGTTCGGCAGCGGGGATCGAGGCGTGAGTCATGATCGGCGGGACCTCTACAAGGGACTCGACACCGCCGAGGGACTCGGCCAGGGTGAAGACGCGGGTGGCCATGGAGAAGGCCTTGCCCCCGGGCACACCGGTCTTGAGCTCGAAGCTGATCATGCCGCCGAAGCTGCGCATCTGCTTCTTCGCGAGCTCGTGGGCGGGATGGGATTCGAGGCCGGGGTAGATGACCTTGTCGACTTCGTCGCGCGTCTCGAGGAACTTGGCGATGGCCATGGCGTTCTCCGAGTGGCGGTCCATGCGCAGGGCCAAGGTCTTGGTGCCGCGCATGACGAGGAACGCTGACATGGGACCAAGCTGGCCACCACAGGTGTTCTGGTAGAAGGCGATCTCTTCGCAGAGCACGGGATCGTTGCCGACGATTGCGCCAGCGACCGCGTCCGAGTGACCGGCCAGGTACTTGGTGCAAGAGTGCAGCACCAGGTCTGCGCCCATTGCAAGGGGAGCCTGGAGGTAGGGCGATGCGAAGGTGTTGTCGACCACGAGGTGCGTGCCGGCCGCGTGGGCGATCTTGGCGCAGCCCTCGATGTCCGTCACACCCAGCATCGGGTTGGAGGGGGTCTCAATATAGAGGTACTTGATCTTGTCGCCAGCAGCTTTGACAGCGGCTTCCGTGGCGACCAGGTCCCTTGTGTCCACGAAGGTGAACTTGACACCATAGCGCTGGAAGAACTTCGTGAACAGACGATAGGTGCCACCATAAAGGTCGATGCCGGCAACGATGTGATCGCCCGGGTCAACCCGGGAGAGCAGCGAATCGATGGCCGCCATTCCCGAGGCGAAGCAGAGGCCCCAGTCGGCCTTCTCCAAGGCCGCGAGGTTCTGCTCGAGTGCCGTTCGCGTCGGGTTGGTCGTGCGCGAATACTCGTAGCCGAGCAGGGGCTCGCCCGGTACCGGTTGGGCGTAGGTGCTGTTGAAATATACCGGCGTCATCAGAGCCCCGTTTTCGGGGTTCGGGGACTGGCCAGCGTGAATCGCGCGTGTCTCAAAGCGCGCCGTCTTGGGGTCGATCGAACTCATGGCGGCATTCTACCTCAGGACGCCGTCCGTAGTTGCAGCTAAGTGACACGATGGGGCTGCGAGGTGCGCGCTACCGGGGTAGGATGGCCCCATGATCACGGATCCACCGAATGCGACGCCCCCGATCGGGAGCGAGGTCGAAGGGAAGCAGCGCTTTCTGCCCTGGTTCCTGCTCTGGCTCGTGCTCGCGATTCCCATGGTGCTGATGGTCAGCGAGGATCGCAGTTGGGGGTGGGACGAGTCGATGCATGTAGGCCTGCCGGCAACGCACATGGCCCAGGCCGCTAGCACGGGCGACCTGGGAGAGGCCGCGCAGGTTGCCCTCAACTGCAATCAGTACCCCTTCGTTTACCCTGCCGTCGTCGCATCCGCCGAGCTCTTGTTCGGCGCGGCGGACAATCCCGAGCTCTTCGGCCGCCGGGTCGGGCGCTTCGTCTGGTCCCTGGGTCTACTCGGCCTGCTGCTGCTGGCCCTCGAGCTCAGCGTCGGCTTGGCCGAGTCCACGCGCAAGCTAGCCGCCTTCTTCACCATCTGCCTGGGGCTCTTCTCACCGCTGTTCATGGACTACTCCGGAACGTGGTTCCTGGAGGTGCCCTTTGCCACGGTGTCGATCTTCTGCGTGGCGCTCTGGTTGCGGCGCACAAGGCTCATGGGATGCGCCGGTGGAGCCCGCCGCGACTTCGCGGTCGGCGCCTTGATCGCGCTCGCGTTCTTCACCAAGTTCAACTACGGCCTACTGCTCGGCGCGGGTCTATTCCTCGACGTGTGCCTTGGCGCTATTTTTGCGATTCGAGAGCGCTCGATCGCCCTATTCGGCATTTCCTCTCTGCGCATAGCCGTCGTCCCCGCTGTGGCATTTACCTGGTGGTTCGTGTTTCCTCTGCCCGGCGGTAGCGCGATCGCCGAGATCCATCGCACCGCGTTCATGGACTTTCTCGCCGGAAACCAACAGCTGGATCGAATGTCGGATGCGCGCCGCCTCTTGGACCTGGGCATCGGCCTCTTTCCCACGCCGCGGGTGCTGCTTGCCGTGGTGATTGGCCTTGTGCTGAGCCTCGCACTTCTGGTCCGCGCACCGCGCCGCGTCGGCAGCCTCTGGATCGTGCTGCTCACCATGGGTGTCCCGATCGCGCTGCACAACTTCCATCTCGATCGCTTCCTACTCGGCCCCGCGCCCTTTGCCTTCGCCCTCGGCGCCTTGGGCATCGCCCACGGCCTTGGTCCAGTCCTACGCGGCCACGCTGCATTGATCGGCGCGCCAGTCCTCATTGTGCTCGCTCTCGTCATGCCCACGGCGGACGGCAACCTGCTCTTCGCCAAAACCATTGGCTTCGCCACCAGTGCCGACGGCGCAAATCCAGAGCAGATCGAGGCCATCGCCAAGGTCCGCGCCTACCAGGAAGCCATGATTGTCGAGCGCCAGGCCATAGGCCCGGGGCGTCCCCTCTCCACCAACGGCATCGCGTCCGAGGAAGCGGCCCAGCTGCTCGACCTCATGGCGACCGAGGTGCTGGCCATGGCGGCTACTCATGGACCGGCCGCCAAGTTCGGCTGGCTCGGGATCAACACCGAGCTCTCCCCGGCCGCGCTGCACATCGGAGTCGTCGCCCGCGGCGGTGACCCCGCACGCCTGCGCCGGGATGCGGGCATCGTGCGCGGGGACGGCAATCCCGACCTCTGCGTGACCTTTCAAGGCGTGGATCCGGGCTGGAATGACGACCAGCTGCGGGCCTGGTCCGCTGGATTCGAGGTTATCTTCATGACCACGCCGCCGGCGCTCAAGCCGCGCTCCAACCGCGCCTTTGTCCGCGGCTACCAGGAGCGGCTCGTGGCGATGGGGGACTTCACCCCGGTCGAGCTGGGCAAGGTGCAGGTGTCCCAGCTCTTGAAGGACCCGCTGGCCGTCTCGCTCTACGCCTTGCGAAGGAACCGATGAGCCCGCTTAATCAGACCAGCCAGATGCCCCCAATGACCCTGGACAGCTTCGCTGCGGACGCCCTCGACTGGCCCGCGGTGCGTGAACTGCTCGCGAGGCATGCAGCTTCGGCCCTTGGCCGTCGCGCCTTGGAGGAGCTGCAGCCGCGCTCGGAAGCGGCCGCCCGGGAGGCCCTAGCCCGCTGCGATGAGCTGCTGCGCCACGCCACCGCGGGTGGGCTCTCGGACAGCACCTCGAACCCCTATGATTCGACCAGCGTGCCGCCCCTCGCCGGCATCACGGATCCCGAACCGATCCTGCTTATCGCGAGGCGCTTCACGCGAGCCCTGGACGAGGAGGAGTTCCGCATCCTGGCGACCTTCCTGCGCGCCCTCGCCAAGCTCGCGCGGTGGGTCTCCGCACGGGCTCCGGAGCTACCGGCCTGCGCGCGCCTCGGCGCCGAGATTCCGGACCTCGTGAAGCTGACTTCGGAGCTGGACAAGGCCCTTGACGATCGCGGTCGGGTGGTGGACGAGGCCTCGAATACGCTGCTCGGTCTGCGCCGTACGATTGGCAAGCTCGAGGGTGAGATCGACCGCGTGATGAAGCGCATCGCGA
>JBLHWM010000186.1:0-7208 GCA_047629095.1 Planctomycetota bacterium | reverse complement strand
CCGGTGAGGACCGCGAGTCGATGATGAAGACGATCCGCAAGGCGTCCGAGATGAAGTACAAGTTCCCGGGCTCGGCCTCGGACATCTTCCCCTTCCGTCCCATCCCCGGCAGCGCCGACTGGGACACTTCGGTCGAGATGAACATGCCCGTGCCACAGACCCTCGATGACTGGGGCGGTTGCCTTGAGTACAAGGTCGACGTAACTGGCCTCGAGAACTCCATCCCCGACGACGTGATGGATATCTGGCGCCGCTACACCGCGACCTCCAGCTTCTACGACGGCCACGTGAACGAGGGCTCCGGCGCCGTCCGCGCCGGCATGCGCAAGATCTCTGGCTGGCGCCTCAAGAACTGCAACTTCAACTACACCTTCGAGCAGAAGGCCTTCGACCTCTTCGTGAAGCTCACTGGCCAAGGCCAGAATGATGCCATCGCGATCGACCGCACCTCAGGAGTGACGCCGAACCCGGTCCAAGTCTAAGTGTTCCGAGCCTTGGTCCTCTGCTCCATGACCATCGCAAGCTGCGCGGCCGCTCCGACCTTCGAGTCCGAGCGGCCGCGCTCCGTTTTACCTGGCAGTCCAGTGGCGCAAGAAGCCGCGAGCCCGGCGCCGGAAGAGCCCCATGGAAGCATCCGACTGCTCGCGGAGTACGGCGGAGACGCCATTGCCGTCCCAGAGTCGATTTCCACGGGACCGGCGCTCCTCCTGGCGCGAAGACTAGTCCAAGACCCACTCGACCGGGTCGGGACCATCGCTGACTAAGGTGAGGGTGGAGCCGCTTTGGATTAGCTGAAATGGACTCCCGGTGCGGGGGTCGTGCAAATCTGCCAGGCCAAGAGACTCTAGGTCCGTGGGCCAGGAGCCGGTCTTGGCGCGGTGGGCGTAGGCTTTCGTGCCGAGCAGTAGCAGCCGCGTTTGGGAGAGGCAGGCGGCGTAGTTCTGGAGCAGCGGAGAGGCGTTGATCACATAGGCGATCACAAGGCTGTTGCTCTCTTCCTGGACCTTGCTAGCGAGGGCGTCAGCCTTGCCGATGGCGTCGTGTAGCGGGCCCTCCGCGATAGCGATGGAAGCGGCGACGTATTCGATGAAGCTGGCCTGGGCGCTGCGCATGTAGGGGGTTCCCGTGGCAAGGGACCAGATATCGGGCAGCTTCATATCGCTGGCGTCGAAGAGCTCGATGAGCTGCTTAGAGGTCATGTCTTCGCCGCCGCCAAGGGCCTGGGTGAAGTAAGGCAGCTCGCTAGCGAGGGCCTCTGCGATAAGGGACGTACTCGAGCCGGGCTCGGTGCCCTCCATGAGGTGCAGACTGGCGAGCCACTCGGCGGGCTGATCGAGTTGTGCGGCTAGGATCATGGCCGAGCGCGCCCCGTAATTCGCGGTGATCATCCCGACGATCTGCACAAGTAGGGTGGGCTCGTGGCGGTGAGCTGTCGTGAGGGCGAGGTTCGCTTGGACGGCGATCTTCGCGCCCTCGAGGTTGCCCTCATCCATGTGGACCTTGACCGCAGCGACCAGCAGTCGGCTCAAGTCCAAGGTGCGCATGGCGTCCCAGTTGGTGATGCGATCGTCCAGGGACTCGTCCTCCGTTATGGGGAAGTAGCACTCCCCCATTTCTCCAGCGCGCTGCAAGAGCGCGATGCCTTCGGTGAAGCCTGGGAGTGCAGCGCGCAGCTCGGCGGGAACCTCGGCAAGCTGCTTGTCCTTGCCCTCGTCGCCGAAGGGCTCGTACTCATTGGCCAACGCCGACACGTCGCCAGCGGCCTTGCACGTGCTGATGGCTGCGCTGTACATGTGCGCTGCGGCGTTGCCCCCTTCGGGCCGGCCCTCGATCAGGTCCGCCATGGTCAGGGGAACGCCTTGGGCGCGCGCGTCTTCCAGGGCCGACTCGAGGTGTGATGTCGCGCTCAGGTCCCAGGCAAAGTAGGCGATGGATACAACTGCGAGGCTCACGATTCCCCACTTGATGGTCTTGCTCTTGTTCATGGTTCGGTCTTTGGTTTGAAGGCAGGTTGCGTGGAATCGATCGAGGCCAGCAGGGTGCGCGCCTTAGGTTTGTGGACCTCGTTGCCAGCCTCGAAACGCATGGCTAGCTTCACGGCAAGGTATCGTCGCTTACCCATTGGCGGCGTGGTGTAGAGCCGAATCGGCTGCAGAAATCTAGGGCCGTGGCCTCTTCCTAATCGGTTGCAGCTTGGCGTAGGTCACCGAGCGCAGGAGCCATTCGAAAGGGCCGAACCTGGCAAGTCGCATCCAGGCCATCGCGAGAAAGGACAGGCCAAGCCAAATCCCCAGGGTGATCCCGAGGCCAGCGACCGGGCCGGTTTGGCCGAAGTGGCCCGCGCCGTATCCGTACATGAGGGTCGTCGCGACCACGGACTCGAGCAGGTACACACTCAAAGACATGCGCCCCGCGGACTCGAAGAGGCGGGCGAGCAGACCGCGCGACCTGCCCAGGACGAGGGCGATACCTGCGATGTAGCTGGCGGTCAGGGCCGGGCCAAAAAGGAAGCCCAGGGCGAACCCCATTGTCTCCCACTTCCCGCCGAGCACAGCGAGGTAGCCACCCACCGCGGAGCCTGCAACCCCCACGGCTCCACCGAAGAAAAACAAGCGCTTAGCGAGGGGCCGGTGGGACCCTGAATTGGAGAGCAGGTCGCTGCGGCCTAGGGCGACGCCAACTAGGAACAAGGCGAAGACCGGAGGCCCCTGGACGAAGAGTAAGAACAGCAGGACCCAAGGCCAGTAGCTAGAGTTCAGTGCCACGACGTCGGAGAAAGAGCCCGCTCGAAAGACCTCAGCACTCTCGGCTTGGGCAGCGACCAAGGTGGCCGGCTCAAGCAGACCAGGCTGCTCGTTGGATCCAGCTAATCCGTCCGACAGGCCGAAGGCTAGCCAGATAAGTGCGGCCAGCCCGTAGACCAGCGCGGCGCCACGGAGCAGCGTGGCCGTCGACTTGTTCCGCAAGGGATAGGCGAGACAACCGACGACGCCGTAGAGCACAAGGATGTCTCCGGGAAAGAAGAGCATGCCATGGGCGACTCCAAGCAGAATGAGCCCGAGCAACCGCCGACCATAGCGCTTTCCGAGGGGCCTGCCCGAAGCCTCGGCGCTCTCGACCTGCAGGGCTAGCCCATAGCCGAACAGCAGGGAGAACAGCAGGAAGAACTTCATCTGGCCCAAGGTGGCGACCAGGCCGCGCGTCCAGAGATCGGCCGTTGAGTTGTAGTCCACGTAGCCCAGCTCGACGTGCTGGGCGACGTACTCGATGTTCACCGCCAGGATTCCCAGCAGCGCAAAACCACGGAGTACGTCCACAAGTCCGTGGCGATCCATAGTCTTCGTCGGTGCGGGAGCGACGCTGGGGGTGGGCGAATCGGCTGGCATGTTTGGTTGGAAAGTGCGAGGAGGAGGGAGCCGCACGGCTACGGCACCCTGCGTTTGGATGGGCCGTACATTTGACCCATTCCCTATTAGACCGCGTAGACCGCGCGGCATGATATATTCGCCTGCCCCAACGAACCTCTTCCTTCCCAGCACTTCGCCTTGAATCATCGCCTAGCTCTTCACCGCACTTCCCTCGTTCTCATGGCGAGTGCTCTGCTCGTCGCAAGTTGCACCCCCGAGCCGGACGCAGCTCCAAGGCCGAACGTGCTGCTGGTGAGCATCGATACCCTGCGGGCCGATCACCTCTCGAGCTATGGCTACGACCGCGAGACCAGCCCCAACCTCGATGCCCTCGCGCGGCGCGGCGCGCGCTTCGAGCGCACCTTCTCGACCACATCGTGGACCCTGCCCAGCCACATGTCGATGCTCACCGGGCTACCCATCAGCGCCCACGGAGTCTGCGACGATCGCCTCTGGTCCCTAACCGATGACGCCGGCAATCCCTCACCCGTGGAGCAGCTCGGTGTCTTCATCCCCGAGGTCCTAAAGGACGAGGGCTATCGCACGGGCGGCTTCTACACCTGGCAGTACGTGGACAAGCGCTACGGCTTCGGCCCGGGCTTTGAAACCTTCGAGCGCTGGGGCCACACCTTCTATTCGGACGAGGTCGTGTCCGCGGAGTGGAATCGGCTTCGCGAAGCGGACGACAAGCCGGGCCTCGAAGCTCTGCAGGCGCGCCATCCTGACCTCTTCGACCCAACCCACATGAGCTCGCCCGAGACCATCGGCCGAGCCCTCGATTGGATCGACGAGGTCAAGGCCGACACCCCGGACGCGCCGTTCTTCGCCTTCGTGCACTTGTTCGATGTGCACGATCCCTACACGCCGCCCGCGCCCTTCGACACGATGTTCGATCCGGACTACACGGGTACGATCGACGGTAAGAACATCACGGCCGCCAACTCGCCCTTCGTGCGCGACATGCCCAAGGCGGACTTCGACCACGTGGTCGCGCTCTACGATGGTGGCATCAGCTACGTGGATGCGCAGCTAGGGAAGCTCTTCGCCGAGCTCGAGGCCCGCGGCGAACTCGAGAACACCATCGTCATGGTCACATCCGACCACGGCGAGGAGTTCTTCGAGCACGGGAATAAGACCCACAGGAAGTCTCTATTCGCAGAAAGCGTGCATGTGCCATGGATCGTGGCATGGCCCGGCATGATCGATCCAGGCGCAGAGATTGATGGCGCCACGGGTATCATTGACATCGCTCCGACGATCTATGGCCTGCTCGGACTGGGTGCGCCCGATGGCACCATCGGACGAGACCTAGCACCTGTCCTGCGGGGCGAAGCCAGCAACGAGGACTCGATCTATCTCCAGGAGCTCTTGCTGTTTGAAGCTGGGAAGGAGACACAGCAGCGTCTGGGCCTACTTCGTGGCGCCCAGCACACGGTGCTCGGCGGCGAACTCGGTGCCGACTTGCAGGTCGTGCACTTTGACCTGGAGAGCGACCCCGACGAGAAGACCGTGCTCAATGTGAGCCTGCTCAATGAACCGGGTGCGGACCAGACGCGCGATCAGCTCGACGCCATGCGCAAGGCTATCTCCAGCAGCCGCGAACAGAGCCGCAGCCGCAACGTCGGCAGCGACAGCCTGCCCACCGCCAACAGCCAAGCCGAGCTGGCCGCCATGGGCTACACCGACGGCAACCAGCCCACGGAATCGAGCTCCAACAGCGACCACGACCACAAGCTCTGCCTGGATGGCTGTCGCTGGCTCTAGGCTTCCCCCGGAACTCTTGCCCGGCCTGCACAAGAAACAGGGTAAAGCCAGGGGCTCTCCCCTTCCCTCAAGCGCCTCGGGTCTGACTAACTTGCGCCATTGGCAAGTTCACCCTTCGTCCAGCTTTGAGTTCGAATCGCACCTTACAAGCACCGGCACGACTAGCGATCGCCTTAGGCATCGCGACGAGCTGCGGACGCGACACCGGCCCGCTCCTCGAGGACTACTTCGGTAACAAGCCCTGGGCTGCCAAGCCGTCGAACAGGGCTTGGGCCACGGACTGGTGGCCGCGCGGCGAGTAGTGCCCGCGGTCTTCGATCAGCAGCAGGTAGTCATCCTTGTGCTGGAAGGTGGGCATCGCGCCCACGAAGTCCTCGGACTGGCCGGCGGCGCGCCGAGCTGTGAGGTACTCCTGGATCTCAAGGGACAGGTTCGCCATGTCCTTGCGGGCCTGGGGATAGCCATCGATGGCATAGGCATCGTTGGCGTCTTCCGGCCCCGCTTGCATCTCCTCGGCCCAGTACTTGTAGATATCGAAGGGCGAGCGCGCCTTGGGGTTGAGTAGCGGGAAGTAGATCGGCAAGCAGAACACCACGAACTTGCCGCCGTCCTGTTCGAGCCGCTTCGTAAGCTGCGCTTTGCGCTCGATATCGTCGCGCCAGTACCTGCCGAACTCCTTCTTGTAAGGCGTCTTGGCAAACTGAGCTTCGAGCTCGACTAGGTTGACCTCGCCTTCATTGGGCGAAGGCCAGGCAGAGTTCTCGGAGCCCTTGTCTCCCATGGTCAGCTCGGCGATGCTGAGCTTCTTGGTCATGGGGTTGATCCACCTCTTGAAGAGGTAGTCGTAGCTCGCAGTGCGCAAGACGGACGACGCGTAGGGGAACTCGATCGGGGGTTCACCGCCGCCGAAGGGCAGCACCGTGTGGGGGCTCAACGGCGCCACGAGCAGGTCGGGCTTCCAGTTACTGATCTCAGCTTCATAGATCAGAGTGCCCTGTTGGAAGACGTAGTTCTGCACCGCGAAGTTCATCACCACGGGGCGCTTGTCGATGCCGCGCCGCTTGAAGTCCTCTCGGAGCTTATTCTCAAGTAGCTGGGAGTAGATGTCCTCATAAGGCACGCAGATGCCGTAGGTCATCGAGTCGCCAAGGATCGCCACGCGAAACACGGACTCGTCTTTGACGAAGTTCCCGTCGTCGTCAGTCAGCGGCGCGTCCCAATCGGGACCGCGGTAGCTCCACTTGTTGATGTGGATCGGAATGTCGTACCAGCGCGACCAGACGTCCTGGTTCGGCAGCATCTTCCAGCCGTAGGTCCGGTGCTTGTTCATCACGACCCAATCGCCGTAGTGGGTGTTCTGCGCGAGCCCAAGCTCAAGCGCAAGCAGCCCCACGACTACGATTAAAGCTCGCCAGCCGATGTAGCGCTTCATACCAACAAGTAGATCTTGGATGGGGCCCATGGCTTAGAACTGGAAGTAGATGAACGGCGCTTGGGGGGGGCCAAGCACGAAGAAGAAGAGGATCGCCGCAAGCAGCACAACACCCTGAATGAGGGCCGGCGTCTTGCACCAGCCCGCCTCGAGGTTCGTCGTGATCTTGTCGGGCATGAGGTGCGTCACATAGCCCACGATCATGATCACCATCAAGGGCACCGTGATCGGCCGCATGTCCGGGCCCCAGTTCACAAGCTCGCCACAGGCCACCAAGAAGGCGTCCATGTCGGGGCAGCGGAACAGGATCATGGAGAAGGCCACCACGTGGAAAGTGAACAGCACGCCGAGCACATGGAAGAGCGGGCCCTTCGGAAAGCGCCCACCGGGCAAGAGCTTGCGGAACAGCCGCACCACGCCCAGCCAGACGCCGTGGTAGAAGCCCCACAGCACGAAGGTCCATGCCGCACCGTGCCACAGACCAACCAGGGTCCAGGCGACGATCACGTTGCGGATCGCCTTCCAAGTGCCCTGTCGACTGCCGCCCATTCCTATGTAGACATAGTCCTGGAACCAGCTCGACATGCTGATGTGCCAGCGCGACC
>JBLHWM010000185.1:0-7210 GCA_047629095.1 Planctomycetota bacterium | reverse complement strand
TGCCGTAGCTTGCGAGCACGTAGTCGGCGATCCAGATCTGCACCTTGGCGCGCGGATCTGCAGGATCCATCACCGGGTTCAAGGCATAGGCGCCGGTGAAGACGCCGGTCTTCTCCTTGGCCAGGTCCGTGCGCTCCAGGTCACTCTTGTTCGCAGCGGTCCGAATGTACGTATCCACGGCACCGCGCTGGTCGTCCGTGGTGATGCCCGCTACCAACGGATGCTCGGGAGCGAGCACCATGAACGTTGCTCCCCACAAGGTGTCGGGCCGCGTGGTGAACACCTCGACCTGTCCCTCGCCCAGCTCTAAGCCAAAGCGCACCGTCGCGCCATAGCTGCGACCGATCCACTCGCGCTGCATAGTCTTCACGGACTCGGGCCAGTCCACCAGCTCCAGGTCGTCAATCAATCGGTCCGCGTAGGCGGTGATCTTCAGCATCCACTGCTTCAAGGGACGGCGCACACAGGGGTGCCCGCCGCGCTCGGACTTACCTTGGATGACCTCTTCATTGGCGAGCACCGTCTTCAGCTCTTCGCACCACCAGACCGGAACCTCGTTCTGGTAGGCCAAGCCCTTGTCGAACAAGCGCGCGAAGATCCACTGGGTCCAGCGGTAGTACTTCGGGTCGCTGGTATAAAACTCGCGGGACCAGTCGTAGGACAGGCCGATGCGCTCCATCTGGCCGCGGTAGGTGTCCACGTTGGCTGCGGTGGTCGCCTCGGGGTGCTGGCCCGTCTGGATCGCGTACTGCTCCGCCGGCAGGCCGAAGGAGTCGTAGCCCATGGGCAGCATCACGTTGAAGCCTTCCATGCGCTTCTTGCGCGCCACGATGTCGCTGCCGATGTAGCCCGTCGGATGCCCCACGTGCAAGCCCGCGCCCGAGGGGTACGGGAACATGCTCAGCACGTAGTACTTCTTCTGCTCGGGGTCGAAGCCCGGGTCACCGGGGTTCTTGGCCCGGAAGGTCTGGTTGTCCTGCCAATAGGACTGCCAACGAACCTCGATCGCGCTCGGGTCGTAGATGGTCTGGGCCTGGTTGGGGGAGGCTTCTTGGGTGCTCACGGGATTCACTTGGAGGCGCCTAGGGCGCTTTAGGCTCTTAAAGAGGAGGATGGGAGGCGGTTAGCATAAGGTAGCCGTGGGACGGGAACACGCGCCGCGGGGACTCTCTCTCAAGAAAAACCGCCTCCGTTCATTGACGAGCGACGATGGCGTTGGCATTCTTTGCGCCACATGAGGGCGTGCAACGCATACCTGAATGTGCTCTGAGGTCTCTGGCCTCACACTAGAGGTCGCAAGGCCTCGAAAAACGCAGGGTCGCAAGGCCTTGTAATCGGGGGATTAGCTCAGTTGGTAGAGCGCCACAATGGCATTGTGGAAGTCAGGGGTTCAAATCCCCTATCCTCCACCACCGATCAAGAACGCCAGCCCCACCAGTGCTGGCGTTTTTCGTTTAACACTACTTGTCTGGCCCGCCTCTTTCGCGACCAGCACCCAGGTGATTCCTATGACGGAGCTCATTCATCCCGACCGCCTCGCCAAGCTAGAGCGCATGCGCGAGGCTGGTATCGATCCATACCCCGCCCGCGGCGTCGATGCGACACCTGTTGCCGACGTCCAGACCGGCGGCGGAACCAGCGAAGAGCCTGGCGAGATGATCGGCACCACGGTCACCATCGCCGGCCGACTGATGGGAATGCGCGACTTCGGCAAGCTGATCTTTGCGCCGATCCAGGACCGCACCGGTCGCCTTCAAGTGGGCATCCAAAAGGGCCGCATCGAGAAGGGCCCGACCCCGGACTGGTGGCCCGAGCGCAAGTTCCTGGATCCCGGTGACCTGGTCTCGATCACAGGCGAGCTGGGCTGGACCCAAAAGGGCGAGCTCACGATCTGGGCCGCCGAGGTCAAGCTCCTGGCCAAGGCCCTCGCACCGCCCCCGGAGAAGTTCCACGGCCTCGCTGATAAGGAAGTGCGCTACCGCCGCCGCTACGTTGACCTGTGGGCCTCGGAAGGCGTGCGCGATGTGTTCATCACCCGCAGCCGCATCCTCAGCCACATCCGCAGCTTCCTCGAGGGCCGCGGCTACTTGGAGGTCGAGACGCCGACCCTGCACCCCGTCATGGGCGGCGCTACGGCCCTGCCCTTTTCGACCCACCACAACGCCCTGGATATGGAGCTGTTCCTGCGCATCGCGCCGGAGCTCTACCTCAAGCGTTTGATCGTTGGTGGCTTGGAACGCGTGTTTGAGATCAGCCGCAACTTCCGCAACGAGGGCATCTCGAACCGCCACAATCCCGAATTCACCATGCTGGAGCTGTACCAAGCCCAGGGCGACTACACGCACATGATGGAGATCTCGGAGACCATGATCAGCGGCGTGGCCACGGACATCCTCGGCAGTACCGAGGTCGAGTTCCGCGGCGCGACCTACAACGTGCAGGCGCCCTTCCAGAAGCAGCGCTACGACGAGCTGTTCGAGAAGCACAACGAAGGCGTCAGTATCCACGACGAGGAGGCCGTCGCCGCCCGGGCCAAAGAGCTCGGCGTCACCGTGGCTCCGGGCCTTGGGCACTGGAAGCTCGTGGGCGAGGTCTTCGACGAGACCGTCGAGCCGCACCTCGCGGGTCCGATCTTTGTCACCCACTACCCCTCGGCCATCTGCCCCCTCGCCAAGCCCGATCCCACGGATCCGCGCTTTGCCGAGCGCTTTGAGCTGTTCATCGGCGGCATGGAGCTGGCCAACGCCTTCTCCGAGCTGAACGATCCGATCTTGCAGATGCAGAAGTTCGAGGAGCAGGTCGCCATGATGGATCCCGAGACGCCCGGCGAGGTGGACGTGGACTACGTGCAGGCCCTCGAGTACGGCATGCCGCCCGCAGGTGGTCTTGGCATCGGTATTGACCGCCTGGTCATGGTGCTCACGGGTCAAGATTCGATCCGCGACGTGCTGCTGTTCCCGACCATGCGCCGCCAGAGTGCCGAAGAGCTGGCGGACGAGTCAACAAACGACCCCTCGAGTGAAGCGGAGCCCGCCAAGTCCGAGTAGGATTCATCCTTAATGTATCGATCCTTTCTCAGCTGGCGCTATCTGACGTCACGGCGTACGAACCTGATTGGCATCGGCGGCATCTTTGTCGCGGTGACGGCCCTGATTCTGATCCTCTCGATCATGACGGGCTTCCTCAATGAGGCCCGTTCGAGCATCCGCGGCAGCCTCTCGGATCTGCTGATCCAGCCAATCCAGCTGAATCGCGATAACCGCGACGGTCGGGTCGTGCCCGACGCTCCCGAGCGCATCCTCGAGGTGATCCGCGCCGACCCGCGCGTCGAAGGCGCGGCGGCGCACCTCTCCTGGGGCGGCATCCTGACCCAGGAAGGCAGCCAGTCCGAGCGCGCCGAGGCCTTCATGGCCAGCTCGCAGATGAGCGACCTACCCTTGGTCAAGATCGTGGGCATCAACGTCGAGGACGAGTTCTCAACGACCAGCTTCCGGCTATCCTTGACCCGTGAGCCCACGGTGGACAAGAGCGGCTTTCCCCGTGGCAAGCGCGTCGAGAACCCGGATGCGCCCTTTGACCTGCCACCGGAATTCCGGAGCAAGATCGCGAAGAAGCCGCCGGTGGTCCTGGTGGGAGAGCAGCTCTACTATCGACTCGGATTGCGGCGTGGCGAGTCCGTGCAGATCACAACCATCGTGCCCAGCGCCATGACCAATGGCGCCCCGTCGAATCCGCCGAACATGAGCTTCGTGGTAGGCGGGACGTTCCGAAGCGGTGAAAACGAAATGGACCTGGATCGGGTCTATGTGCTGCGCGACTCGCTCCAAGACCTGATTGGAGACGCCAGGGAGTTTAGTGAGATTCTGGTGCGCCTCAAGGACTACGACCGCGATGGCACGGCCGTGCGCGACGACCTGCGCCACAGCCTGGCGCTGATGGCCTTAGTCCGCGGCTACACCAGCGAAGTCAAGACCTGGGAAGAGTTCCGTGCATCGCTGCTCGGCGCAATCCACAACGAGCGCACGCTGATGGCCATCATGCTGAGCCTAGTGCTTGTGGTCGCCGGCTTCTGCATCTTTGCGATCCTCTCAATGATGGTCACGGAGAAGCGCCGCGACATCGGCATCTTGACCGCCATCGGCGCAACACCCCGGGGCATCCTGACCACCTTCCTGATGGTCGCGTTTTGGGACGCCTTGATTGGAACGGTTCTCGGCGCGACCGCCGGCGTCTGGGCAGCCTACAAGATCGATCCCATCGAGCGCTGGATCTCGGACGCGCTAGGTGTCCAGGTCTTCAATCGCGAGGTCTACCTCTTCGATCACATCCCCGCCCACGTGGATCCCATGGCCGTCACCTTGATCGTCTCGGGGACCTTCCTCTGCACCCTGCTCTTCGCTGCACTGCCCGCCTGGAGCGCAGCGCGCACGGACCCCATCGAAGCCCTGAGGTACGAGTAATGGTTCCCTGGAACGACAACTCAGGCGCGAAGACGCCACGCTCCCCAGAGCTGACACCGTCCACCGGCCCCTTCGATTCGGCCCCGGTCCAACAGAGCGCCCAAGCTGTGCTCAAGGCCGCCGCGATCGAACGCTCGTTCCGCATTGGCGACCGTGACCTCGGCGTGCTCTTTGGTGTCGACATGGAGCTTGCTCCTGGCGAGCGCCTCGGCCTAGTTGGCTCATCGGGAGCTGGCAAGTCCACGCTCTTGCACATCCTTGGTCTCCTGGACCGCCCCACCCGTGGCAAGGTCCTGATCGAGGGTGTTGACGCCTGGGCATTGTCCGCCGTACAGCGCGCCCAGATGCGCAACCATCGCATCGGCTTCGTCTTCCAGATGTACCACCTCTTGCCGGAGCTCTCCGCTGTGGAGAACGTGATCCTGCCGGGCATGATTGACCCGGCTGGCTTCCTAGGCCTCGGTGGTCGCAAGCGCAAACGCATGCTGATGGAAAAGGCGTCCGAGCTGCTGAACAGCTTCGGCCTTGGGGATCGCCTTAAGCACCGCCCCTCCCAACTCTCGGGTGGCGAGCGCCAGCGCGTCTCCATCGCCCGGGCATTGATCCTCGATCCACCGCTCTTGATTGCCGACGAGCCCACGGGCAACCTCGACAGCTCCACGGGTCAGAAGATCCTGGACATCATCTTTGCGGAGCAAGAGCGCAGGACCCTTTCGCTACTGCTTGTGACCCACGACGAGAAGGTGGCGGGTCTCTGCGACCGCGTCCTGCACATGGTCGACGGCTCGATGCAAGACGCGAGCGCCGAGGCCACTGCAGACGAAGCTGCCAAGCCCGCTGATTCGGACGACGATTCCCAGACCGATCCGGTCTAGTCCAGTCCGCCGCGGTCCTGGCCCCAGTCAATCGGCGGTGGTGGCTCAATGCTGCCTTCACCTGGCAGCCCAGCCGACCAACCCAAGCGCTCCCGTAGGCGCCGGAAAGGATCGAGTCCGCTCATGGCCAGGATCGGGTAGGACTCCGGATGCCGGCGAATGCGCACGGACGCTCCCGGCTCCATGGTAAAGAAGCCCTGGCCATCCACGACCAAGGTCGTGATGCCCGCCGCGCCCGTGACGGTCAGGGTTATGTCCGAGTCGGGGTGCAATACGATGGGTCGATTGGACAGCCCCTGGGAAGCCAGTGGCGTGACGACGATACCCAACATGGACGGTGCCATGATCGGACCTCCCGCGGCCAGTGAGTAGGCCGTGGAGCCACTCGGCGTGGCAACCACCACACCATCGCCGCGGTAGGTAGTGACCCACTCGGAGCCCACGGACATGGACGAGTTCAAGAGGCCCTGGTGGGACCCGCGCTGCAGCACAACGTCGTTCAGAGCAACGGCCCGGCCTCCGCCCTCGACCTCGGCCACTAGACGCATGCGAGGTTCCGTGGGGCACTTGCCTGCGAGTGCAGCTTCGAGTACTTCGAAACAGCGCGCGTGGGGCGTGGAAGACAGGAAGCCGAGGTAGCCGAAGTTCACCCCAAGGATCGGGGTGGGCGTGTCGGCGAAGGCCCGGGCCGCACCGAGGATGGCGCCATCGCCACCGAGTACGACGACCAGCTGGGCGGGCCCACTGGCGTTGGGCTTTTCACCTCTGGAGGCGCGGCTCTCGTAGCCACGAACGTCGCGCTCGATCTGGGCGTCGAGGTCGCGCACCTGCAGCCAAGACTCCAAGCTAGGCAAGAACTCGACCACCGCTTGCTTGCGGCAATCCGCAAGAACGAGGATGCGCTCGACGGGGCTAGGTTTTGGCGTACAGCTGTCTTCCATGGGAGCGGCGTGCCTTAGGCGCGCACTCCCTTGAGAGCCTGCTTGACCGCGCGCACTACATCGCTGGTGGCGATACCCGCCACCTCAAGTTGTTCGTCGCGGCTGGTCATGTGGTTGATGAAGCGATCGGGGATTGCTAGGCAGCGCACCCGCGCCTTGTTGGCGGGCTTCCGCGACAGACACTCGAGCACGGCCGAGCCGAAGCCACCGGAGCGCTGGTGCTCTTCCAAGGTCAAGATCACACGCGCCTTGTTGGCTTGCTCGAAGAGCAGGTCCTCGTCGATGGGCTTGGCGAAGCGCGCGTCGACGACGCACACCTCGATACCCTCGGCGCGCAGCTCGGCCTCGGCTTCGAGGGCGTTCGCAACCATCGGTCCATAGGCCCAGATGGAGACGCCCCCTTCGAGATCGCCCTCCACGAGCACCTCGGCTTTACCGGGTGCCATGGCGCGGCGCTCGCCCTTCGGAATGCGCTCCTCGGCGGGACAGTTGCCGCGCGGATAGCGCATGCCCATGGGACCGTCGAGGGTCATGTGCATTTCCATCATGCGCCCCATGTCCGTGGCATCTCTGGGAGAGGCCAACACGAAGCCGGGAAGGCAGCGCAGGTAGGCTAGGTCGAAGACGCCGTTGTGGGTCGGACCGTCCGAGCCGACCAGGCCAGAGCGGTCCATGCAGAAGAGAACGGGCAGGCTTTGGAGCGCGACCTCCTGGAAAACCTGGTCGTAGGCACGCTGCAAGAACGTCGAATAGATGGTGACAACAGGCCTCAATCCGGACTTCGCCATTCCGGCGGCCATGGAGACTGCGTGCTGCTCGGTGATACCCGTGTCGTGGAAGCGCGACGGAAAGCGCTCGGCAAAGTCGAGCAGCCCAGTCCCCGAGGGCATGCCGCAGGTGATGGTGTGCAGGCGCACATCCTTGGCCGCGATGG
>JBLHWM010000184.1:0-7242 GCA_047629095.1 Planctomycetota bacterium | reverse complement strand
CCCGCCTTCCGTAGCTCTTCTAGGTTCGGCCCCTCAGCGTCGATGCCCGTGGCGCGAATGCCGCGCTGGCGGCACGCCTTCAGCAGCATGCCCGACCCGCAGCCCACGTCCACAACCGAGGCGGGCTCTTGGGCGGCAAGTCGGTCAAGGTACTCGCCGATCAACCACTCGTGGTTCTCTCTGGCAGTGCAAGTTGGGAAGTTGGACGCAGTCATCGTTGGGCTCCTAGGACTTGACGTTTAGCTCGTAGAGATCGATCCACTCTTGCAACTGCATCTTAGACACAAGCTCGCCGATCAGCTCGTAGGGAATCGCCTCGATCTTCTTGAAACGAATGCAGCTCTTGCCCATGTCTAGCTTGGTCTTGACGTGCTTGGGCCACTCGCCTTGGAACCACTTCAGCAGCTTGGGGTCGGCGTAGAGCCCCATGTGATAGAGCGCGATAAAGTTCTTCTGGGACGCCATCGCCAGGAACGGAAGGGGCTGGCTAGGGTCGCAGTGGTAGCCGTCCGGGTAGGCGGCGTGGGGCACGACGTAAGCGGGCAGCTTGGAGCTGATGGTCTCCCGGAAGCCTGAGGGTAGGTTCTTCTTGATGGTTGCACGCAGTTTCTTCATGGCTGCTTGGCGGTCATCGGGGAGAGTTTTGAGATAGGCGGGTACGGTGGTCGGCATTGGGCTTCTCGCTCGTGGGGGTTGAAGCTAGCTTACTCGTTTTTCCGGTGTGGGTTGAGCCGCTTCGGAAAGAGGAGAGGCTGTAAGTGCATAGGTCGAATTAGGGCGTCACCGCCCCCTCGCTTCCCATGGCCGCCTCCCGGCCATCCGTGCCATTGCCACAGACCGTCACCAAGTAACCCGCATCCCCAAGGTGCAGGGCATAGAGTTGGGCTAGGTCCGGCTCGTCTTCCACTACAAGCATGCGCTTCTGACTGGCCGTGCTAGCCATGGTCTAGTCCGCCCACAAGCCGAGGACAGCGCCAGCCGGATCGCGCACGACTGCCATGCGTCCGTTGCCCATGGAACGGGGTCCATAGACGACTTCACCCCCGCGCAGCTTCGCCTTCTCCAGGCTAGCTTCCATATCGGCCACGCGCACATACATGAGCCACATCGGCGGCACTCCCTCGTTCATCCCGCGGGCGTGGCAAACGCCCGCAACCACGTCGCCTTCACCGGGTCCCGGGGGCGTCTGCATTACGAAGTCGTTGTAGGTCTCTTCGCCCTCGGCCGGTGCAGGCATCGGGTGATCTACGGACTCCCAACCAACCACGTCGGTGTAAAAGTCACGGACGCCACTGGCGTCGTCCACGGTCAGGTCGCGCCACACGATTTCGCCAATGATCTGCTTGGGTCGTTCGGAGGAAGTCATAGGTGTTGTCGCTGCGGGTGATGTTCGATTGGATAAGGCTGCAGCACTCTACCAGCGCTGCCGAGGACCTGTATAGCCATTGGCCATCGTACTTGATTCCTTACCTAGGTCTCCGGATCAGGGTTGCCCGCCAAGGGATTGCCATGCTGCCGACTTGCGTCCACCCTCAAACAAATGCTCTATGCCACACTCCCAAACTCAGACAGAACACTCCACCTTGCCGGCGTGTTCATCGATGCTGGCGTTGTGGCTTCGAACCGGATTACGCAAGGGCGAGGCCTCCGGCTAGAACAGCTTAGAAATCGAAGACTCAGGCAGGTTGAGGTGCAATTCCTGTTGCCCTAAAGCTACCCGGGTTATTACCTTGAAGCTTGACCCTTTGGCCCACGGGCCTCTCACCCTTTTGACGTTATAGCACCTATGCAAATCCAGATTAGCTTCGACGAAATCGAAAAGTCCGAACACATTGAAGGCTTCGTAAACGAGAAAGTCGAGCGCGCGGTCCAGCACATGGTCGACCGCATCACGCGGGTCGAGGTTCATCTCCACAACGATAGCGGTGGCTCGAGCTCAACGGGCCGCACCAAGCGCTGCATGATGGAAGCCCGCCCCTCTGGCCAGAGCCCCATCGCCGTCGATGACCACGCGGACACGATCAAGCAGGCAATCTCGAACGCATCGCACAAGCTCGAGCGGGTCCTCAAGAAGAACTTCGACAAGACCAACTAGTCGTCCGCCCGAAAGCGGGCCGCTGAGAGCCCCAGGGGGCAAAGCCAAGGGCCTGTCTTTCGGGTTCGACACCACCCACCATGTCACCCAGGGGTAACATGGTGCTACATAAGGGTGTTCGGTTTGTGCGCCCGCACGGCTTAGCTCGTGGAATTCTGGCTACACGGAGCCCCGGCACGGGCCTTGCAATGACAGGGCCCCGCAACCGCGTACACCATATATTCGATGAAGACCTCCATCCAACTCCTCGCTCTCAGCTGCCTCGCCCTAGGCGCGACCCTTACCGCCTGCACCAGTTCGCAAATGGGCTCCGGTGATCAGCAGCTCGTAGCCCAGGTCACGCCGCCCCTGAATCTAGACGCCAAGGCCTACGACATGGCCATGAGTCTCGAGCTTCCGCCCGTGGAGCCGATGAAGTTCGACGGCATGTACAACGTCTTCAAGCTGTCTGATCAGGTCGTCTCGGGTTCGGAGCCCATTGGTGAAGCGGCCTTTGGCATCTTGCAGGACATGGGTATTCGCACCATCATCTCGGTGGACGGCAAGGCCCCCGACGCCGAACTTGCTGCGAGCCACGGCATGCGCTACGTGCACATCCCGATCCAGTACAGCGACATCAGCCAAGATGAGATGCTGCGCCTGGCGAAGACCTACCGCGAGCTCGATGGGCCCTTCTATGTGCACTGCTTCCATGGCCGCCACCGCGGCCCCGCCGGCGCCGAAGTCGGTCGCCTGGTGCTCGATGGAATCCAACGCGCCGAGGCCATCGCTGAGATGCGCCAATACTGCGGCACGTCCAAGAAGTACGAAGGCCTCTACCGCATTATCGCCGCCGGAGATCTTCCGACCGCGGAAGAGACGGCTGCTTTCGAGTACGACTTTGCGGCCCAGGAAGAGGTCGACGGCGTGGTCGGCTCCATGGTCATTCTTTCCCGTGCCTTCGACAACAACGAAGTGCTCAAGGACAATGGTTGGGTTCCGGACGCGAGCCACCCGGACCTCGATCCGCTGAACGAAGCGCTGCAGCTGCTGCAAGGTTTTCAGTCGGGCGAGCACCTGTCCGAAGTCCGCACATCCGCCGACGACTTCCGCAGTTGGTGGAGTGAAGGTCTCGAAGAGAGCAAGCTCTTGGTGGAGTCTGTCAAGCAGATCGCCGCGGGCAACCTAGACGCGATGGCCATTGCCGACCGCTCGTTCCTGGCCATCGAGACCTCCTGCCTCGACTGCCACGGCGAATACCGCAACGACTAGCCCAAGAGCCGCCCACCACCGGGGCCGCCTTCGGGCCCCAACTCGATCACCCGATCGGCCCGGGCGATCAAGGACAGGCGATGCTCGGTGATCACCACAAGATCACCCCGGTCACCCAACCGGCGAAAGACCTCGGCAAGCATGTCGAGGTCTTTTTCGTGGAGCCCACGCGCGGGCTCATCCAATAGGTAGAGCCCCGGCGAGGCCGCGCTGACCAGGCTCGAAGCCAAGGTAAGACGCGAGCGCTCGCCGCCTGAGAGTTCGGCCGCCTGACGACCTAGAGAAAGATAGCCCAGGCCAACTTGATCGAGGGCAGCAAGGCCCTGACGGAGGGCGCAGATGTGCCTTTGAGCCTGGTCCTCCTGGGCGATCAGGCCGGCCAAGGAACTGCACGTCAGCCCAAGTGCCTCCGCGACATCGAGTCCGCGCCACCTCGCGAGGAGGGCTTCCGGGCGGTAGCGCTTGCCCCCACATTCGGGACAGGGCAAGTGCAGATCGGCCATGAAGTCCATGGCGACTCTCTCGATACCCGCGCCCTTGCAGGCTTCGCAGCGACCGGCCGGGCTGCCGAAAGAGAAGGCCTTGCGCGGTGTAGCCAGGCCTGCGGATTGAGCCGCGCCAAAGTAGAGGCTCTGCAGGTGCGGCATCAAGCCTAGCTCGCCGAGTGGTGTCGCGGCGCCTCCACCATCGCGCGAGTCTCTCAGGACCTGGAAGTGATCGGTGAGTCCGTGCGGGAGGGCAATCCCAGCGCAGTCCACCGGGCGGCCTTGGCGCACGGACTCGCCCAGCACATCAAAGACGAGGCTGCTCTTGCCGCTGCCCGAGACGCCGGTCACCGCCACGAAACCACTCGCGGGAAGCTCGACGTCGAAGCCCTTGAGGTTGTTGGCCCTTGCGCCGCGGATGACCAGTGCGTCCGCGCGTTGAGTTCGCTTGGAGTGGTCGATCGCTGCGGCGCCTTGGGATGCTTCGATTTGGCCTGCGGCCCTAAGCGCCATCGCAGTGGGCGTCTGACCCGCGAGCAGCTTGGCCGGGGAGCCCGCTGCGATGAGCTCGCCGCCAGCCTCGCCGGCACCCGGACCTAACTCGATCAGATGATCGGCTGCCCGCAGGAACGCGGGCCTGTGGCTGACGACCACGACGGTGTTGCCCGCATGGCAAGCGCCGCGGAGACTCGCGATCAAGGCCTGCATGTCGCGGCTGTGCAGGCCAGCGGCTGGCTCGTCCAGCACGAGGGTCGCGCTAGTCAGGCCAGCTCGCAGGATACTGGCCAGGCGTACCCTCTGCAGCTCGCCGTCCGAGAGGGTGGCGCTCGGTCGGTCTAGGGCTAGGTGCCCGAGCCCTAGACTGTCGAGGCCATCGAGGCGGGCCCGGAGTTCAGGGAAGATCGAGGCCGCGATTGCGCTGTCCTCTGAAGCGGCTCCTGGGCTGGCCGCACTTGCTCCATCAGCGCCTCCCTCGAGCGCTGTTTCCAAAGTCACGAGGGTCGCGGCGAGGGGCAACTGCATGAGCTGCGCTAGAGTCACGCTTCCAATCGCGACGGACGCAATCTCGGGGCGCAAGCGCGCGCCGCCGCAGACCGTGCAAACCACGTCGCTGAGGGGTGCCGCCCACTCGGCCGCGGCCCTGGCGTTCTTGCGGATGCGCGCCTCCTTCTCCACCAATGCGCGGAACCCGACCCAAGTGCCCTCGAAGTTGTGCTCGCCCTTGCGGTTGCCACGGGCGAACGCCCAAGACACCTGCAACGGCGCATCGGGAAGACCATCAAGGGCGAGCTTCTGGGCCGCCCTCGAGAGCTCCGCCCAGGGTAAGTTGAAATCCGCTGGCGCGATGCCTTGGGCAGCCTCGGCGGCAGCTAGCAGGGTCGCGATGTACTGACCGTCCCGCTCGCCGAAGAATTTACCGGGGCGCGTTCCCGCCATGGCTCCGTGCTTGGGATCGAGCAGAGAGGCGGCTGGGTTTGTGATTAGCTTGGCGGAATCGCAGCGCGGCACGACACCCCGACCCGCACAGCTCGCGCATGCGCCCAAGGCGCGGTCGGGGCTGAAGTGCTCGGCGGTCCAACCGTGGGGTTCGACTTGGCCGGGAGTGCGGCCCACGCGCGAGTAGAGCAGCCGCAACAGCGGGCCGATCTCGGACTGCGTAGCCACGGTCGAGCGCCCACTCGTTCGCGCGCTCTCCTGTCTTAGTGAGAGCACTGGTGTGAGTCCCGTGGCGCTGTCGAGCACGGGCCTCGGCATACGTCGAACGAAGCGGCGCACCTGAAAGGGCAGGCTCTCGGCGAAACGATGCCACGACTCGCTGGCGAGGGTGCCGAAGGCGAGGGACGTCTTGCCACTGCCGGACACGCCGCAGAGGACCGACAGTTTGCCGTGGGGAATCGTGACGTCGACTCCTTTCAGGTTGCCGGTGCGGACACCGCGTAGTTCGATGGTGCTTTGGACTTGGGCGGGGCGGACATTAGACGAGGCTGGCTTGTTGGGCATGGGCGACCCAGGCTCAAGTTCGGCGAAGGGAACCCCGCACTTGACGTGGCCCTCGTCCACGGCGATGAGTCGGTC
This sequence comes from Planctomycetota bacterium, assembly GCA_047629095.1. GTDB lineage: Bacteria > Planctomycetota > UBA1135 > UBA1135 > CALBMX01. The sequence continues at coordinate 1,335 of JBLHWM010000184.1, read as the reverse complement.
GGCCGCGGCCCAAACATACCGGTGGTGCGAGATCGCGACCACCGTGTGGCCGGCCTCCACAAGCGCATCGATGGCGCGCAGCAGCAGCTCCACATCCGAGGGGTGCAGCCCGCGATCCGGTTCGTCGAGCAAAACGAGGGTCGGCTTTGTTCCCGTAGTTCCGAGCAGTGTGCTGAGCTTGATGCGCTGGGCCTCGCCGCGGCTCAAGTGGCTCGATGGCTGGCCTAGGGATAGGTAGCCGAGACCCAGGGATTCCATGGCCGCGCACATCGCGTGCAGGACAGCGTCGCCTTCGAAGAAGACCCTTGCCGAGCGCACATCGAGGGCCAAGACCTCGGCGATCGTCCTGCCGCGCCACGTCACGTCCAGCACCGCCTTCGCGAAGCGACCGCCACAGCAATCGGCGCAGGTGAGTTCTATGTTCTCGAGCATGTGAAGGCCGACACGGGTCACCCCAAGTCCTTCGCATGTGGGGCAGCGGCCAGCCTTGTTGTTGTAGGAGAAGTGCCCAGCTTTGAAGCCGAGTTTTTGGGCAGCTTCGGTCTCGGCAAAGCGCTTGCGCACGGTGTCAAACAACCCGGACCATGTGGCCGGCGTGCTGCGCGGGGTGCGTCCGATAGGGCGCGCGTCCACGGCGCTGACCTTGCCACCGGGTACGCCGGTGAGTTCGCGAAATGGGCCGCCGGGCTCGCCGCCCAGGGCGGGCAAGAGTGTGCCGAAGACTAGAGAGGATTTGCCTGCGCCACTCGGCCCGACCACGACGTTGAAGGTGCCCAAGCCGAGAACCAGATCGTCGCCCTTCAAATTATGGAGCATGGCACCAGACAGCCTCAATTCCTTGAATGGCGATCGAATTGGGGACTTTGGGCCCGGTATCCCCCCTAGAGGCCTCCCATCCAACGGCCCGCTGCTCAGCAGCCGACCACCCTCGACACCCGCTCCCGGCCCCATGGCCACGTGCCGATCTGCCCACAACACCATCTCGGGATCGTGCTCGACTACCAGCAACGTGTTGCCGAGCTCGCGCAGCTCGTTCAAGACCTCGCCCATACCCTGCTGGCTTGCGGGGTGGAGCCCGAGGGTCGGCTCGTCCAGTGCGATCAACAGACCGCCAAGGCCCGTGGTCAGCTGGGACGCGAGCCGGATGCGCTGGGCCTCGCCACCGGACAGGCTCGGGCTCGTGCGATCCATGGTCAGGTGCCCAAGGCCGAGCTGCACGAGTCGCGAGACACGCCGTAAGAGTGCCGGCTCGAGGGCGACCTGCACTGCGCTCCTCGGCAGAGACTCTAGGACCGATCCAAGCTCTCTTACGGGCAAAGCTAGGAGCCCTGGAAG
>JBLHWM010000183.1:0-7257 GCA_047629095.1 Planctomycetota bacterium | reverse complement strand
CTGTTCAACGAGGACGAGGCCAAGGGCGTCATGACGCGCCTGCGCAAGTTCCCCGAAGAGCCGGGCCAACCTGTCTTCCAGAGCTACCACGCGGATAAGGACCCGGACTCGTTCCACTTCCTTCCCTCGGGCTCCGTGGGTATCCCTCCGGTGGCATCGGGCTACCTCGCACTCGCTCACCGCTACGGCCGCGACCACGGCTACGAGTTCGCCAACCGCGCCCATTACTGGAGCCTGATCGGGGACTCGGAGTTCCGCGAGGGCTCGCTGTTGGAAGCCATGCCCGACTTGGCCGAGCGCAAGCTGGGCAACGTGACCTGGATCATTGACTACAACCGTCAGAACCTAGACGGCACGCGAATCCCGAACACCAAGAGCCACGAGACAAGGGACTGCGACCGCATCGAAGCCATGTCCAAGGCAAACGACTGGGAGGTCATCCAGCTGCGCCACGGCTCCTATCGTAAGGAGCTCTTCGATGGCGCCGGCGGCGCTGCGCTCAAGCACTGGATTGAAGATGTACTTCCGGACTACGACTACCAGCTGCTGCTCTTTGGCCGCAACGCCGATGCCATTCGCGACTCGGCCAAGCGCGATCACGAAGGCGCCTACAAGGTCTTGGCTGACCTCTCCGACGAGGCCGTGCTGCGCTTCCTCGGGGACGTTGGCGGCCACGACATCATGGCCATCGCCAAGGCCATGGAAGACTCGCGCATCGACCAGAAGACCCCCACCATGCTGATCGTTCACACGGTCAAGGGTTACGGGCTCGAGTGCTACGCCGATCCGTCGAACCACTCCACCTTGCCCTCCAAGAAGGAGTTGACTTCGATCCTGGAGAGCAACGGCTTGACCGACGAGGATCCCTTCGGCATGTTCGCCGAGGACAGCGACGAAGCTGCCTTCCTGCGCCATCGCGGAGGCGAGCTGCTCGAGGGTATGCAGGCCGTTCGTGACCTCGCCATGAAGAACAAGGAGGAGTGGCGCAACAAGTTCCAGTCCCAAGGCGGTGTGCCGGACAGCCTAAACATTGACCTGTCGCTCTACCCGATGGTGAACACGCAATGGATGTGGGGCCAGCTCGCATCCAAGCTGATCCGGATCGGCACACGGGACCAAGGCGGCCCTGTGATGGCTGGTGCGGACCGCGACCTCACGGACGAGGAGCAGCGCTGGAAGATGGCTGCCGAAATGGTCGTCACCATGTCACCCGATGTGGGCACCAGCACGAACCTGTCGCCCGGCATGGACAGCCGCATCTACGGGCCCGACGACTGCGAGGGCGACACCTGCCCGATCCCTGGAACAGGCCGTCAATTCGATGCGCGCCACCCGGAGCTCTTTACCGGTCAGGACGCCTGGACGCGGCACATTCGCTTCGAGATCGCCGAGGCCAACGCCATGAGCGCGGTGGGTTCCTTCGGCAAGATGGGACTGTACACGGGAACGCCGTTCTTCCCGATCATGACGGTCTATGACTTCTTCATTAAGCGCGCCCTCGACCAGCTGTACTACAACTTGTACTGGGACGCCGAGTTCGTGATTCTTGGAACGCCCAGCGGTGTGACGCTCTCCTCCGAGGGTGCCCAGCACAGCTGGAAGAGCGACATCCAGATCCCGAACCTCCTGACCTGGGAGCCCTTCTATGCCCAAGAGCTGGACTGGATCGTCTGCGATGCTATCCAGCGCCACATGAGCGGCGACAACAAGGGCCGCAAGGGCGTCTTGATCCGCGCGGTGACCCGCGGCACGCGCCAAAAGGTGCTACTCGAGAGCCTGCGCAAGCACGCCGCCTTCAAGGCGGACCTGCCCACCGGCGAGCTGCTCAAGCCCGTTGGTGACGCGGGTCAAGGTGTGGACGAGTCCAGCCTAGCGCCTATGGCCGACGCCGACATCAACGCGCGCCTGCGCGGCGACGTGCTCGACGGCGGCTACTACCTTGTGGACTGGCGCGGCTACGAAGGCTATGAGCCCGGCGACAACGTGGTGCACATCTTCGCACTCGGCTCACTGGTCACCGAGGCCCTCGGTGCATCCGAGCGCCTCTTCGACATGGGCATCCTGGCCAACGTGATCGTCATCACGAGCCAAGACTTGCTGTTGGGGATCCAAGGCCACGAAACCGGCTACCGCCACCTCATCGAGGGGCTCGGCATCAACGCCAACCTGCACGCGGTTCCGACCTCGGGCGTAAACTCCACCGACATCGTCTCCTTGGCCGCGCGCCGCGTGCCCATCGTCGCCGTGTGCGACGGCGAGGCCGGCCTGGTGGACAACATCGGCTCCATCATCGGCGTCAAGCAGCGCACCCTCGCGGTGCGCAAGTTCTCCAAGTGTGGTCGTCCTAGCGAAGTCTACAACCTGCAAGAGATCGACGCAGCCGCCATCGTGGACGCCTGCGGCCAGGCCCTCTCCGAGACGGCGCTCGAAGATCTGCAGCTCTCACCGGCTCTTCTCCAGCAGCTTGCTGGGAAACCGGTAGCGGCGAAGGAAGATTGGCGCGCGCTGTGGAGTCCCGCCCAAACCCAGTAAAACGCCTCTTAGCTGGTATAGAGCTCCAAATCCAAAGCGTCGCCAAGACCCCTCAAATCTAAGCGACGCTCCGAACGAAGCCCTAGCCACCCCCACACCCCCGCTTCAAACCCTGACATGGAGCTTCCCCCCCCAATAAGCCCCATGCCGACCGATTCCAGCGACTCCCCCAAACCCGAACTCCCGCAGTTCCCCCCCTTCCCCATTGCTAGCACCTCCCGGGTCTACGACTCCGCTTGGTGCGCCCTCGATCGCGACGAAATCGAGCTGCCCGGTGGCAAGCTCGGCGAGTACCACATCTTCCGCATCCCCGATGCGGTCGCCGTGGTGCCCGTCACAAAAGACGGCGACGTGATCATGGTCTGGCAGCACCGCCATCCCCATGGCAAGACCCACTGGGAGATCCCCGCGGGTCGCTGTGAGCCCGACGAGACCCCTGCAGAGTCCGCCTTGCGCGAACTCGAAGAGGAGACCGGGCACCGTCCCGGACAGCTCATCGAACTACCGGGCTTCTACCCCATCAACGGGATCAGCGACCACAAGGCCCACGTCTACCTAGCCCTGGATTGCGAGCCAACGGGCACCTTGAATCTGGACGAGGGCGAGCGCTTGATCGTAGCGACCCAGCCCATGGAGCAAGTTCGCAAGGACTTGACCCGAGGCGCCTTCGCGGACGGCTTCACTGCCATCTCTCTGTTCTACGCCTTCTCTAAGCTGGACAGCCTAGCGAGCTCGACCGAAGACTGAGCCTAGAGCCCAGAGTTCACAGCCCGAGTACTTCGCGGGTAGCCCGGGTTCCCTCATCCATCAAGGCGTCGCCTAGGTGAAAGTCGAACAGCCCTACGCCCTCGAGGTTCGGCTCGATCAGCATGGCCGGGGGCATCGCTTGGAACTGGGAGCGCGCAAGGTGGTGTTGTAACAAGACCACCGAGTTGTAGAGCGAGTCAATCATGCCCGGGCTGCGGCTCCCGTCCCTGGTGCGGAACATACCCAGCCACTTGGAAACTGCCCAAGAGCTGTTGGCCTCTTCCGAGTTTTTCGAAGAGGCCGCATCGAGCAGTCCGCCCAAAAATTCCCGTGCTGCTTTGGGTACGCGCTCGTCGCCTAGAAAATTCTCCATACGCGACTCGGACTTGCCCTGGCCGTTGCGCTTGCGCAGGACCTGGGGCCGCTCGAAACCCTTGTTGACGTTCACGGCAACCACCGGCAAGTCTGCCAGCTCCTTGGCCGCCCCAACGGGAACAGGGCTCGCCACGCCGCCGTCTACCAGCCAGCGCTCCACGCCGTTAACGACTAATCTCTTGGGCGCGAAGAGCCCCGGGATCCCGAAGCTCGCGCGGATCCCGTCGACCAAGGCGCAGTCACGTAGACGCACCTCATCCCCACCGGCCACATCCACCGCAACGGCTACGAAGGGAATCGGTAGGTCCGCGATCTGCCTTGCGCCCACGAAACCGGAGAGCATCCCCTCTAGGCGCATGCCAGCAAAGAGCCCCGCTCGTGGCAGGATCGGATCGAGAAAGCGGAACACACTACGCCGGTCCACCGTGCCCAGAAAGTCGCTGAAGGGCTCGAGCTCGCCGGCGCAATACATGCCGCCGATCACCGCACCAATGCTGGTGCCCGCGACGCCACGGATCCTGAAACCGGCCTCTTCCAAGGTGCGGATGACCCCGATGTGCGCCACGCCTCGGGCCGCCCCGCCACCTAGGGCGAGCACAATCTCAGCCCCCGGCTCAAGGCCGCAAACGCCCAAATAATCTGCCTGACTGTCCATGTTCATGCCACGCAGAATACCCGCCCGCGGTAGCTCGAACCAAGTGCCCTTGCAAGATCCGTGGCATGCACAGGCAAGTAGCCGGGGTGAAGCGCTGTACTGGGGACTAGGAACCCGCCATCAGGATGCTGGCTTCTCCGAGGGGGCATGCCCAAGGGTTTGACGCTGCGCCTAAAGCCTAGGCCTAGCCGCGACTGAAGCCCGCTAACTGGACCGCTTGCCTTAACGCACAAGAGGCGCGGAGTAACTCCGCGCCTCTTGTACTTACTGAATCGCTAAGTTGCTGAGCTACTCGGCGAAGGCCAGCTCGACCTTCTTCTGCAGCTCGCCAGTTTGGAAGAGCTCTTCGACGATGTCGCTGCCGCCAATCATTTCGCCGCCGATGAAGACCTGGGGCGTGGTCGGCCAACCGCTGTGAGCCACAAGGGCCGGGCGGATCGACTCGTCGTCAAAGATGTTGACGACGGTGAACGGCTTCTGGAGTTGGTTGATCCAATGGAACGCGTTCTGGGAGAAGCCACACTGGGGCTGGAACAGGGTACCTTTGGCGAAAACGACGATTTGGTTGTTCTCGACGAGTTCTTTGACGTCTTCTGGGGTCATAGCTAGGGTTGGGGTCAGGGAGTTTCGGTTTTGATCTTAAGAGCGTGAATAGCGCCGCCCATGTGCTCTTTGCACGCGGCGTGAATCAACCTGTGCTGCTCAATGAGAGACAGGCCTGTGAAACGCTCGGAAATGACGTGCACGTCGAAGTGATCGGAAGTGCCGGTCATGTCCTGGACTTCAATATCGTCGCCCGGGAAGTGGACTTCGAGCATGTTGTGGAGGTCGTCTGTGGAGATCATAGAATGGTCTAGGGGTTGGGTTGGGCCAAGACTCTAACGTCTACGGAAGGTTTGGGGAAGTCCTGGCGCGGAACTTGGGCTCTAGGAGCCTTGGATGATGGTACTTAGGATCGTGAGCACGCTGCTGAGGAAGCGTGCGCCCGACTCGCTATCCACGAGCCCGACCCAGGGCTTGCCCTCATCGCGCATCCACGCGCCGCTGCGCACGAACTGCCGAGTGCGGTCGCCGCCATCTATCTGCCCGCGAAGCTTCGCGCCCTCATTCGCCCCTAGCACGATCACAATGGGCTCAAAAGCGCCCTCGATCGTCTGCTTACCGGACAGGGTGACCCGCAGCTCGTCGCCATCGAAGCCCATGGACTTGGCGTCAAAGGGGGAGGTGCTGATGTCGGCCAGAACCATGTTCGAGGCCTCGCCGATGAGCTTCTCGATCGGTATGCGTGGTGCTTCCAGGTTCTTCGCCGTGTCGCGCCAGATGCCCTTGTCGTTCGAGCGGAGCACGACCTTGACACCGGCCATCTCGAGCTCGATCTGAGTAATCCGCGTGGCGTCAAAGTCCACCACGCTGGGCGCGATCCAAGAGCGTGCATCCGAGATCACCGCGCCCATGCCCGTGGCCGCGAAGACGCGCTGCTCGCCACCAGCCCTAAGGTAGGTGCGGGTCCCGCCTCCACCGCGGGCCAGGTCCCCGAGCACAAAACTCCAGGCGAGGCCGCCGGGGGCTTCCAATCTGAGCTTCGTGCCCGCAGCATCGGTCACGCCAAAGAGCTCGTGGCTACTGGACTCTTCCGAGACCAACGAGTCCACGCGCAGGTTGGCTAGCACCCCGAGCATGTTATCCACCGGATAGGAAAGCGCCGGGAAGTCGCTGCGCGCCTCCACGAGCCACGGCGCGTTCTTGGTCTCGCGCTTCAAGACCAAGGGCCCGCGCTCGTCGGCATCGTCAATGGTCAAGCGCAGGATGAGCTCGGGATTGAAAGCGCCAAAGGCCGACTGGTTCCCGGGGCTAGTGGCTTGGGTCTCTGTACCGAAGAGGCGCAGCACGAAGAGTGCAACGACCAACAGCAGCAGACCTAGATTCGCTCGAGTAATGGCCATGATTTAGAGCGCCTTTTTAGTTGGTGTCTCGTCTTCGAGCACTTCAAACGGAGAGCGCCTGCGGGAGCGCAGCAGCCCGGGTAGGCCAACGAAGATCAGCGCCGCCAAGAGCGAGCCGCCGGTCGCCGCCACCATCACCCAAGCGCGGCGCATCGTAGCGGCCGCTTCGGCTTCATCCTCGGACTTGGTGCGCATCTCGGCCTCGTCGAAGTTGACCGAGGTCGAGAGCTCGGTCAGCTTGCGCTCCTTGCGTTCTTCGTCCAAGAAGTCGGTCAGGGGGCGCTCGATCGCGGTGCGCGAACGCAGGGCGACCAGGTCCTCTTCCAACAGCATCCAGTCCACAATGTTGCCCAGGAACGCGGCGCTAAGGCCGCCGTAGCCACGGGGATCCGAGTCGAAGAAGTAGCCGCTCTGGCCGTCGCGCAGCCAGTCCGAATCTCCGATCACGATCAAGTGCGTGTCCTCGCCCAGGCTGGTTACGTCTTCTTCGGTTGCGGCCCCGTCCCAGACGGATACGCCCATCTCGGCGTCAAAGAAGCCGAGCGGTGTGGGCGCCCCACCGTATTTGCCGCCCTGCTCAAAGGGCGAGGGAAGCTTGCCCGTCACGGAGCTGACCAGGGCGAAGGACTGGCTGTCCGCCGATGCGTTGAGCTCGATCGATTGGCTGCGGGCAAGGTTCGGATCTAGAACCCAGAGTGCCGGCGCATCTACAACGAAGGAGCCCTCGGAGCTCTTGACGAGATCCACGCGTACGGCCGTATCGGGTAAGGCTCCGGGAAGAACGGCCTGGGCCCAATAGGCGATTAGACCGCCAAGACGCGCCGTAACCGGGACCTCGCCGGAGAGCCCATCGGGCCCGACTTCAGGCCAAAAAGTGTAGTCCACTTCGGTGCGCATCTGGGTCTGGGTCCCATCGGCGGCGGGCACGGACTGGGTGATGTTGATCGAGGGGCACTCGGAGTCCCAGACGATGCCCTTCGAAAGGGGCACACCCCAGGCGTCGAG
>JBLHWM010000182.1:0-7278 GCA_047629095.1 Planctomycetota bacterium | reverse complement strand
GGCTCCTGGCCTTGGTGCCCCTCTCGGCCTGTGGTGGCGAGCAGCCCAAGCGGCGCCCGAACATCGTGCTGGTGACGATCGACACCCTGCGCGCGGATCGCGTGGACTCCATGGGTTACGAGCGGGGTCTCACTCCCGCCATGGACGCCTTGGCCGCAAAGTCCGCGGCGTTCCGCGACGCCATCACGCCCATCGCCACCACCGGCCCCGCCCACGCCAGCCTGTTCACTGGCCTGCCGCCGCGCATCCACGGGCTGCGCTGGAATGGCAACGAGCTTAGTCCTGACTTCGCAACCCTGGCGGGCCTGCTCAACGACGAGGGTTACGAGACTGCGGCCTTCGTCTCGATGCCCTTGATGTTGCACGGGATGAACCTCGGTCAAGGCTTCATCACGCGCAGCGATGTGACCGCTGAGAACGATGTGATTCGACCTGGTGCCGAGACCAATCGCATGGCTATCGAGTGGCTTACGCAAGAGCGCGATGAGCCGTACTTTTTATGGGTGCACTACTTCGATGTGCACACGCCCTTTGAGCTCACGGAGCACGCCGAGCAGCACCTTGGCGACTACCAAGGCAAGCTACGCAACGGCGCCAGCACCGCCGAGGTTCAGCACATGGGCGAGCCCAACCCCAAGGCCGTGCCCTGGAATGACACGGAGCTGACCGCACTCGGCCACCTCTACGACGGCGGGGTCACCACCGCCGACGACCTGATCGCCGAGCTGACCGCCGCCCTAGGCATCGATCTTGGCCCGCACAACACCAGTACCTCGATGGTGGGCGTACCAGGCAGCAGCGAACAGATCGCGAGTCCAGCCCAGGACACCGTGCTGATCGTAACCGCCGATCACGGCGAACTTCTCGGCGAGCACAACCACCAAGGCCACGGATTCCAGGTCTGGCAAGAGGCCCTGCGCGTCCCCTTGATCATCCACGATCCGTCTGCAGCGCCGACCGAAATCGACGCGCGCGTCGGCCTGATGGACCTCTTCCCCACCGTGCTCGAACTCGCGGGTCTCGAGTCCCCCACGGCCTCGCCCGGCCGCTCGCTCTTACCCGCTGTCCACGGCCAAGAACCAGCGCCCAAGACCTACCTCGCCGAGTCCCGGACCAGTCCGGGTCGAACCCAACCCGTCGCCATTCTTAAGGGCAACCTCAAGGTCGTACTGATGGGTGACGAGGCCTTCGGCTTCGACCTAGCTAAGGACCCGGCCGAGCAGACCCGCCTCGACATCAGCAGCTCTCCCGAGCTAGCCGAACTCGCGGAGATCGCTCGCGCCTACGAGGCCACCGGCACCGAATCCCCCGCGGGCGAAAAGCCCAGCCAGGAGCGCCTCGACATGCTCAAGGCCTTGGGCTACGTGGAGTAGCCTAGCGGGCCCGGTTGAGCGAGCCGCTAACGAAGTGCCAAGGCACGTTGCGCCCGCGCACCGGATTCCCAGGCGAATGACCTGCTCGAAAGCCAATAGGGAAAACTAGGCTCGAAAGCCGTCAGGGACGGCTTTGCCTGGTTGACTAGCTAGAGCTCTCGACGAGGCGAACCCTCAGGACTCCACCGCATCGGCGACCGTCGGGAAGCGGCCCTCGATGTGGGAGATCTTGCGGAACTTCTGGTAGCGCTGCTCGAGCAGGTCCGGGAGTGGGATCGCGCCCAGCTCGTCCAAGTGGCGGATTAGCGCCTTCTTGAGGGAGGCAGTTGCCTGGACCGGGTTGCGGTGTGCGCCGCCCGTGGGCTCTTCGATAGCCTCGTCGACGATGCCTAGCTTTAGCAGGCTCTCGGCGGTGAGCTTGAGCGCCTCGGCGGCGTCGGGAGAGCGCTCGCCATCCTTCCAGAGGATCGCGGCGCAACCCTCGGGACTGATCACGGAGTAGTAGGCGTACTCCAGCATCAGCACGCGGTCGCCCACGCCAATGCCCAGGGCACCACCGGAGCCACCTTCGCCGATGACGACGCAGATGATTGGTACGGCGATATCGAACATGCCGAGGATGTTCTCGGCGATGGCCATGGCCTGTCCGCGCTCTTCAGCGGCGATGCCGGGATAGGCGCCGGGCGTGTTGATCAGCGTCACGATGGGAATGCCCATCTTCTCGGCCAGCTTCATCTTGCGCAGGGCCTTGCGGTACCCCTCGGGGTGTGCGCAGCCGAAGTTGCACTCAAGGCGCTCAGCCACGTTGCGTCCCTTACGGTGCGCCACCAGCATGAACTTGCGTCCGTCGATCGAGGCGAGCCCCGTGACTAGAGCGCGGTCGTCGCCGAAGTTCTTGTCGCCGTGCAGCTCGAAGAACTCATCGAGCATGTCCGTGATGTAGTCCGAGGTCACCGGGCGACGCGGGTGTCGAGCAACCGTGACGCGGTCCCACGCCGAGAGGTCCGAGTAGGTGGACTCGACTTGACCCTCGAGACGCGCTCGAAGAGCCTCGATCTCGCTGGAGATGTCGAGGCGCGTGGATGCGGAGAGTTCCTCGAGTTCCGCGATGCGGTCTTCGATCTCGCGGATCGGGGCCTCAAACGGAAGGCCAGGGTTTGCACCGGGTTTGGGTTTGCTCACGTGGAAGAGTTTCGTCGGGGTCTAGTCTGGATCTATCGGAACGAGGGAGGCCGCAGATTTTAGCCTCTGGCGAGGTAAACCGCCAACTCGCTATGCACTGCGCCCCACGACTTTGCGCCATGCGCCCCCAGCACAGCAAGCTTCTTCCTATGTATATGAACTTCCCTAGACCACATTAGGCATTTCGATATTGGGGCTCCCGTTTTGGGACGCTAGAATGGCCCCGTCGAACCAGTAAAGGTGCAAAAAGCGCCCTGGCTGGTTCCCGAACACCCCTCCCCCGGCCCTTCGTCTCCCTAAGCAAACCATTAGGAGCTCCGAAACCATGTCGCCAGCTACCACCGCTCCTGACGCCTGGCGCGTCGAGGTCTTCAAGCGCGCCGCCATCCACGACCCCGAGGGCGATAAAGCCCTGCACGAGGTCCACGAACTTGGCCTGCGCGCCGTGCAATCGATCCGCGTCGGCCACGGCTACCTGCTCTCACCGAGTCTCTCCGAGGCCGAAGCCCAGACCATCGCCGACGAACTCCTGTGCAATCCCGTGCTGGAAGTGTCCGCCTTGACCGCTCCGGGCAGCCTGCCTGGCCCGGCCCCAGCCGGATCCCGGCGCGTGCTGGTCGCCCCTAAGCCCGGGGTCATGGATCCCATCGCCGAGAGCGTCAAGCGCATCATCCAGCGCACGGGCCGCGGCGACGAGAACCTCGAGACCCAGACCTTTCGCATCTTTGAGATGAAGGGCGAGGTCCCCACGGACGAGCTCGAGAGCATCTGCCGTCGCACCTTGGCCAACGTCACCATCGACACCCTGCGCATCGACCGGGAAGACCTTCCTTTCGGCGTGCCCAAGGGCCACGGTGAGGGCCGCGGCCGCGTGGAGGTCAACCTGCTTGGCCTCGACGATGCCAGCCTCGAAGAGCTCAGCGTGAAGGGTGAGCTGTCGCTCACTCTGCTCGAGATGCAGGAGATCCAAAAGTTCTACAAGAGCGAGGGCCGCGAGCCTTCCGCCTGTGAGCTTGAGACCCTGGCTCAGACTTGGAGCGAGCACTGTAAGCACAAGACCTTCGCGGGACTGATCGACTTTGTGGACCACTCGAAAGAGGGCAGCCCCACCGAGCGCATCGACAACCTGTTGAAGTCGACCATCAAGCGCGCCACGGAAGAGCTCGACGTGCCCTGGTGCGTCAGTGTGTTCCACGACAACGCGGGCATCATTGAGTTCGACGCGGGCTACGACATCTCGTTCAAGGTCGAGACTCACAACCACCCTAGCGCCATCGATCCCTACGGCGGTGCGGGCACGGGCATCGGCGGCGTGATCCGGGACATCCTCGGGGTTGGCCTCGGCGCTCGTCCGATCGCAAACACGAACGCGTTCTTCGTGGGCATGCCGGACATGCCGATGGAAGATCTGCCCAAGGGCTGCATGCATCCCCGCCGCATTTTGCGCGGCGTCGTTGGCGGCGTGCGCGACTACGGCAACCGCATGGGCATCCCCACCGTTTCGGGCGGGCTCTGGTTCGACGACCGGTACGTCGGCAACCCGCTCGTCTACGCGGGAACCGTCGGCCTGGCCAAGCGTGAATTTGCGCATAAGACGATCGAGCCCGGCGACCTGGTGGTCACCCTCGGCGGCGCCGTTGGGCGCGATGGCATCCACGGGGCGACGTTTAGCTCGATCGAGCTGACCGAGGACTCGGAAGAGGACTCCGCATCCAGCGTGCAGATTGGCAACCCGATCGAAGAGAAGCGCGTACTCGACGCCATGCTGCAGGCGCGCGACCGCGGCCTGTTCCGCGCGGTCACGGACTGCGGCGCGGGCGGCCTGTCCTCCGCCGTTGGCGAGATGGGCGAAGAGGGCGGCGTGGACGTCGACCTGTCCAAGGTGCCGCTCAAGTACCCGGGACTGGCCTCCCACGAGATCTGGATCTCCGAGGCCCAAGAGCGCATGGTGCTTGCGGTACCGGAAGAGAAGCTCCAAGAGCTGCTCGACCTGTGCGCAACCGAAGACGTTGCCGCCACGGTGATCGGCACCTTCAACGACACCAAGCGCCTAGTGGTGCGCGACGCCGGGGAGATCATCTGCGACATCGAGATGGGCTTCCTACACGACGGCACGCCGCGCTACCTGCGCCATGCGGTCTGGAATCCCCCCACAGCCGCAGACCCTGGGTGCCCGGCACCCAAGGACCACGGCGCGACCTACAACTCCGCCTTGCTCGGCATCATGGCCGCGCCGGACGTGCGCAGCAAAGAGTGGATCATCCGCCAGTACGACCACGAGGTCCAGGGCAACACCGTGATCAAGCCGCTGGTCGGCGTGCACTCGGACGCGCCCGGCAACGGCTCGGTCATCAAGCCCCTACCGCAGTCCAAGAAGGGCGTGGCGATTGGCTGTGGCGCGAACCCGCGCATGGGTCTGCTCGACCCCTACGCCATGGCGGGCGCTGTGATTGACGAGGCCCTGCGCAACGTAGTTGCCGTGGGCGGCGATCCCGAGCACACCGCGATCCTGGACAACTTCTCCTGGGGCAACTGCGCCAAGCCGGAGAACCTTGGTTCCCTGGTTCTGGCATCGAAGGCCTGCTACGACGCGGCGATGGCTTTCGGCACGCCGTTCATCTCCGGCAAGGACAGCCTGAACAATGAGTTCCGGGTTGGGAATGAGACGATCGTCATCCCGCCGACCCTGCTTCTCTCCGCTATGTCCGTGGTGCCCGATGTGGCCAACTGCGTGACCATGGACGCGAAGAGTCCGGGCAACCGCATCTACCTTGTGGGCGACACCAAGCAAGAAATGGGCGCGTCCCATTACTTCCACCACCTTGGCCTGGACGGCGGACGCGTTCCGACCCCGGACCTCAAAAAGGCGCCCTTGGTGATGAAGACCATGCACGCTGCAATCGCAGCGGGCCAGGTCTCATCTTGCCACGACCTGTCCGAAGGTGGCCTCGCCGCAGCCGCGGCCGAGATGGCCTTCGGTGGCGGCCTTGGCATGGACCTGCACCTGTCCCACCTGCACGATCCTGAAGGCTGGACCGACGCCCATGACGAGGACGCCGTGCTGCTGTTCTCGGAGTCCTGCACGCGCTTCTTAGTAGAGGTCACGGCTAACCATGCCGAGGCTTTCGAGCGGCGCTTCACGGACGCGGGGCTTGGCGACATCGCTCGCCCCATTGGCGAAGTGACTGCGGGCACTCGCTTGACGATTCGCGGAAAGACGGCTCCGGACTGCATCGAACTCGACATCGAAGAACTGCGCAGCGCCCACAAGGGCGGCTTCGCGGGCTAGCCCCTCACCAAGACTATGACTTCACCCAAAGCACTTGTTCTTCGCACCGCCGGTATCAACTGTGACGCCGAGACGGTCCGTGCCCTAGAAGGCGCCGGCGCCCCCACGGACCTGTTCCACCTGTCCAAGATGATCGCCGAACCGGGTCGCTTCGACGACTACGGCATCCTCGTGATTCCCGGTGGCTTTAGCTTCGGCGACGACGTGGCCGCGGGCCGCATCTTCGCGGCCGAGCTGGTCCACAACCTCTCCAAAGAGCTGGTCAACTTCGTCGACCGCGGCGGCTTGGTGCTCGGCATCTGCAACGGCTTCCAGGTGCTGGTCGAGACTGGCCTGCTCGACGGCAGCGTCGGCAAGCGCACCGAGCGCAAGGTCGCCCTGTACGACAACGCGTCCATGAAGTTCGAGGCGCGCTGGGTGAACCTGCGCTCGGAAGAGAGCGCCTGCCCCTGGCTCGTCCCCGGCGAGATCTGGCCCGTCCCCGTGGCCCATGCCGAGGGTCGTTTCGTCTGCCGTGACGGTGAGAGCCTGGCCGCCCTCAAGGCGAATGGTCAGGTCGCACTGCGCTACGTCAATCCCGACGGAAGTGCCCCCGGCTACCCCGAGTGCCCCAATGGCGCCGTGGAAGAGATCGCGGGCATCTGCGATCCCACCGGCCGCGTCCTCGGCCTCATGCCCCACCCCGAGCGGAACCTCTTGCCCTGGAATCACCCCCAGTGGACTCGCATGGCAGCGCGCAACGAAGGCGAAGGCGCCGGATTCTTCCAGCGTCTTGTCGACGTGGCGAAGGGCTCCATGGTCTCTGTCTAACCACCCCCATTCTTACCATGATCAAGTTCAACACCCTCGCTCTCGCCCTCACCTGCGTTCTAGCTCTGCCCTCTTGTCTGCTCATTGCCGGCGGGGCGGCTGGCTACGTCGTGAGCCAAGAGGTCCTGCCCGGCAACGTCCACACCAGCATCGTTCTCTTCGACGTGGACACAACCTGGGCGAGCGCCCAGGAGACCATGCTGAGTAAGGCCGAGGATGGCATCGAGACCACGGACTACCCACGCCGCATCGAAGCCGAAGTAGCCGGAGCCAATGTCGAGGTCAACGTCGAAGCCTACGACATGAACCGCAGCCTGATTCGCGTCAAGGCAAGCCGCTTCCTGTCTGCCGACAACGACGTCGCCAAGATGGTGCTCAACAAGATCGTCGACGACCTCGGACAACGACGCTAACCCAAGGGGCGCAAGAGCGTCATTTGGGCAGCGCTGCTCGGTCTAGGCTGGAGCTAGTAGCGACTCACTTCGCCTTGCGGCGGCAAGACTTACAGGTCCCCATGAGACGTAGATCGTGGTGAGTCAGCTCGAAGCCATGGCTTCGAGCGATCTCCATCTGCAGGTCTTCGATGCGCTGGTCCATGAACTCGACGATGCGACTGCAGCTGGT
>JBLHWM010000181.1:0-7372 GCA_047629095.1 Planctomycetota bacterium | reverse complement strand
CGCACCTGCTCGCCGCCTTCCTGCTCGCCGCCTCGACCTTGTTCAGTTGCGCCATTAGTGAGGAAGCTACCGAAGCGAGCAAGGCAAGGGATCAGGGCGCCACTGTGGCAACTGCCGTTTGGAACGGCGATCCTGGCAAGCAACTCACCGCCTACGAGCAACTCAAGATTGATGCGGATATCGCTTTCAAGATCGCTGCCGAGGTCGCCAAGGTCGAAGCGGCTCGCCGCAAGGTCGAAGTCGCGCGTCTCTCGGTGGAGCACAAGTTGGCCGCAGAGCAGGACGCCATGTTTGAGCGTGACATCCTCGATGCCATGGAGACGCTTGTCGGAAATGCGAACCAGGTGGCCGAGCAGGAAGACGGCAAGATCTACCTGGGAACGCAATCCCTCGACCGAGTGGTCTATATCGTTCCCGGGGATAGCCTCGGTGAGACGTATCCCAGCGAGGATTGGTACGCCTTGTCCAAGGAGCCGATTCTGCGGGATGTACCCGGCGCAGAACATGCGGGTTTCTGGAGGCCCGGACTTGATGAGCAAGCGGTAGTAACCCAGTGGACCGACACTTTCCTTGTGGCGGTCGAACAGCTGTATCGGTACCAGGCACCAAGGGTCGTCTCCATCGAGCAGCGGCCTACTGAGCCGTATCTGGTAGGAAGGGTTGCGATCTCATTAAGTTGGAGCAGTCGCTCCGCGGTGTCCGGTATTCCTGGGGAGCTGCCCCTTGAGCCCGAGGGTTATCGCTACTGGCACCCCAGCGGCTTTGCTGGCGGACGCTTTGGAGGCCGCATGGGAGGCCGAAAGAACCTACGAGCAGCCTATGACGCAAATCAGCCGGATGTAGATTTCCAGCTTGAGCAGGTGGCCTCACCGAACGGGGTCTTAGTCACCCTGGATCAAAGTCACGACCAGCTAGCGCTGGGCGCGCTTGAGGCTCTGTCGTCGGTGCCAATGAAGGAGGAGACCAAGGAGCTCACTCTAGACCTAATGTACAGTTTCAAGCTCAACCGCTGGATCCTACGCTACCCGAATACCCCACCGACTCTCCCATCCCAGGCACTACCCTGGCTCCACGGAATCGAGAGCTACGGCGGCATCTACATTGGCCGGCCCGCTCAACTCGAACAGAAATGACAACCAACCGGACGATCGGCCGCTTGCGTGTGGCGCTCATTTTTGTAGCTGGATGCACCCTTGGCTACTTCGGGAGGGGCTTCACCCCCAAGGCGTATTGGGGGATTGGAGGGCCCGATGCGATCTATGCGGTCACGTTGGAAGGAGAGCCCATCTCGTTCTTTGAGCTTCTAGATTTCATCGGCTACTCGGATGGTGAGTTCAGGGATCACTACACAGCCTATGCAGATCAGTGGGCGGGGAGTGTTGGCAGTACCCATGGCATACAGGCTGGCATAGCGGCTTACCTCGTTTTATCTGCGGTCGCAGAGACGGACTACGACAAGGGCTTCTTCCTGAACTGTGCCGCGGGTCTGTTCCTTAGGGAGGGGCACAGCGTTGAGGCGCAGTCCTGCTACGACCGGGCCAAAGTCCTAAGGCGAAAATGACCAAGCGGTGATACGGAGTCAGGTGCCCTCTAGCGCTTCATGCGCTTGAAGATTGCCGTGGCCACTAGGCCGACGGCGACTCCGAACCATAGGGTGGCTACACGTGTGAGGATCACGGCGCCGGCGGCCTTGGTACGGGCAGTGACGAGCGCGGCTTCCGCACCGAGGTGCATGAGCGAGGGCTCGTAGGCTTGGCGTGTGAGTGAACCGAGTAGGCCTTCGGTGACGCCGAGTCCACCGGGAGCGATGATGGCGATGGCGCCTGCCACTGCGCTGATGGCGTAGGCGAAGACGCAGAAGGCGAGGCTGATCTCCGCGCCTTCCGGTGCGAGGTTGCGGGCGATTAGCAGGAAGGCTAGGCACTCGAGGCCCCAGGAGACGGCGGACAGGAGCGTGGGGAAGATGATCTCTTTTGGCGCGAGCAGCACCCGCGCGCTCTCGAAGGCGACCTCGAGCTTGGGTGCGATGCGCTCGCCCTTTGGCAGCTTTGACACGATGCCAATGGCGAAGCTCGCGGCCTTGGGCGATCCGCAGAGGAATGCGCCAAGGAAGCAGAGCACTAGGGTAGCCAGGAACAAAGGCCAGTAGTCGGGTTGGCTCACCAGGCCGCCGGCGCCGACGAGGATCAAGAAGCCGAAGAGATCCGTGATGCGCTCGGCCACAACGATGGGGGCGCTCTTGTGGATCGGCGTACCGTTGACGCGCTTGATCAGCCAGGACTTGAAGACCTCGCCCATCTTGCCCGGTGTCACGCCCATGGACAGACCCGACAGGTAGATCACGAAGGAGGTCTTGAGCTCGAGCTCGATGTTGAGCAGCTTGCGGTAGCGCTCCCACTTCAAGAAGCGCAGGGCGTAGTTGGCGAAGGACAGGCCGCAGGCGGCGGGCAGGATCCACCAGGCAAAGTTCTCCAGGGCCTCCCAGATGGCTCCCGCATCGAGCCAGAGCACGATGCCGGCGTACACGAGCACGCCGAACAGCACGCCCACGATCATGCGGCGCATCATCGAACCCGACTCGTCGAGCGGGGCTGAGTCTGGGACTTGGGAGGAGGTCACTGGGGGGGGGAATTCGGGGCGGTCGAGGGCGGTTTGGCGCGAGCTACTGGACAGTCACTTCATCGGCCTTTTTGCCGAAGACCAAGATGATTACCGTCAGAAATACCATGCCGAGCACAAGGCCGATGTACGGGCTCATGCCAAAGGCCGCACAGGGCAGGTAGCCGATGATCAGCCCCATGCCCATCGTGACTGCCGCGTAGGGCGCCTGGGTGCGCACGTGGTCCACGTGGTCGGCGGCACAGGCCACGGACGACAGCACGGTCGTGTCGGAGATCGGCGAGCAGTGGTCCCCGAAGATCGAGCCTTCGAGCACCGCGCCGATGGACATGACCATCATGAAGTAGCCACCGATGTCCGATCCCTCGCCGATGGTGTAGGACAGCCCGACCACCAGGGGCAGCAGGATGCCCATGGTGCCCCAAGATGTGCCCGTGGCGAAGGACACGAGGCCCGCCAGCAGGAACAGGACCGTGGGCAGCAGGAACGGCGGCATCGATTCGCCGAGCAGAGCCGTGAGGTAAGGTGCCGTGCCCAGGTCGGAGCAGACGGCGGCCACCATCCAGGCCAAGTACAGGATGACAATCGCCACGCCCATCGAGCGCAGGGTGGTCCAGGCGGCCTTGGGGATCTCGTCCGTCAGGCCGGCGGTCAGGGAGACGACGCTCGCCAGGATCAAACCGATCAGGGACCCTTGGAAGAGTGCCTTGGAAGTGGCGGCGTTGCCAAGCATGTCCTTGAGGCCTTGCACCGACCACAGGTTGTCGATCGAGCCGCTGAAGGCGCCGCCGGTCTCCATGATCACGTACATGGTCACGCCGAGGAAGACGAGCAGCGGGACGAGCGCGCGCCAGGCTGCGGGCTTGACGCCGGGCGCCGTCTCGAGGGCAGTGCCCTCTTCGGAGACCATGGGCTGGCCGCCGGGGCGCAGCAGTTGGCCGGTGGTGCGGGCGCGAATCTCGGCCTTCAGCATCGGACCGAAGTCGCGGCCCGTGAAGACGATCAGGCCCACGAAGAAGATCGTGAAGATGCAGTAGAAGCGGTAGGGCAGGGTCTCGATAAAGACCGTGTAGCCATCGCTGCTGAGCAGTCCCGCGGCGGGCAGCTGGTTGGAGAAGGTCGAGACCTCGAACGCAATCCAGGTGGACACGATCATCAGGCCGGCGACGGGCGCAGCGGTTGAGTCCACGAGGTAGGAGAGCTTCTCGCGGCTGATCTTGAAGCGGTCGGTCAAGGGGCGCATGGTCGCGCCGCAGATGATCGTGTTCGTGTAGTCGTCGAAGAAGACCAACAGGCCCAGGCACCAGGTGACGATCTGGGTGCGCCGCACTGTCGTCGCGAACTTGGCGATGTGATCCATCAGGCCCTGGATACCGCCGGACCGAGAGAGTACGCCGATCATGGCGAGCATGCAGACCACGAAGCCGATGATGTACTGGCGGTCGATGTCCAGCAGCTCACTTGTGAAGTACTTGGCGACGAAGTTGATCGGTGCCATGAGGATGCTCATGAAGACGCCGGCGCCTTCGTGCATGCCGACGAGCAGGGTGCCGGTCAGCACGCCGATGCCCAGTGCGATCACGGGCTTGCGCAGCAGCACGGCCAGGGCGATGGCGATGAGCGGCGGGATGAGCGACGAGCGCGATGGGGGATTCCAATCGGTCTTGGCAAGGCCGGAGAAGTGCTGGTCACTCGTGCGCTCGCCGACGGAGTAGTGCAGCACGCGCTCGCCGCCGATGGCGGACCAGTCGCCGCCGCTGACCACGAGCTCGAAGTCCATGCCACCGGCCACGGGCGTGCGCTCACCATCCACGATCAGCGAGACCTTGCCATCGGGCGTGGCATTCACGCGGGCGCCGAAGCTCTGCAGCTGGCGGAGGCGCAGTGCCTGCTCTTGGTCGAGGTCCTCTTGATCGCGAAGCTCGGTGAACTCTGCGGCGAGGCCCGGGAAGCTCTCCCGCAGGCTTGCGATCAGCGAGCGCCGCGCCGCCGCGCTGGCCGCGTCGGACACGGGCGCGCCGTCCGCTCCACTGAGTACGACCTGGCCGAGCCGCAGCTGCAGTTGGCCGGGCTTGGAGCCGCTAGCCGTGGCTGAGCTAAGCAGGATTAGCTCGCTGTGGGGGTACTCGTCCGTGGAGGAGGATTCTTGGACCGGGGCGGTCTCCTCGAGGAGATCGCCAATCTGCAGGGCGCCAAGCTCGGCGGGATCTGCACCAGGCAGCAGGAAGAGCGCTCCGAAGAGGGCGAGAACAACGAGTGTGCTTAGGATTCTGGACATGGGAGCACCAATCTGTGCTCTAGAGCCAGCCTGTGCAAGAAATCAGGCCCTCATCCGTGTTATCTTGGCGCACATGTTAGCCACAGAGCACATTTTCATGATTGCGGGCCCCGGCTTGTTCGATCTGCCCATCGCCCTCGCGGACCCGAACTCCCTGGAGACTTCGGCCTACGGAGCCCAGTGGATCGTGCCGGTCGTGCTGGTGCTAGGTGTCTTCGTCCTGATCTCCCTTGGCCGCATCTCGACCATGCTCGCGAAGCATGGCGAGGCACTGGCCAAGCTCGACAGCCTCAAGGGACTCGACGACATCCAAGGCGCGCTGACCAAGATGCGCGAGGACCGGGACGACCTCGACCTGCGCCGTCTCGAGCATGTGCTCGTCGACATCCGCGACGGGAACAAGCGCCTTGAGGAGAAGCTCTCCTTGACCTTGGAGCACGCAGCCGCTGAGAAGCAGAACGCAACGGAATCCATGCGCCCGCCCAATCTCCAGCCGGGTCTCGGGGAGCGTATCGTCAATCGATTGCTCGCCCTCGGCTATAGCGGCGTGCAGATTGTGACGGAAGCGGAGCAACTCACCAAGCTGGGCAGCGAGGCGGGCAGTGGCGAAGTGATCATCGAGGCTCGGCGCGACGGGGCCCACTTCAAGGGTCGCGTTTTGATGCAGGACGGGATCATCGCGGACGTCGCGATCAAGCCCGCCTACGACATGTTTCCCTAGGCTCGGCTCGCTCTACAAAAGCGATCCTGAACCAAGGCACAAGCCACCAACCAATCGGCACCTCCACTTCATTATTTTCATGAGGTGCCAAGGCCAAGCTCGCCCTTCGCGAGTCCGCCAACCACAAACGTTTAGCTATGACGACCACGAAGACCACCATTAGCCATCTCGCCGACCACGTCGGCCAAACCGTGACGCTCCAGGGCTGGCTCTACAACAAGAGCTCCAAGGGCAAGCTGCACTTCATCCAACTGCGCGACGGCACGGGCTTCTGCCAGTGCGTCGCGTTCAAGAAGAACGTCGGCGACGAGCTCTTCGACGAGCTCGGTGCCCTCGGCCAAGAGTCCAGCCTGGCCATCACCGGCGAGGTCGCAGCCGACGAGCGCGCGCCCGGCGGATTCGAGATCAAGGTCTCCGGCGCCAAGGTCTACCAGGCCGCCGAGGACTACCCGATCACGCCCAAGGACCACGGCGTGGATTTCCTGCACAACCAGCGGCACTTATGGCTGCGCTCCAAGCGCCAGTGGGCTCTGCTTCGCATCCGCGACCGCGTGATCTACAGCCTGCGCACCTTCTTTGCCGAGCGCGAGTTCGTCAACATGGACTCGCCGATCTTCACGCCGAACGCCTGCGAGGGCACTTCGAACCTGTTCGAAGTCGCTTACTTCGACACGACGGCCTACCTGACCCAGTCCGGTCAGCTCTACGGCGAGGCCGGTGCCATGGCCCACCGCAACATCTTTACCTTTGGCCCGACCTTCCGCGCCGAGAAGTCCAAGACCCGCCGGCACCTGACGGAGTTCTGGATGCTCGAGCCCGAGATGGCCTTCGCCGAGCTCGAAGACGTGATTCAGCTGGCCGAGGATATGATCGTCTACGTCGTGAAGGACGTGATGGAGACGCGCAAGGTCGAGCTCGAAGCACTTGAGCGCGACTTCTCCAAGCTCGAGGGCATCACGGGTGACTTCCCGCGCTTGACCTACGACGAGGCCGCCAAGATCCTCGACGAGCACCCGGACTCTGACTTCGTCTACGGCGAAGACTTCGGTGCCAAGGACGAGACGATTCTCTCGGAGATGCACGACCAGCCCACGGTCGTGACCCACTATCCCGCCGACTTCAAGTCCTTCTACATGAAGCGCGACGAGTCCGGCACCAAGGCCTTGTGCGTCGACATCCTCGGCTCCGAGGGAGTGGGGGAGATCATCGGTGGCAGCCAACGCGAAGAGGACGCGGACGTGCTCAAGCAGCGCATCCTCGAGCACGAGCTGCCCATGGACGCCTTCAGTTGGTACATGGACCTGCGCAAGTTCGGCTCGGTTCCCCACGGCGGCTTTGGCCTGGGCCTCGAGCGCTTTGTGGGTTGGATCGCCGGCGTCGAGCACGTGCGCGAGACGATCCCCTTCCCGCGCATGATGACGCGCTTGACACCGTGATCAGCTAGCTAGCCTTGCCACGCAAGAGCGCCGCCTTTCCCGATGGGAAGGCGGCGCTCTTTGCTTTTCTAGATCGGCCGCTATTGCTGCGGCGGTCTAGTGGCTCAGTCGAGGGTCCCGAGTAGCACCGCAGCCTAGGAGCTGAGGAAGCCAAGCCCACCGAGGATGGGATAGGGTGCGACCGGTACCGCGATCGTCGCGAACAGGCAGCCCGGGCAGCCAAGGCCCCAGCCGATAAACTTGGGCGCACATCCCGGGGTGATGGGCAGTGTTCTTTGGGGGTTGCGAGGATTGCGAGCCTGCGGACTAGCCCGGGTG
>JBLHWM010000180.1:0-7383 GCA_047629095.1 Planctomycetota bacterium | reverse complement strand
ACTCCCTAGTGTTGAACCAACACGGCCTTGCCGCAGGCCTCGTGATGATCGGCTTGTGGGCGGTATCCCAGCGGCGCTTAGCACTGGCCGGCGTGCTGCTCAGTCTCGCCACGACGACGGACTTGACAGCCGTCTTCTTCGCCATCGCCTTGGTGCTGCCGATTGCCTGGCCGCATCTTCTAAGCGCAACCTCCCAGGACAGGCCCATCGGGCTAACCGGCCTGGGCGCCGTTCTGCGCTACGGCCTAGCCGCCTTGCCCGTGCTCGCCCTGCACTTCGGCATCAACTACTCCATCGCCGGCGACCTCATGCCCTTGGGCTTGCACTTGGAGGGCTTCGAATACTCCATGAGCCCGTTCCTGCTAATGAGCCTGACCGGTAGCGGCGACTCCGGCCCCGACGGCAGCTTCCTGGCCTACACCTGGGGCGCCCTGTTCGGCGGCAGCGGCCTGTTTAGCCACCACCCTGTCGTGCTTTGGGCTTGGGTGCTTGGCGCCTTCGCCCTGCTGCGCGCGGCTCGTCAGAAGAGCGCCGCCGCATCCGGAACGGCCGCCAGCCTGCTGCTCGCCACCAGCCTAGCCGCCATCTGCATCACGCTCTACTACCTGATCTCGTCCCGCAACTTCGGCGGCTCGTCCTTCGGCATGCGCTGGTTCACGGTCTTTGCCCCGAGCCTCTTCCTGCTGCCCGCCCTGTGGCTCCGCGGACAGTCCCCCGCAGCGACCAAGCGCGCCATGGCCTGGTTCTGGGCACCTGCTGTCTGGAGCGTCCTAGCCGCCGGCTTGGGCGCCGTGCAGCCCTGGTCCAAGTTCTACTACAGCTACCCCGGCTCGCCCCTCGGCATGGTCAACACGGACCTGTCCACCCACCCCACGGCTAAACAGCACCTCCAAAACGAGTGGGACCGTATCACGAACTTCCACATGGTCTTCACCCGCAAGACCTACGACGACAACTACCAGTTCCTGCTCGACCAGCACCGCAAGCTCTACCTCATGGACTGGGCGGGCATGACGGATGCCGAGCGCGAGACCTGGATCCGCACGGGCCTCGCTAAGCTACAGCGCGTGGCCGACCTGCTCGACGCAGACAACTCCCCCATGCAGTCCCGCACCATCGCCCACTTCTGGCTCGCCAAGTTCCACATCAAGCTTGGCGACCGCACCAGGGCCCAGCGCGAATACGAGATTGCCATCGCCCTCGACCCGACCTTCTCCCTGGCCAACGCCTCGCTCAAGAAGCTGAACGCGACGCCGCGCTAGATGCCAAGCTGACCTAGGGAAGCAGCCCTAGGGGAACGGCGGCATAGAGAGCGGCAAGTTTCATGATGAGGGCGGGCTACGAGCTCAAGGTAAGTCGAGATGTGCGTTAGCCATCAGACGCGACCTCCCCGGATTGCCAAGACCTGAATCGGGAGGTCTTCGGGACTCGCCTAGATACGACGGCAGTGCACTGCGCGAGGCAGTTTGCCATGCACCCCGTCGGGCGGAATCGGGGCCATCCTACTGGTAGAACGGCGGCCACATGCGCAGTGCGATCTGGCGGTGGTCGATGCTAAAGAGCCTGCTGCCGTTGAAGTTCTTGTCCGAGGTGAGGTGCATCTCGACTAGGTCGCCGGGCTGCACGCCTGGAGGAGCTTGGACCTTGAGGTAGCCGGTTGGATTCGGCTGGGCCGTTGGATCGGCGGCTAGGTCGGCGAGGTCATTGTGAGGCAGCGAGTATTCGATGGTGACAGATTGGCCATCACCGGCATCTAAGTTCCCGTCGGTAGATGTTGCCACTTCCATGCTGCTCGGGAACGCGGGAGTCACGCGCAAGGTGAGCTGATGCCGGCCTTCGAAGCGTGGATCGCGAACATCGCGGACCGGAATCTTCATCACGTCGCCAGCGCCCCAGACTTCGAACCAGCGCGCGTCATCGGAGAGGGCGCGGGCACGGTCGGGCGCGCTGCCCCGGTTGAACTCCCAGGGATAACAGCCAGCTGTCGTGGCGCTGAGTGCTTGGGGTTTGCGACCGCCCGGGGCATAGAGCGGCAGGAAGGCGATGGCGAATGCCAGGCCCGCAGCGAAGTAGGGCTGCAGGGCGGCGCCTTTGGATGGAGCAGCTGCGGGGCTTGGGACGGGAGTCCCGGACGGGCCTGCCAGGAGCCAGCCGACCATGCCCGCGAAGAGCGCGCCTGCGCTTGGTAACAACAGGGCGTGCCCAGCCGCTAGGCTCAGGCTTGCGCCCGCTAGGCCTGCGACGCCGGCTAGGCGCCAGGGGGCCTCTGCCGGTTGGCCCAAGCCTTGGCCCCGGATCCGGGCGCCGCCGAGGGCCATGCCGATCAGGACAAGGAAGAGCGCGAGCCCGAGCATGCCCTCCTCGGTCTCAATCTGTACGAACTGGCTGTGGGCGTTCTCGTGAAGCGGATTGAAGGGGGCAGCAAGCTCCGGATCGTGGACGCTGGCCATCAATAGGGGGAGTCGACCGATGCCAACGCCAACTAGCGGGTGCTGCTTGCCCACGGCACTGGCGTAGTCCCAGACTGTGCGCCGGTTGGCTTCGATGTAGTCCGAGGCTGCGTCCAAGTGCGCAATGCGAATCAGATCGTGGCCGTAGCGTGACCGCGACAGCTTCTCGATGGCGGAGTCCGGAGCGAAGTTCAGGCCGATCAGAAGCAGCGCGCCCGCGGCGACAAGGCCAAGGAAAGTGCGCTTGGTCTTACCTCCCCACTGCAGGGCTTGGGCCCCGCCAAAGACGAAGATGGCCAGTCCGAAGCCCGCCAATGCGGACTTCGAGCGCGAGGTCATCAACAGCCCGACGCCAAGCACGCCGGCCACGGCTGGCATAAGCGACCACAGGCGTTGGAGACCGCTAGCTGACTCCGTGCCCAGTCCTTCGGGTCCTCTTCCAAGTGTGCGGCGCACTCCCAAGAGCGCCGCAAGCAGCACCATCGGCAGGATCAAGACTAGGACCGTGCCCAGTGCGTTGTGGTCGAGCATCGGACGGTAGTTGCGGCCAAGGCCCGCCGCCAAGCGCGCCCAGACCGAGGAGTCACCGCGCCAAACGGATGCCACGACAAACTCGATGCAACTCAAACCAAAGCCGACAACAATGGCCCAAGTTAGGGATCTGCCGAGACGTGAGCCAACGCTCGGAATCCAAGCGCCATCTTCGCTAGTCGTGACCGCCCCCCTGGCGAGCCGCGCTCGTAGAGTTAGCTCAAAACCGGCCCAGGCAAACACCACCATGAGGAAGCGCAGGAAGCCAGCCATCAGTGGATGGTTGGCCGCCGTCATGTCCCCCATCGCAAGGGCATTGACATCACCGAAGCCTGGCATCCAAGCCGGCGGGCTCAGGGGCAGGTACGCGAAGTAGCCTCGCAGGGCCGACCCGAGGACCCAAGCACCAGTGGCGAATAGCAGGGCCCGAGAGACTCGAATCCGCAGATTGGCCGCCCCGGGCGTGACGCGAAGCTCGCCGCGAAAAGCCAGCTGGATCAACACTCCGTGCAGCAGGGCAACGGAGAGGTAGAAGCCGTCGACACCCAGGATCGTGGGCACGAGCGGAGTCGCGAAGATCGCACCGAGCGCAATCAACCAAACGCCTAGCGACTTGTGCTCGCGGCTGCCGCCCGTCAAATAGGCGAAGGCCGGCGCGGCACCGGCGATACCCGCCAGCACGACGCAGCCCGTCCCCAGCTCCCTTGCGCTTCCGAACAGCGAGATCGCGAGCAGATAGGCGAAGCCTCGTGCGAGCGGTTTAGGTGTCATGGTCGGGGTAGGGGCTCATCTCCGGCTCGAGGTCGACGTGCACCCCATCGGCAATGCGGTTGATGTAGTTGAAGTAGGCGATGACCTGGATCGCGTCGTGGATGGCCACATCGTCGAAGCCCAGAGCGCGCAAATCCGCGACGTCGGACTCGGTCATCTCGGCGGGGCTCAAGGTAAGCTTCTCCGCGTAGGCACAGAGTTCCGCATCCGCGGCTCCGAGCTCGGCGGCGGTCCAGTCCTCGGCGAGTTGCTCGAGGAAGGCCCCCATGCCCAGCTCGCCGGCGGCGCCGCGAAACTGGAAGCCCGGCAGCTCTGCCAGAACCTCAACACGGAGGTCTGTTTGGTGCGCCTGGATTCAGTAGTGGCAATCGTTGGCCGAGCTCACCACGACCGCGATCATCTCGCGTTGGCGGCGGGTCAGGCCTTGCTTGGCAAACATCAGCCGGCTGTAGAACTGCATCGACGCATCCAGCACGGCCGGCGCCGGGCTCATTGCGCGGACGATGCCAAAGACCCGCCCCGCCCTCTCGATGGCGGAGCGATAGGTCTTGGCGAGTCGCCCCGTGGCCTGCTCATCCGAAACGAGTCGAATCCAGGCCATCGGCTATTTGCCGAAGGCGGCTTCGATCGCTCGCTTCTCCCGGGGGAACACCGAGTTGGAGTAGAAGCGCTGAAGTGCCGTGCGCGAGGCCGAATCCTTGAATTCAGCCAGGCCGCGCACAACGGCGCCGCGCAGACGAAAGTCCTTCTCGCCAAGCATCTCGATCAGCACTGCGCGCGCATCCCGGTCCAGCTGGCCAACCTTGGCCAGGCCTTTCACGGCCGCCGTGCGGGCGCCCGGTCCAGCCGAGGTGTCCGTAGCCCACTGGGTGAGCTGTGAGATGACCCGGGAATTGTCCAGGGTGGCCATCAGCCGTAGCAGGTCGGACCGCAGGACCTCGTGGGGAGAGTCCGCGTTGAAGAGCTCGCGCACAAGCCACTGAAAGATGCCCTTGGGATCGGAGGCTGCCAGGAGATTGGCCGCGGCGGCCTTGGTCTTCCAGCTGTAGCCGACATCGTACTGAGCGCGGGCGAAGGCGGCCGTCTCGAGGTTCACGCCGTAGGTGGCCAGGGCAGCGAAGGCGGCTTTCCGCACGTGGCTACTCTCGTCACTGTTGGCAGCGGTCATTAGGCGCAGTCGGCCTTCGGCAGTACGCCCGCGACCGATCGCAGTGGCGGCCTCCTTGCGGACCCAGCTACTGGAGTCTTGGCGCATGCGGTTGACCAGCTCTGCGTGAACGAAATTCGCTTGCTCGTCCGTGAGCCCATTGCCGAACTGACGGCCGAGCACATCCACGGCGATACGGCGCGCGATCGCATCGTCTTGGCTCGCGGCGATGGCGAGCCACTCGCCGACCTTCTTCTTGCGGTCGATCTGCGCGGGCATCCAGCCACCCTCGTCGAACCACAACCAGGTCGGCATCTCGTCCGAAGCCAGTTGGAAGGTCTGCTTGCGCTCGGTGATCTCTAAGCGGTGGATTACGCTGCCTTTAGTCGCGCGAAGCTCGACGTCTACGGGCAGGCGGAAGACCGCGGGGGTGCCACCGCGGCTGTCCTGCTTCTGCTCGACGGTCAGGTTCACTAGGCCAGCTTCGCTGTCGTACTTCCAGCTGACGGAGAGCTCGGGGAAGCCCTCGGCCAAGAGCCATTGGTCGAAGAAGGTGTCCAGCTTCTGGCCCGAGGCCTTCTCCATGGCCAGCTGCAAGTCCGTTGTGGTCACGCCGCGGCCTTGGTTGTCGGCGACGTAGGTGCGCACACCTTCATAGAAGGCGGCGTCGCCAAGGATGAAGCGCAGGTAGTGCAAGCGCACGGCCCCGCCACCATAGGTCTGGCCGCCGAAGAATAGGTCGATGGGATCCCGGTACACGTTGTGCACGGTCGGACGGCGATCTTTTCCGACGTCCGAGCCGAGGTAGCCGAGCATAGTGTCGTACCAGCGCATGCGGAACTCATCGTCGCCGCGGCTCGACTCAAAGTAGAGCAGAGTCATGTAGGTCGCAAAGCCTTCGTTCAACCAGATGTGGTCCCAACTGTTACAGGTCAACAGGTCGCCGAACCACTGGTGGGCGGCCTCGTGGGCAACCAAACCGACGGAGTCGCCGTCCAAGAGCCCGCGGTGATCCCGCAGGGTCGTAGCGGTCAAGGTCGTTGCCGAGATGTTCTCCATGCCGCCGAAGGGGAAGCCGTCGACGCAAGCTTGGGAGTACTTGGCGTAGGGGTAGCGCAGTCCCGTCACATCGGACATGAAGCCGAGCACCGCCGGGGTCTCCGAGAGGCCGGCCTCGAGGTACTGGCTGTATTCAGGCGCCGCGAGGTACGAGAGCGGCACGCCGTCCCACTCGTCTTCGATGGTCGTGAACTCGCCGGCCACCAGGGTGGTCAGGTAGGTCGGGTGCGGCACGCTCATAAGCCAAGTGTCCGTCACCGCGCTGGTGCTCACTTCTTGATCGATCAGCTCGCCTGCGGCAACGGAGGTCCAGCCCGCGGGCATGGTCACGCTAACTTGCGAGGTGGCGCGGTCCGCGGGGACATCCACACAGGGGAACCACCAGCGGGCATCCTCGCACTCGCCCTGGGTAAAGACCTGGGTCGGCACGCCATTGCGCTCGCGCACAAACCAGAGTCCCTTCTTCGGTGTGCCACCGTAGGAGACCGTCAGCTCGCCGAACTCACCGGCCGAGATCATCTGGGCCAGCACGATGTTCAGGGTGCCGCTCTCTTGAAAAAACGCCAGCTCGCGACCGGTCGCGTCGTGCACCGAGTGCACCCGCAGTCCTTCCAAGCTCAAGGCCACCGTGTTCAGCTCGCCCATGCCCGCAGTAAAGCGCAGCTTGCAAGTCGCCTGGATCGCACGAGCCACCGGGTCGAGCACAAGGTCAATCGAGTAGTGCTCCACATCCACTGGCAAGCTAGGTACGGCGTGGCTCCTGAGAGCCGGCACATTCATGCGCGGCGGCGGAGTCAGCACATTGCTCTGGCAAGCCGTGAGGCCACCTGCGAGGGCGATGAGGCCGAGGATGGAAGTGGAAGCGGTTAGGGTCTTGAAACGCATGGCGTTAGTGGGTCAAAAGCTGCTGAAAACTGGGCGTAGTCGCCGAATCGACGCCTTGAAGGTTGTCCTCCAATTTGTGCCGACAGATCATTCTGATTCTACAGGCTCCTTATAGGGAAGTCGAAGGGCGGGGAGGCAATGTGTGGAGTTTGCCTTGGTAGGGGGTAGGGGGTAGGGGGGCGCTGCTCGCGGGGGGAGGTTGGGCGCTGCGCGCGGGGGGAGGCTGGGCGCTGCGCGCGGGGGGAGGCTGGGCGCTGCGCGCGGGGGGAGGCTGGGCGCTGCGCGCGGGGGGAGGGTTGGGCGTCCGGCGACTCCAGTCGCAGCAGGATTCCGGAGCCCGGACGGCCTGGGGGATTGGGAGGATTGAGCGATTGGGGGGCCGTCCCCAAGGGCTCCTCCACCCTGCTGCGTCTGGAGACGCCTTCTAGGGATCGCAACGGCTCGTGGGATGGGGATTCGAAGTTACCGGGGTTAGCTTTGGGCACCGCTTTGCCCAGCTGACAAGCCCGGAACCCAAGCCCGGGGCTTGATTCCATGGCT
>JBLHWM010000179.1:0-7385 GCA_047629095.1 Planctomycetota bacterium | reverse complement strand
GAGTTTTCTCGCGGCGCCCCTTCTTGCGTTAAGCATCCCGCTCGACGCAAGCGGTGGCGCTGTAGAAACGCCTAGCAGCCTGTTGAGAAACAGCCGTTTCCAGATTGGCCATCACAGGTCGCTTTGCAAGGCGGCAGATGGCCCGCGTAGTTGTAGCTACACGGGTGATTTGCCAACGCAGCAAGGCGGTCTATGAGGGCCGAGATGGGATCTAGGTGTTTTTCTGGCGGGCTGCTAGAGCTTCGGCGGCATCCAAACACCACAGACCGCTTCCGTGGCGCGGAACCCGTGGGCTTCGTAGATGCGCCAGGCTGGCCCACCCACGTCCGCAAGCAGCACCAAGGTTGTGGCACCAAGTTCCTCCAGCCCGCGCCGGTAGACCTCCGCCAAGAGCGTACTGCAGACGCCGCAGCCTCGAGAGTCCGCATGGGTGACCACGTCCTGGAGAAACAGCCCCATGCTGCCGACCACCTGGCCTTCGAGGCGCGCTACGAACCACTTCAGTTGGCCCGTGCTGACTTGTCGCCGCCGCGTCTCCACTTGCTTGCGCACAAAGCGCTCGAAGGGCTCCGCCTTGTGGGCCGGCTCGCGATCTGCAAGGGCCAGCTGGATCGTCGCCTCCCCGTCCGCACTGGAATGTGCTTCAGCGACCTCCAGGCCCGCACATGCATTCAACGCCTCGGGTACAGCCCAGGAGCTGCTGACGTGGCCGTGGTCTAGGTGGAAGCCGCGCTCTAGGAAGGGCTTGGTCGCGTCGAGGTTCGACTCGTGCCAGCCAATGGCGATGTGCCCGAAGTCTTGGCGGGGAAAGAGCCCCAGAAAGCGCTCGATCACTCGGTCCACTTCATGGGCTTCGGGCGCCTTGGCAAGCAGCAGGAAGTTGCCCCAGTAGAAGCCCCGTCGCGACTCCATGCGCACCACCAGATCGCCGTCGAGCTCGGATACCACGGCACCATCGCCGAGTACAGCTATGTTGGTCTTCCAGCCTAGGTCGGTGACCTGAATCGGCTTGGTTCGCTCT
Source organism: Planctomycetota bacterium (assembly GCA_047629095.1). GTDB lineage: Bacteria > Planctomycetota > UBA1135 > UBA1135 > CALBMX01. The sequence continues at coordinate 6,364 of JBLHWM010000179.1, read as the reverse complement.
TGTCCTTAGTCGCCCTGAACCGCGCCCGAGCCACCGCGGCGCGGATCGCTGACCGCAACGGGGCGCCCGCCAATCTTCACCCGAATGCCCTGGACACTGGCCCACTTCGATTCGCGGACGCGAATCTCGTGGCCACGCCCCTCGAGGGCGTCGATCGCACCCGATGCCCAACCTGGCTCAAGATCCGTGCGCTCGGGTTTCCACTGCTGGTGAACGCGCGGAGCACTGATAGCAGCCTCCAGGCTCTGGCCGTGGACGAGTACGCGCAGGATAACCTCGAGCACACTCGTAATGATGCGCGGTCCACCTGGACTGCCCACCACCATCGTCACGACCTCGCCGGAGTCTCGAATCACGGTAGGCGTCATGGACGACAGGGGCCTTTTACCTGGTTCGATACCGTTGGCGGCATTCCCCACCAGACCATAGGCATTCGGTACGCCCGGCTGGATGGCGAAATCGTCGAGCTCGTTGTTAAGTAGGAACCCTGCGCCGGGCACCATGATGCCGGTGCCGAAGCTCGTGTTCAGGGTCGTGGTCAGGCTGACGGCGTTGCCGTCCTTGTCGAGAACGCACAGGTGCGTGGTCTCGCCGCCGCCCTCACTTGGGGCTGCGACCCAGGCGGCCACACCTGGGTTCGCGCGCTCGCCGATCGAGATACGCCGGGCGGCGATCCACTCGGACGAGAGTAGCTGCTCCGTCGGCACGTTGTGAAAGTCGGGGTCGCCCATGTGCTCGGCGCGGTCCGCGAAGGCCGCGCGCATGGCCTCGATCCACCAGTGCAAGGCACGGGCGCTAATGGCGGCATCGGGATCGGCCACCAGACCAACGCCGGTACCTTCCACGACGGCATTGCGCGTGGCGTAGCGGTCGGCGTCCAGGGACATGCCGTCGAGCACAGCGAGTACCTGCAGCAGCACAATACCGCCCGAACTCGGCGGCGGCATCGTGATGATCTCGCGGCCGCGGAACCAGCCGGTTAGGGCCGGCAGCCGGCGGACCTTGTAGTCCCTCAGGTCCGTGGCGGTGATACGCCCACCATTGGCCTTGTTGTAGGCCACAATCGCCTCGGCGACGGGGCCTTCATAGAAGCCCTCGGGACCGCGGGCTGACAGGCGGCTCAGGGTGCGAGCTAAGTCGGGCTGCTTGAGCCGCTCCCCTTCAATCAGCGGGTACCCGCCAGGATAAAAGAGGGCGCGAGAACCGGGGTCCGCTTCGAGACGCGCCCGAGAGCTCTCAGAGCGCAGGTCCCTAGCTAGGTGTGAGTCCACAAGGAAGCCGGCCTCGGCGAGCTCGATGGCGGGCTGTACAAGTTGAGTCCAGGGCAGGTTGCCGCTGTCTTGGTGTAGGGCCCAGAGTCCGGCGGCGGAACCCGGTACGCCAACAACCAAGGGCGAGGCGAGGTAGTCGCCGGAGACGAAGACGCCCTCTTCATTGAGGAAGTCACCGGGGGTGAGCGCAAGGGGCGAGGTCTCGCGGAAGTCCAGGGCCATGGGCGCGAGCTCGGGGTCGTGGGAGACCACGATCGCGAAGCCGCCGCCGCCGAGGTTACCGGCTTGGGGGTAGACCACCGCGAGGGCGAGGGCCGTTGCGATGGCCGCATCGGCCGCGTTGCCGCCGGCGTCGAGAACGGCTAGGCCAACGTCCGTTGCGAGGGGATGTTCACTGACCACGGCGCCTGCGGTCGGCGTTGGCCACGCGCTGCCCTCCGTCAAGTTGGGGAAGGAGGCGCAAGCTCCGACCACGCAGGTCAGGACCAGGCCAAATCCAACGCTCCAACGGTTCCTTACTAGGTTCTTCACGGACTCTTCCTAGGCGAGGGGGTGCTCTTGATCGTCCGCTAGCTCTTCGACCGTGACGCCACGCTCGCGCATGTAGTCGACGGACCTCTCGATCGCGTCCAGTTCGCCCTCGATCTCCACGGTCACCGTGGCCACCTGGGCGGTGATGCTGGCGGCGCGAATATTGGGCACAACCCCGAAGTCAGCATTGAGAGTGTGACTGATGATCGGCTCCTGGATCAGAGACTGGGGGAAGGTGCAGAAGAACTTGCGGATCGACATATTGGTCTAGGTGTTGGCTGGCGGCAACTCTCTAGGTAGAGCAACGAGTCCATATCCCACCACAAGCAGCACCAGGGGCGCAAGGGGCGTGTCCCATGGCCGCCTGATTCCCATCACAAAGTCCGTCGTGTCACTGTCGTAGAACATAGGCATGCGGAAGACGTCCAAGCCCGCGCACTCCAACACGAATACAGCGGGCAGAGCGTCCATGGCGAAGCCCGCAAGTTCTGGCGAGCGCTTGGCCCAGCCCCGGTCAAGCAGCCCGGCGCCGCTGGGAATCACAGCCAAAACTAGACCGAGGATGGCGAGCGCGCCGGCGCCTCGATTGGCGGATTCTGTGCCTCCAAAGCGTCCTGCTAGCCAAAAGGGGAGGGCGGACAAGCCTGCCAATGCGCACCATGCGAAGAACGCGCCCGATAGGGAGACGCCCCCCACCACGGTTAGCAAGCAGAGCAATCCGAGGGCGACCTGCAAGACGGCGAAGCCACGCCGGTTCCCTGGGGAACCGCAGCCCATGTGCCAGCCCGCACACGGGACCAGCAGCGCGGCCCATGCGAGGGGCACGGGGCTTTGCCAACCGAAGCCGAGGCCACCGAGGACTAGGCCAGACCAGATGAGTGCGCGCAGCATGGATTTAGGTTAGCAAGGACGCTCACGAAGGTGCAACGCCTGCCAGGCCAGAAGCCCGGAAACAGCTCTGCGTCCGGGCTTCACATGGTCCATGACCTGGGTCAGCTAAAGAGCTCTAGCCCCAGGTACGCGCACAACACGATCGTAATCAGCAAGATGATCGAGCCCTGGGGCCACTCCTTGAAGATCGCTAGGCGCGGCAGGCCGTGGCCGAAGGTGCGCACGGCTTGGGCGGGCGCCCAGGCCAAGAAGCGCTCTTCGATAGCACTCACCGCAAGGAAGATCGGATGCAGGCCTTTCTTCCAGATACCCGGCAAGACCTTGCGCCAGATCACGTCCGTGTCGACGTTGACCGAGGGCACTTCGGCTGGGTACTTCTTCAGCAGCATCATGCCGAAGACGGCAGCGGCAGCGAAGAAGAGCAGCTGCATCTGGGTGACAATGTGAGTCAGCGTGTAGGGCGCGTACTCAAACTTGCCCTCGAGACCGAGCTGGTCTCCAGGTAGGAGCTGGTAGAAGGTCTGGGGGAAGCAACCGATCAAAATACACAGCACGGACGAGATGCCCATGGCCACGCGCATCCCCATAGGCGCTTCCTTCGGACGCTTGCCCGAGTCGTGGGCAAAGAACGCGAAGTACGGGATCTTGATGCCCGCGTGTTCGAGCACACCCGCCGAGGCAAACAGCAGGATGAACCAGAGCCAAGTCAGGTCCATCGGCTGGTAGGTCGCCGCCGCAAACATGATCATGGACTTGGTGACGAAGCCACTGAAGAGGGGCAAGGCGCTAATCGAAGCCGCCCCCACTAAACAGAAGCCCGTGGTCCAAGGCATGGACTTGTACAGTCCGCCGAGCTCCGTGCCCTTGGTGCTGCCAACGCGCAGGTAGACAGCGCCCATGGCCATGAAGAGCAAGCCCTTGAAGATCACGTCGGCGAAGGCGTGGGCCACCGCTCCGTTGACCGACAGGGTGGTGCCGATGCCAATGCCGACAACCATGAAGCCAATCTGGTTGATCATGGAGTAGGACAAGACGCGCCGTAGGTCGTTCTCAATCACCGCATAGAAGATCGGGAAGAGACACATCACCGCACCGATGTAGATCAGCATGTCCTCGCCCGCGAAGCCGCGCGCTAAACAATAGACCGCGGTCTTCGTGGTGAAGGCCGACAGGAACAGGGTGCCGCTGGCACTCGACGCGGGGTAGGCGTCAACAAGCCACGTGTGGAAGATCGGGAAGCCGACTTTGATTCCGAAGGCCAAGAAGATCAGCCAGGTAGCCATGGAGTCGAGCTCCATGTGCTCGAAAGTGGGCACGACGCCCGTCTCCACCACCAACAGAGCGGTGCCAATCAAAAGCAAGAGACCGGACATGATGTGCGCAAGCAGGTAGCGACCGCCGGCCTTGCGGCCCTCGACGCCCTTGCCAGCCCAGACCAAGAACACGCTGGTGACAGCTAAGAGCTCCCAGGCCAAGAACAGAGTCAGCAGGTCGCCAGCGAAAACGGCAGCCACGGCGCTGCCCGCATAGGCAACCCCGGTGAAGTGCTGCATGCGGTCCTTGAGGTGCATCGCATAGATGCCACCGATCAACGCCGCAATGTGGAACAGGTAGCCGAACATCAGGCTCAGCTTGTCCACGTGCAGAATGTCGAGCACGTAACCTGCGAAGTTCATCTCCGAGGCAATCAGCGCCTCGTCCGTACGACCTAGGGCGATCACATTGAGCAGGCCAAAGGCGGGCAAGACCACCAAAGCAACACAGCGCAGGCGCTGGGTCAAGAAGGGCAGGATCAGCGCGCCGATCAATAGCGGCAGAGCCGGGTGCATCCAGTAATTATCCATGGTGCGCGTCCCCACTCTCGTCGTCCGCAGGCTCGTTATAGTCGCGGCTGTAGAAGTTCTCGGGCTGCATCACAAGTTTGCGCAGACCAACCGAGAGCACGACCAGCAGCACAATGGCGATGAAGCCGTAGACGGAATAGAAGCCGAAGGTGGTCTCTAATGCGTGGACGCCTTCCGGATGGAAGTACTCACCCTCCACAGCCGGGGTCCACTCCGCGGGTTGGAAGGTGCTGTGCTTGTGGTAGACGAAGAAGATCGCGTCGGCCACAAAAGACAGGGCGCACAGGCCGAAGAAGATCTTGGTGATCAACTTGACGTTCGTGGGATGATCGAGCCAGCGGGGAGCCTCGCCTGGGGGCGGCCCGCCGTGGTTGGTGTGATCGCTCATGAGCCAATCATCCGAGCCAGTTCAAGGATCGGATCGGGGAAGAGGAAGAGGGCGAAGGAACCAAGTGCCGTTAGGCAGAGAGGGATCACACAGAGGGCCGGGGCTTCTTCCAGGCCATACTTAGCCAGGAAGCCGGGCTTGGACTCGTGCTCACCATGGTCATCATGATCTGCATGAGCATCATCGGCGGGTGGCTTGGCCCAGAAGGCGTTGACCGCGATCGGAAGCAGGTAGCCGATGTTCAGTAGGGAGCTCAACACGAGCACCCAGACGATCCACTGCTTCTCCGCATCGATGGAGCCCAGCATCAAGTACCACTTGCTCCAGCTACCGCCCATGGGCGGCAGGCCGATGATCGAGAGGCTCGCCAGTAAGAACGCGGCGAAGGTGAACGGCATCTTGCGGCCGAGGCCACGCATGTCGCTGATCTCCGTCTTGTGGGCCGCGACATAGATGGCGCCGGCACAGAAGAACAAAGTGATCTTGCCCCAGGCGTGCATCACAAGGTGCATGCCCGCGCCGGTGATCGCATCCGGGGTCAACAGAGCTGCGCCGAGCACGATGTACGACAGCTGGCTGATCGTGGAGTAAGCCAAGCGCCGCTTCAGGTTGTTCTGGAAGAACGCCACACCGGATCCAGCCACAATCGTGAAGCACGAAGCGTAGATGAAGAAGTCCGTCGCGCTCTCGTTCATTAGCGTGTCAACGCCGAACAGATAGACCGTCACCTTGACCACGGAGAAGACACCCGCCTTCACCACAGCCACCGCGTGCAGGAGCGCGCTAACAGGAGTCGGCGCGACCATGGCGGCGGGAAGCCAACGGTGGGTTGGCATGACCGCAGCCTTGCCAATGCCATAGATGAACAGGCCGTAGAGCACTGCTAGATAGAGGCTCGAGATGCTGCCATCCGCAACGGACTCGGCAAAGACTCCCCCCGTGGAGAAGTCAAGGTTGCCCGTCAGGTTGTACGTCAACACGACACCGAGCAGCAGGAAGCAGATCGAGGTCGTCACCAGGACTCCCAAGTACGTCCTCGCCGAGCGCACCGCATGGGGCGTGCTGGCGTGGGCGACCAGGGGATAGGTCGTCATGGTCAGGGCCTCGTAGAACACGAACAGCGTGAACATGTTCGAGGCAAAGGCGATGCCGATCACACTCGCAATGGCCAGGCCAAAGCAGGTGTAGAAGCGCGTCTGGTCCTTCTCGTGGTGAGCCCGCATGTACCCGATCGAATACAGCGAGTTCAGGATCCACAGACTCGAGGCAACCAAGGCGTAGAGTACGCCGAGAGCCTCCGTGCGGAACTCGAGGCGCATGCCCGGAAGCATCTCGCCAAGGCTATAGATCTCGCCGAAGTTGCCGCCGTTGCGGCCGAGCTCAAGCTGCGCACCGGCGATGCCCAGCACGACCCAAAAGAGCAGGCCAGCCGTAATCAA
>JBLHWM010000178.1:0-7453 GCA_047629095.1 Planctomycetota bacterium | reverse complement strand
GTGACCAGCTCGAGGGGCGCGGAGCCGCCGGAGCCCGGGTGGCCATTGCGCGGAAAGCCGGGGCTGCCGCCGCAGTTTGCCGCGAAGGCTGCATCGTCGAGTCCAAGGGCTGCGGCCATCTGCCGCATGCGGTCCGCGCGGAAGTTGAAGCAGATAACGGCGTCCCCCGACTCCATCCGGTCCTCGCTGGCCCCATTGCCGATCACAAAGGGCTCTACGAACTCATCCCCAGTGTCCGCCGCGTAGCTGGCTTCGATGGCGGCGGCGCCCGTGGGCATGACCTCACCCTTGCCGTGGACAAACAGATCGTAAGCCCTGGAAGTACGCTCCCAGTTCGTGTCCCGGTCCATGGCCCAATAGCGACCGATCACCGAGACGATGCGCCCCACGCCCGCGTCGGCGATATCGGTTTCGAGCTGCGCCAGGAACTTCTGGGCCGAGCGCGGCGGAGTGTCGCGACCATCCAAGATGGCGTGCAGGCAGACGCGGTCCGGGCCAAGTCCGACCTTTGCGGCGAGCTTGAGCAGTGCGCGGACGTGCTTGTCCGCGGCATGGACGCCGCCGGTTCCGACCAGGCCCATCAGGTGAAGGCGCTTGCCTTGCTTGTGCACGCGCTCCATGGCCTGTACCAGCCCACCGTTCTCGAAGAAGTCACCATCGTCAATGGACTGGTGGATGCGGGTCTGGTCTTGGTAGACCACCCGGCCGGCGCCGAGGTTCAGGTGCCCCACCTCACTGTTGCCCATCAGGCCAAGGGGCAGGCCGACTTCCTTACCCGAGGCCGAGAGCAGTGTGTTCGGGTACTTCGCCAGTAGCTCGTGCCAATAGGGCGCGGCGGAGTGGATCACGTTATTCTCCGTCTCCTCCCGGTGCCCCCAACCGTCAAGGACGACAAGAAGAACGGGAGGACGCTGGCCTGGGGTTGAGCTCACGGTGCTTGGATTTGAAGGGGAGTGACGGGCTAGGGAAACGGCATTCTACGATTCGGTTCACGTTGACGCCAAGAAACCCCATACTAGTAAGACCTCTGCCGTCTGACCTCACTCACTCACTGCACAAGATCATGAAGCTCACTCGCCTCTTTGGTGCCCTCGCAATCGGGTTCCTAGCTACCGCTTGCACGACGACCCCGATTACGGGCTCGTCGGCCTTCAACATGTTCTCGATGGATCAGGATTGCGAGCTTGGTACCGAGGCTTATTCCCAGTTCACGGCCGATGCCACATTGGTCACGACCAACTGGGGCACGAAGGGGCAATGGAAGGACACCGTGGAGAAGGTCATGAGCGACCTGGCCAGCGTTGCCGAGGACCAGGGCTATGACTACGAGGTCAAGCTCATCGACGACGATGGCACCGTCAACGCCTGGTGCCTGCCCTGTGGCAAGATGGCCGTCTACACGGGCATCCTCCCGATCTGCGATGACGCCACCGGCCTTGCCGTGGTCATGGGACACGAGATTGGCCATGCCATCGCGCGACACGGAACCCAGCGTATGTCCCTGGATTCGGCCGTGCAGACCCTGTTGTCCGCTGCTACGTCAGACGCGACCTTGCAGAGCCTAGGCGCAGCCGCCTACGAATACGGAGCGGCCCTTCCCTTCGGCCGCGACCACGAACTCGAGGCGGATCACATTGGACTCGTGCTCATGGCGCGGGCGGGCTACGACCCCCGTGAAGCTGTGGCCTTCTGGGGCCGCATGGATCAACTCAGTGGCGGCAGCAGCACACCCGAGTGGCTCTCCACCCACCCATCCCATGCAACCCGTTCCCAAGAGCTCGAAGAGCTCATGCCCATGGCCATGGAGATCTACATGGCCAACAAGCCTTAGGGGTCCGGTCGCGTAACTTCCGACCAGGACTCGCCCTGCTAGGATCGGCGCAAATGGCTTCACCCTTAGTGCGCCCCTTTTTCTTCGAGCGGTAGAGGCCCGGGCGGGCCCGTCCCGGATTCGGGACAGACCCCCTCCCTGCACCCCGGAAAGAGTTTCGCCATAAAGCCATTCACTACATAGGCTTACGCCACGAGACTACCAAAAAGCCTCGACCCGGGCGGGCTCGACTCCTAGCGTAACACCTCGACTTGGGCGCCACCCTTGGCGGCCTTCGTCCCCGATTTCCCGGGATGCAGTCGGGATAGCTATGAATGTCGCTCTCATATCACCGGAATTTTACTCTCTTGCTCGCCGCACTAACCTCGCGTCGGTCACCGAGTCCTTGGCACGCTCCCTTCGCAAAGAAGGCGCAAATGTGTGCCTCTTCATTCCACGCTGCGTGGACATGGAGGCGTCCCATTTTGTCGGTGCTAAAGAAGTCGGCTCCGTAAGCGTTCGCGACTACGAGCTTGGCGAAGTCGAGGTCAAGGTGCTGCAGATCACCGTTGGGATCACCAAGGTCTACGTCTTCGACAACGAGCGCTTCTTCAATAAGCTCAACCCCTATGGCGACGAGTCCGGCCCCTATGCGGACAACTGGCGCCGCTACTCGATCTTCTCGCGGGCCGTGCTCAAGAGCTTCGCCCTGATCGGCTTCAAGCCGGCCGTCCTGCACTGCATGGACTGGACCACAGGCCTGATCCCGGTCTACCACCGCCTCTTGTACGGTGCCTACGACTGCACGGAGCCGCTCGCCAAAGCGGGGACCTGGTTCGCCATCCACAACCTCGCCATGCAGGGCTCGTTCGAGCGCGAGATCCTAGCTCGCATCGAGATCCCCCATTCTGAGTTCCACACCGACGGGGTCGAGCTCGATGGCAAGGTCAACTTTCTCAAGGCCGGGGCGGAATACGCCACGGTCATCGGTACCCACTCGGGCTCCCACGCGGATCGTATCCAGCTCCAGGACAGGGGCCACGGCCTCGAGGACCTGTTTCTGCGCCGCAGGAAGGAGCTTGTCGGTATCTCCAACGGCATCGACTATGCGGCCTGGGATCCGAGCACCGACCCCATCCTCTCCGCCAACTTCTCCGCCACGGACAAGGACCCCATCAAGGCCAAGCTCAAGTGCAAGGCCGACCTGCAGAAGTCCCTGGGCCTGGACAATGGGCCCCGGCAGCCCATCGCTGCGTTGATCGGCCGCTGGGATGCCGACAACGGCTTCGACCTGCTGGCGAACCTGTTCCCGGACATCCTCGAGCGCGGGATCCAACTCGTGATCCTGGGCACCGGCCCTCCGGAGTTGACCACGAAGCTCAAGAAGCTCGAGGCCACCTTCGCGGGTCGCTGCAAGATCGTCGAGGGCTTCACGCCCCATGTGGCTCACCAGCTGATGGGAGGCGCGGACCTGATGCTGCTGCCGTCCAACTACCAGCCTTCGAATCCGATGTACGCCATCGGCATGCGCTATGGCGTTGTGCCCCTGGTCTACAAGAACGGAGGGCTCGACGACCAGGTCATCCCCTTGTCCACGTCCAAAACGGGCACGGGTTTCGAGTTCGATCCCTATACCGAGGACGCCGTTCTTGAAGCCCTCGAAGAGGCACTCACCGTATATAAGGATGCGACCGACTGGCGCCGGCTCGTGAAGCGCTGCCTCGCCCAGGACTTCTCCTGGGCCCAGAGCGCTACTGAATACGTCAAGGCCTACCGCCGCGTGACCCGCCGGGTCCGCGCAGCTCGCGAAGAGTACTAGCCGCTCCCGCAAATACGGCCGACAGGCCTGGGATGCGCAAACTTCGCCTCCGGGGATGTGAATCCGTCTGGGCTCGCGCGTAAGGCAATCCGAAGCGGCCTCGAACGATGCGGTCGCTCGCCCCCCTTTCCCCAAGGCAGGTGCCCCTACCTCCAGAGCCACCTGCCACAGCGCTACTCCCCGTCGAGCCCCAAATGACCCCATCCTCCTCCCCCGCCGTGCGCGTTGCAGGCCTGCGCAAGACCTACGGAGGCTCGCTCTTCAGCAAGGGCTTCCAAGCCCTAGGCGGCGAGTCTGGTATCGACTTGCAAGTCGAGCGCGGCACGGTCTTCGGGCTGCTCGGCCCCAACGGCGCAGGTAAGACGACCCTGGTGAAGATCCTACTTGGCCTGGTGCGCAAGTCGGCTGGTACAGCCGAGCTGCTCGGAGAACCCACCGGCAGAGCGGGCCCCCGAGCCCGGGTTGGCTACCTTCCCGAAGCTCACCGCTTACCGCTCTACCTAACCGGGCGCGAGATGCTGCGCATCTCCGGCATGATGGTTGGCTGCAGTAAGTCTTGGATCGACGAGCGCTCGGGCCCCTGGCTCGAGCGGCTCGCTATGGCCGACTCCGTTGACCGCAAGATCAAGGAGTACTCCAAGGGCATGATGCAGCGTATCGGCCTGGTGCAGGCACTGATCCACGATCCCGAGGTCGTGTTCCTCGACGAGCCCACCGATGGAGTGGACCCCGTGGGGCGCGCGGCCATCCGCGAGACGGTGACCGACCTGGCCAAGGGCGGCACCACGGTGTTCCTGAACTCGCACCTCTTGGTGGAGGTCGAGATGATCTGCGACCGGATCGTGATCCTGAAGGACGGGTTGATCCTGCGCGAGGGCACCCTCGCAGAGCTCACACCAAGCTCCAACGCGGTTCTCCTGCGCTTGGACGCTAGCACCGCGAGTTGCGAATCACTGAGTGTCCTACTCTCCGAGCACCACGGCATCAACTTCCCGCCCTCCCTAAATCCGGCCGAGCTACTGCTGGGCCTCGACACCGACGACGCGAGCCTCAACCTGGTCATCGACAAGCTACGCGGCGCGGGCATTGCCATCCACCAGGTTCATCGAGAGCGCAAGGGTCTTGAAGACGTGTTCATCGAGCTCGTCCAGGGAGGTTCCCAGTGAGCTCCGCCCGCCCCGCGCCCAGCCGCGCCCTCGCCCTGCGCGGCCTCTTTGCCGACGCCGTCTACCAGGTGCTCGACAACCGCGTCTTCCGCGTGCTCATCGGCCTGTCCCTACTGCCGATCCTGCTGACCTTCCTGGTCGGCTTGAAGGAAGAGTCCATCAGCCTGCTCTTCGGCATGTGGACCTTCGACTACCCGGCCATGAGCGCGATGCTCGGGGAGGACCCACGGCCCGTGGCCATCGAATGGCTACTCGACATCGTGATCGATGGCTTCGTCGGCAACATCGGCATGACCCTTTCCGTGGCCGCGACAGCGTTCTTTGTGCCGCGTATGCTGGAGAAGGGCGCCGCGGACCTAGTCTTCGTGAAGCCCCTCTCGCGTTGGACCCTATACATCTCTCGCTATGTGACGGGACTCGTGTTCGTCGGCCTGCTCGGACTCTTCCTCACCACGGGCATCTACTTTGGACTGCTCTTGGTCTCTGGTTACAACGCGCCTGAAGTGCTCTGGTCGAGCCTAACCTTGGTCTACCTCTTCGGCATGATCCATGCGGTCACGATGCTGATCGGCGTCTACACCCGCAGCACGTCAGCCGCGATGATCCTGGGTATCGTGTTCTTCTTCGGCAACGGCTGCGTGCACAAGACTTGGCAGGTGAAAGACCAAGCCGGGCACATACTCGTCGAGCAGATGGAGTCCTCGAGCAACGACCCCGAGTCCGAAGCGGAAGCCCACGAGGCCAAGGGCACGACGCCCTGGATCGGCCTCGTCAAGGGCGTCTACTTCGCCCTGGATTCTGTGCACTACATCCTGCCCAAGACCAGCGACGCGACCCTCGTCACCCTGCACATCCAGGACGCCGTCTTTGGTAGCGGCCGCTTGGCGATCCGGCGCAAGATGGAGCAGGCCGCCATGGAGGACTTCGACAAGGATATGGACGACGCGCGCTCTCGCCCCGGCGATCGGGACGGGCCGCCAGATAGCTTCAACAGCGAAACCCTTGGCGACTCCTTCGAGAGCCAGTTTGCGTGGGATGCGGAGGAGACGCGCTACAGCGTGTGGTTCTCGATCCTGTCGTCCATGGCCTTCACGGGCCTGATGTTGCTGCTCGGCATGTGGAAGCTGCGCCGATCGGATTTTTGAGGCTGGCGCGGGGCAAGTAAGCCTCGACCTGCGACAATAGCGCCATGGACAAGGCGCTTATCGACGGGCTCATCGAGCTCATAGGCAAGGAAGCCGTGGTCGCGGATGCGACACGGCTTCTGACCTATGAATCGGACGCCTTGGCAATGTACCACGAGAAGGCGGACCTTGTGATCCTGCCCGCGGACACGGCACAGACCGCGGCCTGCATGAAGTTGATCGCTAGCTTCGGCGTGCCCATCGTGCCCCGCGGCGCCGGCACGGGTTTGACCGGCGGCGCGCGTCCGATCAAGGGCGGTGTGGTCGTCGCGACCTCGCGCATGCGCCAGGTCTTCGAGGTCAACCCCACGGACGGCTATGCGCGCACCGGTGCCGGGCTCGTGAATGTGGACCTCACCCACGCCTGCGAAGACCACGGCCTGTTCTACGCGCCGGACCCCTCGAGCCAGCGCGCCTGCACGATTGGCGGCAACGTCGCCAACAACTCCGGCGGCCCCCACGGCTTCAAGTACGGCTCCACTACCCAACACATCCTGGGCCTGGTGATCGTGCTAGCGGACGGCGAGGTGCTCGACCTTAGCGAACCTCGCGTCGACCCAGACGGCCTCGACCTAATAGGACTCTTCGTCGGCAGCGAGGGCACCTTCGGCATCGCTACCGAGGTCACGGTCAAGCTCGTGCCCACACCCGAGATCGTCGAGACTCTATTGGCGGTCTACACCGGCGACGAGGGGCTCAGCGAAGCATGCGACACGGTCAGCGAGATCATCCGCGTCGGCCTAGAGCCGTCCGCGATCGAGATCCTCGACACCCTCACCATCGCCGCCGTCGAGGACAGCGTCTTCGCCGCCGGCTACCCGCGCGACGCCAGCGCCGTGCTGCTGATGGAGGTCGAGGGCACCCCCACCGAAGTCCAAGGCACCAGCAGCGACATCATGAAGTTGGCCAAGGCCTTCGGCGCAGTAGAGCTACGCCGAGCCAAGACCGAAGCCGAGCGCGCCATGTTGTGGGCCGGTCGCAAGGGAGCCTTCGGCGCCATGGGACGCATCGCCCCGGACCTCTACGTCGCCGACGCCGTCGTGCCCCGCACCAAGCTGCGCGAGATGGTGCGCACCACCGTCGCCATCGCCGAGAAGTACAAGCTCAAGCTCGCCACCGTCTTCCACGCGGGCGACGGCAACCTGCACCCGAACATCTGCTACGACCGCCGCGACTTGGAGGAGACCCAGCGCGTGGTCACAGCCGGCGCCGAGATCTTGGAAGCCTGCGTCGCCGCCGGTGGCTCCCTCACTGGCGAGCACGGCATCGGCCTAGAGAAGCTCGCCGAGATCGGCCTGCTCTTCACCGAACAAGACCTGCAGGCCATGGGGCGCATCCGCCGCGCCTGGGACCCCGACCTGCGCATGAACCCCGGCAAGGCCCTGCCCTTGCGCGCATGCGTCGAGCTTGGGGACAAGCCGATGAGCACGGTGGAAGCCTAGCAGCCTGCTAGCTCCAATAACCGCTGATCCCT
>JBLHWM010000177.1:0-7464 GCA_047629095.1 Planctomycetota bacterium | reverse complement strand
ATCGGGGGGGGGGGGGGGCGCGTGGGGAGGAGGGCGCTGCGCGCGGGAGGGGGCCGTTGGGCGACCGGCGCCTCGGTCAGCAGCAGGGTTCCGGAACCCGGACGGCCTGGGAGATTGGGATTTGTTGAGCGTCTAAGGGGCCGTCCCTGAGGGATTCCTCCACCCTGCTGCTGACCGAGACGCCTTCTGGGGGCGCAACGACTTTGAGGGTGGGGAGAGTGAGAATTGGGTTGCCGATTTGGGTGGTCGGGGGTGATTGGGCGATTGGGACGGCCCCCTCGACGACCAACTCATCCCTATCTTCTCCGGCAGTCCGGGTTCCGGCGCCCCCCTGGCGGAAGAGGCGCCGGACGCCCCACGCGTCCCCCCCCGCGCGCAGCGCCCCAATCAAGCCTACGACCCAAACCAAGCGCAGCGCCAAATGCCAGCGCAGCGTCCAGCGAAGCCCCGTCACCTACGCCTGATCCCCATGGGGAAAGGCACATATGGAAGGAAGCGCCCCCCTCGATGAGGGAGACGCTTCACTTGGCCATCTAGAGCGGCACTTGTTGGCGCTATGGGCCGCCTACAGCTAGGAGGCCTTCGCGGTTAGCGGCCTCGGCGGTGGCCGCCGCGGCGCTTGTTGGGTTGGCCGGCGCCGCGGCCACCAGTGCCGGGCTTGAAGCCTGCTGGGCGGCGGTTTTGGCCCCCACCGCCACCTTTGCGGACTAGCTCTTCGTCACCGCCTTTGGAGCCGATCGAGAAGTCCTCGAGCTTGACGCGGGGGATGGCGACACCGAGCTTCTTCTCGATGGCTTTGATTTGAGCGAAGTCTTCCTTCGTCACGAAGGTGCAGGCCTTGCCCTCTTGCTCGCTGCGGCCGGTGCGGCCGATGCGGTGCATGTAGGCTTCGGGGGTACCGGGGATGTCGAAGTTGATCACGTGGGAGACACCGGCTACGTCGATGCCGCGGGCGGCGATGTCGGTAGCGACTAGGATCTCGAAGGTGCCGTCCTTGAAGCCGGCCATGGCGCGGTCGCGCTGGGGCTGGCTCATGTTGCCCTGGAGGGCAACGGCACGGTGGCCGTCGCGACCGAGCTTTTTGGCAAGGTTCTTAGCGCGGTACTTCGTGCGGGTGAAGACGATGGCCGAGCGGAAGTCCGGCTCGCAGACCAAGTGCTGCAGCAGGTCACCCTTGCGCGTGGGGTGAACGGGGTAGAGCATGTGCTCGATCGTCTCCACAGGCGTGTGGTGGTTCAACTCGACCACGACGGGGTCGTTCAGGACCTCCTTCGTCAGGTGGCGGATCTCCTTGGGCATGGTGGCCGAGAAGAGCAGGTTCTGACGGCGCTTCGGCAGGTAGGAGATGACCTTGCGCACATCGGGCAGGAAGCCCATGTCGAACATGTGGTCGGCCTCGTCGAGCACCAACACCTCAACGCCAGAGAGGCGCACGGAGCCGCGGCTGATCAGGTCCAACAGGCGGCCCGGGCAGGCCACAACCACGTCGGGCTTGTTGCGCAGGGCGCGCATCTGAGGATTCACGCCGACACCGCCGAAGACCGTCATGGACTTGACGCCGGTGTACTCGCCGAGGGTCTCGAACTCGCCGTGAATCTGGTTGGTCAGCTCGCGGGTGGGCGAGATCACAAGAATGCGCGGGAAGAGGCCCGGGCGGCCTCCTTCTAGCAAACGGTGCAGGATCGGCAGCACGAAGGCAGCGGTCTTGCCCGTGCCCGTTTGGGCCAGGCCCAGGATGTCGCGGCCGTCGAGGATCGGCTGGATCGACTCGGCTTGGATCGGGCGCGGACTCTTGTAGCCGGCCTCGGCGATGGCGCGGTTGATGCGCTTGCCTAGGTTGAAGACCTCGAAGCCGGCAACGGTGGTGTCGGTCTCGACGCCAATTTTCTTGACGTAGTCTTCGACGAGGTCGGGCTTCGGCTTGTGCGCGACGGCGACGGGCGCCTCGTTGTCACGGCGGCGAGGGCGCTCGACCGAGTCGCGACGGCGGGGGCCACGGGGCTTGCCGCCTGGGTTGCTACCAGATTTGCCCCTTGGCTTTGCAGCGGGCTTGTTCTGGGGCGTGGACTTCTGTTGGGTGCGCGGGCTTACGCCGGCACCGAAGTTCTGACCAGTATTCTGATCAGAACCATCATTGGAATGGCTCATGGATTTTTTGGAATCGCTTGGACTCGTCCTCCACAACAGCGGAAGAGGCGAGTGATGTCTTGCGGGACGCGATTCTCAAATGTAGAGAGACCCTGTTGTGCCCGATGATTTCGAAGCCAAGATCATACCTGAATTGCAACTCGCCTGTGGAAATCGAGCGCTAACCTGCTTGGAAGCCATGCAACAGCCCTCCCCCACTCCCACCAATCCGCAAGCCGCCGCACACCTTTACGACCTGGTTCGGGACTTCGTCCGCGCCTCCGGACAGCGCATTCGCGGTCGCGCGGGCAAGCTGCAGGACATCGGCCAGGCGAAGCAGTACCTAACGGAAGAGGACCTGCGCATTGAAAACGAGCTTGCGGAGCTTCTGGCCCAACACGCCCCAGATCACGTACTACTCGCGGAGGAGAGCCACTTCGAGGCTGCCGACGACGCCGAGCATCTCTGGGTTTGTGACCCGATTAGTGGCACCCACACCTTCCTTGCGGGGCTCGCCCACTTCGGCATCGTCGTCGCCCACGTGCACCGCGGCGAGCCCATGTTTGCGCTGGTCCTCGACCCAAGTACGAACGAGCTCTTCGAGGCACATCGTGGCCAAGGAGCGACCTGCAACGGCCAGGCCATCCGCGTTAACGATGCCAAGCCCTTTGCTAAGGAGGGCCCGCGCATCACCTACAACTTGACCTACAACTACGTGGATCCCCAAGAGGCCGCCCAGGTCTTCGAGCGCTTGACCCGGCAGCCCGGCGAGTTTGACCTCTACCGCAACACGAACTCATTCGGCGTCAACCTCTGCCACGTTGCCTGCGGTCGCTACGACGGGGTCGTGGCGCTGACCAAGGACGCCTTTCCCGAAGTTGCGGGTGGCCTGATCCTGCGCGAGGCCGGCGGAGCCTTCACAACCTTCGCGGGCGACCAGCGCATCCGGCCCGCAGACCGGCGCTTCCTCGGAGGCTCCAAACGGGCCTTTGGAGCACTCCGAGAGGCTCTAATCCCCGAAGCCTATTCCGAGTGAAAGCGCTTAGCTTTCTTTGGAGGCCATCATCTTCTCGATGCGGCCTAGGCTATCGCGGATGTCCTCGAGTACCTGCCCCGATGCCGCCTCTTGGGGCGTGGCTTCCGCAGCGGCCGGTGCGCGCCCTTGCCCAGACACAACTAGGTCCCGCTGGCGAATCACCGCGTTGCGGAACTCAACTGGCCCCATGATGCCGACCAAAGCCGCCTGCCCCATGGCCGTGCCCGCGCCGCCGCCGGCCGTCTCGATCGTCAGCGAGCACAGGCCTAGGTAGCGCAGGATCGGCCCTTCGTTCAGGGCGAGGTCCGTGATCTTGTCCAGGGGGACATTCTTCTGCACGCGGAACAGGAAGCCCTGGCGGAAGTTGAGGCTTCGATCCGTCAGCTCGCACTCCAGCGCTTCGTATTGACGCCGGTGCACAGTCGGCCCGATGAGGAAGGCCCAGAAGGGGATCAGGATAATGCCGAAGAAAGTCACCAGCTGAACAAACAGCGCCTGGAGCATGAAGTACCGCTTGAGGCGCGGATCGAAGCTTGCCGCGAGCAGGATGCGGCTGCCATCGTCCGTGAAGCGCGGCTCGGGTTCCGTGGGAGTGTTGGAGGTCATGGCTTGGGCGTGAGTTGGGGGTTCGGATCAGGAGATTTGGGAAGGAGCAACTGGAAGATCAGGAGCACCACGAGATTGGCAAATAGGGCTGGCAGGACAGGGTCTAGAGCCGAAAACCCCGCCTCTCCTGCAACGAAGAGCTTCCACAGGATTGCGGTCGCAAGGCCGCTAAACATGCCCGCCACAACGGCCGTGGGGCTTGTCCTGGGGAAGAAGATCGCAGCGACCACAGCGGGGGTCAGTGTTACGCCATACAAGGTGTAGGCATACAGGGCGACATCGAAGAACTTATCGGAGGTGTAGGCGATGCCTAGGGAGAGGACACCAAACAGGGCGACGCTCATGCGATGCCTCTTGGCCGTCACTGGCTCTCTGGATGACTCGGCTCCCCGGAAGTCCGACGCCGCGGAGGTCGAACAGGCCAGTAAGAACGAGTCCGCCGTGGATAAGATCACCGCGACGATGGCCGCGGCGAGAATCGCGCCAAGCAGCGGGGGCATAAGGTTGAAGGCCACGTCCACGATCACGTGAGCGGGATTCGAAGGTGCCGTCTCGAGCTGCGCCTTGCCGACCAGGGCCAAGGCAATGATCGCCGACTCTAGAACGATCAAGCCAACGCATGCGATCCAGGCGGCCCGACGCGCAACCTCGGGGCTCTTCGCCGCCAAGAAGCGCTGCATCAAGTTCGCATCCCCGATCATCAGCAGGAACGGCGGCAACATGACCCCGATCCAGGCGATCTTCCCGAGCCCGCCGCTAAGTGCAAGGTGCGTGTCCGGCAAGCCAGCAGAGTCACCGCCGAATCCACCCAGGGTCAAGGCCAGGCAACTCAGGACTCCAACCGCGATCACAAGCCCTGCGATCACGTCGGTGGAGGCAACGCTCCAAAGCCCCGCAAGGGCCGTGTACAGGACCACGAATCCACAGCAGACCACGGGCCAGTAGCTGAGCTGTCGCTCTCCCATGGTGAATGAGAGGTCCACGGCGGGGAAGAGCCTCGCAGCAACGGCCGCACCGGCTCGGTATTGGTAGGAGACGATGATCAAGTAGGCGCCGATCAACGCAATGGCGCCGAGCACCTGGGCGGCGCGGCCGAAGCGCAACCCCAGGATCGCGGGAACCGTCTGGGCCGGGAGCGAGCGGATCCGAGGCGCGATCGCAGCTAAGAGCAGCATCCCCGCCAGCCCAGAAAGGGGCACAAAGAAGCCTGCGATCCCCTTTTCGTAGGTGAACTCGGCATTCGAGAAGATCGAACCGGTGCCAATCCATGTGGCGATCAGCGTTCCCGCCAGGACCCATGTGGAGAGCCCACGGTTTGCCAAGGCGAAGTCTTCGCCGGAGCGAATGCCCTTGGAATGGCGAATGCCGACTAGCGTCATCCCGAGGAGCATGGCGAGCACTACAAACGGGGCTAGTTCCATGGGGCGATCATAGCCGAGACTTGGGGTATTGGAAGCCCCGGTCGGAGCCGATCTATTTCCGGCCGCCCCCGGGGCTAGTTAAGAGTGCGCCACAGAAGTACAATCTAGTCGCTCACAATAAGACCTTTGCATCTCGGCTCCGAATCCAAAGGTCCAGACTACTGCCCAGGAACCAGCGGCCACACCTTATTTAAGAGAGTGGTCTTGGTTCACGACCCGCAGACCTTCGCTATGAAACTAAACGCACTGATCGCACCCGTACTACTCGCTCTTACGTTCCTTGCCGCCTGCGGTGGCGGTGGTGGTGGCGGAGGCGGAACCATCCCCCCCGTGGGTCCTTCCGCACTAACCTACGTCGATGCGACGCCTACCGTTGCTCCAGGAATCGCGGCAGTCATCGCAGCGCCGACCTTTGTTGGCACGGCCGACACCTTCGCGATCACCGCCGGCGCTCTACCGAACGGACTTGCGTTCAACCCCGCAACCGGCGCCATCTCCGGTACGCCACTGCCCGGTTCCCTAGGCGGGATCGTCACGGTGACCGCATCTCTCACCGGCGACACATCGGACACCTTCGACCTGACCTTCACCGTCAATGTGCCCTCGGCCCGAGCGCTCTTCTCCGTTGCCCCCTTCTCGGGCACCTTGAGCACCCATTACATCGAGCCCACGGCCGGCTTCCTGCGCACCGCTGACTTGATCACCGGCTTGAACTCGCCCATCGATCTGGCACTGACTGCGGACCTCGCTTTCCTGTACGTGACCAACTCGGGCAATGGAACGATCCAAGGCTACGCCGTGGACGCGATCACGGCCGAGCTCACCGAACTCGCCGGCAGTCCCTTCGCCATCACCGGCGGCGCGGCACTCAACGCGCGGTCCATTGCGGTCTCCAAGGACGGCGACTTCCTGTACACGGGCAA
Source organism: Planctomycetota bacterium (assembly GCA_047629095.1). Lineage (GTDB taxonomy): Bacteria > Planctomycetota > UBA1135 > UBA1135 > CALBMX01. Next base: position 1,351 of record JBLHWM010000177.1, on the reverse strand, counting down.
CAGCAACACCGGCACCATATCCGGCTTCGCGATCGCATCGAGCGGCGCCTTGACGGAGCTCGCGGGCAGCCCATTCGGCACCGTAGCCGGCGCGCTAGACCTGACCGCGATCTCGATTGCAGCGGGCGACTTCCTCTACGTCGCAGCCTCCGCCGAGGCCACCGAGCGCCTGCAGACCTTCAGCATCGGAATCGATGGCACCCTCACCAAGATCGACAGCGACACGACCGGCGACCTGCCGTACTGCCTGACCACCTCCTCCGCGGGCGACTTCCTGTGGGTTGGCAACCGCGGCGATGGAACGGTCGGCGCCTACACCATCGCAGCGAATGGAACCCTGACCGAGATTGTCTCCTCGCCCTACGCATTGGACTTGTCGGCCTCGGGTAGCCTCTTGAACGACCTCGGCTATTCGGACGACGGGACCACGCGCTCGGTGTTTTGCGCTGTACGCAATGGCACCGTGAGCCAGTTTATCGTGGCTGGAGACGGGTCCTTGAGCCTGCACACCACTCCAGCCGTAAGCCACGTTGGCGCGCAGATGGCTGGCATGGCCGTCGCACCCGGCGGTGACTTCGCCTTCGTGACCGGTGATAGCCGTGGCGAACTCTACTCCTACTCCGTGGGCGCAACGGGCCTGACGAACCAGCCGACCCTACCCATTATGGATAGCCCCGGGGACAGCACAGCCGCCGTGGTACTTCCGAGCGTCGAGCTTCCGATCTGGCGTAGCGACGCCATCTACGTAGCTAACACCATGGGCGGCTCCTTGGTCCAGTTCAGCCTCGATCCCACCGGCGACATGTCGCTCTTGGTGCCCTCGTCCATCACGACAGCGCCCAACCCCGAGGACCTGGCCATGCACAACGGCAACGGCTCCTTGTACGCAAGCCATCCCCTCGACTCGGTCTCGCCGCTCATGACGATTCCTATCAACAGTGACGGTACCCTGGACGCCCTCGGCCTGGTAAACACTGCTGTTGCGGGCAACTCATCGACCTATCTGGGTCTCTCGCCGGGAGCGGACTTCATCTACGTGCTCGGCGCGAACACCGCCACGATCACGCCCTACCCCATCGATGCCAATGGCACCGTTGGAGCGCCTGGAACCACCGCATCCACGGGTGTCGTACCTACGGATATTGTGGTTGATATCACGGGTCGCTCGGCCTTCGCCGCGAACCTGTTCGACAACACGATCTCCCAGTTCGATCTCGACCAGGAGACCGGTGCGATCACCGCGCAATCGAGCCCGACCCTTGCCACGCCAGTCAATCCAAGGGGTGCCACTCAGCATGTGTCGGGTCGCTTCCTGTACACAGCCCTGGCCGGCTCTCCGGGCGTCGGGGGC
>JBLHWM010000176.1:0-7481 GCA_047629095.1 Planctomycetota bacterium | reverse complement strand
ACGCGATAGCGGACGCGCATGTGGTCTTCCCCGGGCTCGATGTGGATGTCACTAGCGCGGTCCTTAAGGGCGCGCAGCAGGATCAGGTTGACCAACTTGACCGCGGGTACGTCGTCGCCGGCGGCGAGGGCTTCCACGTCCAGGTCCTTGACCTCTTCCTCCTCTTCACTGCGGACCTCGATCTCGCCAGCGTGCACCTCGCCAAGCAGCTCTTCCACTGCGGCACTGCCGTCGTCGAAGGTGGACTCTAGGCAAGCTCGGATCGCTGCGGGATGGGAGAGCACCGGCCGGACTCGGCAACCCGAGAGCAGGGACAGGTCGTCAAAGAGCAGCACATCAAAGGGATCGGAGACGGCAACCGTGAGCGTGTTTGCGTTGCGCACTAGGGGCACGACGCACATCTGTAGGCAGATGTCCCGGGAGAGGGCCTCCACCGCGCGCTCTTCCGGTGTGCAGTTCTCGAGCTGCACAGGAGCAACCCCGGAGATCGACCCCACGGCGCTCATGAATTGAGCTCCGCCGAAACCCTCGGTGTCGAGCAAAACCTCGAGCACGGGCTTTCCCGACTCGATGGCTGCTGCCCATGACTCGGGCGACACAAGCCCCTGATCTAGGAGGATGCGCCGGATTTTTCCGGAGACGCGAACCATGGCTAAGCGGCGCCGCGGATCAGGGAGCGGAACTCGGACGGATCCGAGAGGACGCGCTCGGCGTCCTTCGTATCCACACGGCCGGCTCGAACGTGGGTCGCCAGAGCCGAGCTCATGGTCTGCATGCCGAGGCGCGCGCCGGTTTGGATTTGTGAGTAGATCTGGTGGGCCTTACCGTCGCGCACAAGGGCGCGGATGCCGGGCGTCATGCGCATCAGTTCCGCCGTAAGAGCTCGGCCGCGGCCGGATGCTAGGGGCAGCAGCTGCTGGCAGAAGACGGCCTCCAAGCTGAAGCTCAGCTGGGTCCGGATCTGGCCTTGCTGATGGGGCGGGAAGACGTCGATGACTCGGTTGATCGTCTGCACGGCGTCGGACGTGTGCAGGGTGCCAAAGGTCAGGTGCCCGGTCTCCGCAAGGGTGAGCGCGGCCTCGACGGTCTCTTGGTCGCGTAGCTCGCCGATCAACACGATATCGGGGTCCTGACGGAGAACGCTGCGCAGGGCGTTGTGAAAGGAGTGCGAGTCGGTTCCAATCTCGCGCTGGGTCACAAGGCATTCCCGGGACTTGTGAACGAACTCGACGGGGTCCTCGATCGTGACGATGTGCTCTTTACGCGTCCGATTGACGTAGTCCACCATGGCGGCCAGGGTTGTCGACTTGCCCGACCCTGTTGCACCTGTCACAAGAATGAGGCCCGAGCGCAGGTTGCAAATCGATTTGCAGAACTTAATAGGCAGGCGCAGCTCTTCGAAGCCCGCGATCTCGTGGGGCACGAGCCGGAGCACGCAAGCCATGGCGCCCTGCTCGTTGAATATGTTGGCACGGAAGCGCCCCTGGCCCTCGAGGCCAAAGGAGCAGTCGAGCTCGTAGTCCTTGTCCAAGCGTGCGATTTGATCGGCAGTTAGGAAGCTCGTGGCCAGTCGGCGCACGTCCTCATCGGCCATGACATCTACATCCACGGGTTCCAAAACACCATCGATGCGAATGCGTGGCTTACCGCCAGCCCTCAGGTGGAGGTCTGAGCCTCCTTTTCGGACCATCAAGGCCAAAAGGTCTTCAATTACGATCATAGTGGGTTCGCTCCTCTGTTCGCGGACAACTGCTCGGGGGTCGGTGCACGAAGCCGCTAACGAAATGAACCGCAGTCCACCGAGGGCCTCTGGAACTTGTTTCGACTGCTTGCCGCCTTCCCCCTAAGCCGAAACGCCATTCCTAGGTCGTTTTCACACAGACCGCCACTTTGGGCCCGCTCCTCAGCTCAGGTCGGAAGTCGGTGTGATTTCGCCAGCGTCCATGCGAACCTTGTATCCGCTGCCCCAGGCCCGCATCTGCTCCAGAATCGGCCCCAGGGTCTGGCCCAAGCTGGTCACCTCGCATTCGACCCGCGGTGGGACCTCGGCGAGGACATGCCGGCTGACGACACCACCCGCCTCGAGCTCCCGCAGTTTAAAGAGTGATCATCCGCTCGGTGGCAATGGGGGTAAATCGCCTCAACTCTCCGAAGCGCTTGCGCGCCTGCAAGGGGTAGCAAATGGGGATCGGCTTCCACCGTCCCCCCATGAGATTGAGCGTGGCATCCACGTCGCATCCCGTCTTCCAGTTGTATCCCCTTGCCTTTTTGGGACCCTGAAGAGGGGATACCCATACTTACAAGAATGTAGGTACTTCTTAAATTGTAGGCGTCGCCATACTCTCCCCCATGCACCCCGCCCAACGGGCACCGTCTATCTAACTACTCGGCTCCACACCCAAAAAACCAAGAGACTCCAATGAAGGCAATCGCATACCTAGAAGCAGGCCCGCCGACCGGCGCTCACGAACTCATCGAAGTCCAGGTCGAGACGCCCCAACCAGGCGCCCGGGACCTGCTCGTCGAGGTCAGGGCGATCTCCGTCAACCCCGTTGACACGAAAGTGCGAGCGAGGGTTCAGCCCGAGGGCGGGCCGAAGGTGCTCGGTTTCGATGCCGCGGGTGTCGTCACCCAAGTGGGCTCCGAGGTGACCCTCTTCCAACCGGGGGACGAGGTGTTCTATGCAGGCGATATCACTCGCCCAGGCACCAACTCCGAGCGCCATCTCGTGGATGAGCGGATTGCCGGGAGGCGTCCCACCTCGCTCACCTTTGCCCAATCCGCCGCCATGCCCCTGACTACAATCACTGCATGGGAGATCCTGTTCGACAGCTTCAGTCTCTCCGAAGGGGAGGGAGCAGGGGAGAGCCTCTTAATAATTGGTGGAGCGGGTGGTGTCGGATCGGTTCTGATCCAGCTCGCCAAGAAGCTAACGGGACTTGAAGTCATCGCTACCGCGTCGCGCCCGGAGACCCGCGAGTGGGTCAAAAGAATGGGAGCAGATCGAGTGATCGATCACCGCAACCCCCTGGACGAAGAGCTCAGCTCCCTCGGCATTGCACCCAAGTACGTGGCGGCCCTCACCCATACCGAGAGCCACTTCAACTCGATCGTCAACCTCATCCAACCCCGGGGCCACATCGCTGTGATCGATGACCCCAAGACCCTCGACGCGTTGCTCCTCAAACAAAAGGCCCTGTCTTTGAGCTGGGAGTTCATGTTCGCTAGGTCCATGTTTCAAACAGCCGACATGGTCGCGCAGCACGAGCTGCTTTGCCGTGCTGCGGCCCTACTCGACGAGGGTGCGTTGGTCTCGACGATGAACACACACTTGGGGCCCATGAATGCTGTCAATCTACAGCGCGCCCACGAGCTGCAATACAGTGGCGGCGCAATTGGTAAGATCGTCTTGGATGGCCTTGAAGGGGTCTAAAGCGCAGTTTCAGGAGCTTGATGTTCTTGATGTTCTTGATGTTCTTGATGTTCTTGATGTTCTTGGGTCTTGTTGGTCTTGTTGGACTTGTTGGACTTGTTGGACTTGTTGGTCGAGGGGGGCGCTGCGCGCGGGGGGGACGCGTGAGGCGAGCGGCTCCTCCTCGCCCCCCCAAAAAAAATGGGCCCCGAAAGCGGCAGGCCGTTAGGGCAGTGCGGTCCGAAAGTGTCGGTCAGGTCACAAGAGGTGTGCGGCTCGGTATGTGACCCGGAGAGTTGATACCGTAGGAGCTGTACTTTCGATTGATCTTTAGGGTGACCTCGACACTCTTGCGATCTCGCTCGATGGTCAGGTCTTGGCGCCCTTTGTTTACGCTCTCCTGGCAAGCTTCAAGTGCGATGGCGAAGTCCAGCAATGGGCCTGTCGGACCGAAGCGGTCCATGCCATACCCGTTCTTGTGCGGAGTCTGAAATGGCTGGCCTCCAGCACCCGTAAGGAGCTCACCGACGCGGACCCTTCCATCTGCGGGGGAGCCTTGGAATACGTGCATAAATAGGAGCAGCGTGGGGGCATCTTCCAAGAGCTGAGCGCGAATCCCCGAGAGTCCCCCCAAAAAATACCAGCCATCTACTTCGGCATCGGGACCGCTTTCCGCACGCTGGCCCCACGGATGATCGGGGCCGTCGTAGTGAACCTGGGCGAAACTCGGGGAGGGATATAGCAACAAGCCGAGGGCCAGAATGACGGCGGAAAGGTGGAATCCGGTCGAGGCACGCATGGGAAATGAACAGCAAGGGGAAGGGGCAATCAAAGCTCGAGATCTGAACACCGTACCGGGGGAACTCAGGAAACGGATGCGATCCTTGGACACAGGAAATCCATGTAAGTGGGTTTGTGAAGCCTTTCCGGGGAAAAATGCCGATAAGAGCAATCAAGTGAACCCACCTCTGAACTCCCAACCCACAGGGCCGGCCGAGCCCCCCTTGCTTACCCGCATCGTTCGCGATGGGGAGAAGCTTCTTGTTGGCCTATCCGACTTCAAGCCAGGGGATGGAATTGTGCAGACCGAAGAGGGCTGGGCTGCGCGCGTCCCTGTCGTCGGTTACCTGGAAATCTCACATGGTGGAGTGGGACGCGTCTCGCCAGTTGTCGTCATTGACGAGGTGGGCATTCACGCCGCTTTGGATTTGCGCACGGCCCGCGATGGGGAGGCGGGACTGACCCGGGCGGAGGTCGATAGGGCGCTAACTGACAGCGGAGTTACGGACCGACTCCAACCAAACCGAGTTGATGCCGCGTGGCGCTTGTTTGATGCGCGGGGGAGCTTGATGCGACCTATGCGCGTCGCCTCGGGCACTGCGCCCGTACCGGGACGGCTCGCCAATGTCACCTACGAGCCCGAGTTCGATCCGGACCATTCAGGCGCGGTCTCCGAGGTGAAAAATGGACGAGAAGCGGAAGATGGATCGATCGATTTCCGGGAGCAAGATCGGGTCGCCAATGTGCCGATGGGGGCCCAGTTCGGTGTCTGGACCCCGGGGGGCGAATCCAAGGAGGGCATAGGCCTCGACGGTAGCCCGATCGATGTGCTCGCATCTGAAAAATCGAAACCGCTGAAGACTGGCAAAAACGTGAAATGCGAACCCCAAGGTGATGGAACCGTACGCCTCGTCGCGATGATTGCCGGGGTCTTGGAGATCGAGAAGGGCGTGCCCAGCATCTCCGAGGTCTTGCTGATCCCAGGTGATGTTGACTTCGAAACGGGCAACATCGACGCCGATGGCTGTGTTGTGATCAAGGGCTCCGTGAGGAAAGGGTTTCGCGTAGCCGCGAGGCTGAGCTTGACGATCGAGGGGACGGTAGAGGGTGCGGACCTGGTCTGCGGAGGCGACCTAGAGCTAAAAAAGGGTCTCATCGGCAGCGAGACAACCAAGGTGATCGTGGGCGGGTCCCTACGAATGAAGTACGCCCAGAATGCGCAAGTTGAGTGCAGTGGAGACGTTGAAATCCTTGATGCCGACATGGGAAGCGAGATCATTTGCAGCGGCAAGATTTTGGCAACGAGTGGTCGAGGTCGACTTCGCGGGGGAATCTACTCGGCGACAAAGGGAATACGGGCCAACGAGATAGGCTCGGAACTAGGGGCTGTGACTCTTGTCGCAGTCGGAGTCACTGAACTTGCGGAGCGCGCCAAAGCACAGCTCAAAAGGGAGCTTGAAGGAATCAAGGTCCAGCTTCGGAGACTAAAGGCAAAGCCCTGCAAGGGGCCAGGAACCGCCGAGGGCAAACAATCCAAAGCACGCCGAGAGCTTGAGAAGTTGAGCCAAGATCTCAGGCAAAAGATGTCGGAGAGGGACCCCGTCGAGGACGTGCTCGAGGCTAGCGAAATCGTTGCTAAGAAGTGCGTCTACTTCGGCTCGCAGATTACGATCCGAGGGGCCTCCTTGCGACCATCTGAAACCACGGGAGGGCGCCGATTCGCGCTCGATCCAGAAACCAATCGCGTCCAGGCGAAATCCAAGTAAGTGCCCGTCACTCACGAAACAACGACTCACCCCCAATGGCTAAACATAGAACTACGATGACGCCTATCCTGCAGCGTACGGTCCGCGAAATCATGATCTCAAAACCGGTTTGCACGACTCCGGACGTGAGCTTGCTAGAAGCAGCCAGCGTGATGAAAAAGGCTGGCACCAGTTGCCTGCTTGTCGATCTTGGTGATCCAGCAAAGGGGTATGGAATCCTCACAGCGAAAGACACCATCTCCGTCCTGCACGCCGGAGTCGAAGACGCTCGAGAAGCCATGGCCGGTGTCAAAGTCGCGGATGTCATGACCGCGCCGATAGCGGTCATCCCCTCGTACTATTTGGTGTCCACATGCCTGGACTTGATGCGCATGCTGGGCGTTAGGAGAGCACCGGTTGTCGACAATGCCGAGCTTGTTGGGATCGTTAGTTTGACGGACATTTTTGAGGGACACTCGATTTAGCTACAACCAAAGCCGAGCACAGCTCCCCTCGATTTCGCCGTCGCCAAGGCCTTGCGCAACCTCCCCTGATTTCGCCACCATTCAAGCCAAGCGCCTCGCACAGCGCGAATGCCGCGCGAAGCGCCAATCATGAAGGCCGAGCGCAGCGGCATCATTTCAATCGTCGTCGTGGGCAAGAGTAGCTGCGCTAAGCACCTTCTGTTGCTCGCCTACCGGCATGGCCGAGTAGGCCGACTTTTCGAAGGAGTAGGTTCCCTCCCCCGCCGTTTGGGACTTCAAGTCCCGTTGGTAGGTCTGCATGCACGCCAGGGGCACAGCGGCCTCGATCACGGTGGTGTGTCCATCGTCCTCGATGGTCTGGTCGAGCACATGACCGCGCCGGTGGCTGGTGATGTCGGAGAAGATCACACCCGCATCCTCGGCGGGAACGTGGATCTCGACCTTCAACATCGGCTCAAGCAGTACGGGACCAGCCTTCTGGAAGGCGTCGCGAAAAGCTCGGGCGCCAGCCCTGCGGAAGCTTGCCTCGTCCGAATCCACCGCGTGGAATTTGCCGTCATAGAGTTCGACTTCGACATCCACGACCTGGCTGTGGGTCAAGATGCCGACCTTGCAGATCTCGCGGATGCCCTTCTCCACCGCTGGAATAAAGTTACGCGGGACAGATCCCCCGACAACCTTGTCCACGAAGACGATGCCCGAACCGGCGATGGCCGGCCTGACGCGTAGATGAACCTCGGCAAACTGGCCGCGGCCGCCGGACTGCTTGCGATGGCGGTGATGCCCCTCCGCTCCGCCCGCAACCGTCTCTTGGAAGGCAATGCGAGGTAGGCGGGTCTCGATCTGAACACCATAGCGGCGGTCGAGCCTAGACTGGACGATGCTCAAGTGCAGCTCGCTCATGCCGATGGCCACAAGTTCGTGGGTCAGGGCGTCATGGCTCGTGAGGAAGCAGGGGTCTTCGGCCTCGAGCTTGTGCAAGGCCTCACCGATCTTCTGCTCGTCCTTGGCTGTCTTGGGCGTGACCGCGACCGAGACCGACGGCTTCGGCATAGCGGG
>JBLHWM010000175.1:0-7518 GCA_047629095.1 Planctomycetota bacterium | reverse complement strand
TCCAACCCGGCGTGCCTTGGTCAATCAACAGGTCTTCAACCGACAAGGGCAGGGTCTTGGTGTCTTCAAACATGCGGCTCGATGCATCCGCAAGGTTCTGCAGCTCTTGCTTGGTGGCCTTGACGTTCGCCCGGTCTAGGACCGTGAGCGTCACAGGCAGACTGACACCAGCGATCACGCTCATGATCGAGACCGCGATGACCACTTCCATAAGACTGAAGCCCTGGCGAGCGTCTCGTTTGGAAGCGGCAATTTTTGAGGTGAGGATCAGCATGTTACATATTCTCGTAGAGGGAGAGCATCGGAAGGATTGCGGCCAAGAGGATGAAGGCGACTACACCACCGGCGACAAGCAGGATCCCCGGTTCTAGTAGGGCCAGGAACCACTTAACCGTCCGCGGAACCTCCTTGTCGTAGTAAGTGGAGACCTGGCTCAGGCACGTGTCGAGCTCGCCGGTCTCCTCCCCAACCCGGGTCATCTGCACCAGCAGTGGATCCATGTTGGGCTGGCTCTCGAGGGCGTCGCTTAGGCGATCGCCGGCAGCCACTTGCAGGCGAGCCTTTTCAAAGTTGGCCTTATAAGCCCGGTTTCCACAGGCGATGCTCGAGACTTCAAGGATGCTGAGCATATCGCAGCCGGCATCCTGCAGCGTGGCCGCGGTGCGCGAGAATCGGGAGACCGCCAGCATGCTGAGCAGATCCCCAAGGCGCGGCACATGGAAGAGCGCTCTACTCACGGCGATGGCTATGTGGTCTTGTTTACGCGCCCAGATTCCCGCTGTAATCAGAGCGCCTATCGCGCCAAGAATCACAAGGTAGTTGCCGGTCAGGAAACCCGAGATCCTCATCAGGAAGAGCGTCGGTCCTGGGAGGTTGTCCTGGCCACCAGGCATCATGTTCACAATGCGCGGCAGGACGAAGGTGATCATGATGATGACCAGCCCAGTGATCGCCATGATCAGCATGAGCGGATAGAAGAGGGCCTGCAGGGTCGTTGACCGGATCTCGGCACTCCACTCCAAGAAGCTGGCCTGATTGGCGAGTACCGGTGGAAGCGAGCCGGTCATCTCGCCGGCCCGAACGGCAGCGCGGAAGACTGCCCCGAAGGACTCGGGGAACGCCGCAAGGGACTCGGAGAAGGAGCGACCCGCTTGGATGGAGTCCGCAATACGTGAAATCAGCTCGCGCCCTTCGTCCGTACGCATCTGGGGGCCGAGCCCACGCAGGGCATTCAAAATAGGGACACCAGCCTTTAATAGGGTAGAGAGCTGGGTCGTCATCGAGACCAAGTCCCGGGGCGTGAGCTTCACCTTGCCCGGATTCCGTCCGGACCTAACGGACTTCGCCTTGGTCAAGAAGAGCCCGCGGCCCTCGAGCTCGCGATCGAGTGAGAGCTCGTCGGGCGCCGTGAGCACACCGGTAACGATCTTGCCGCCTATGCCCCGGGCCTTGTATTCAAATGTCTTCAAGTTCGGCCTCGGTCAAGCGGTGTCCGCGACCAATTCGCTCAACCTCTTCCAGGGTGGTTACGCCCATCCGAACCTTCTCGAGCCCATCTTCGAAGACGGTTTTCATCGAGCTACTCTTAGCGAGGGCTTGGAGTAGCTGGGGATCGAAGCCGTCGCTCATGCAACTGGCAAAGTCGTCATTGGGAAGGAAGAGCTCACCGATTACGGTACGGCCACTGTAGCCGGTTCCGTGGCAGAGCTTACAGCCCATGCCCTTGCGCGCGGTGCCGGCGTTTTCGCCGAGTAACTTGATGAGTTTCTCCGTCGGCTCTTCCTCGACGGCACAGCCATCGCAGATCTTGCGCACAAGCCGCTGCCCAAGGACACCGACGAGGGAGTCCTCGATTAGGTAGGGCGGGATGCCCAGGTCGATCAAGCGCGCCACGGCACCAACGGCTGTGTTGGTGTGCAGCGTGGCAAAGACCAGGTGCCCTGTCATGGATGCCTTGACCGCCATGTCTGCGGTCTCTTGGTCGCGAATCTCACCGACTAGGATGACGTCTGGATCCTGACGCAGGATCGAGCGCAGACCCTCATGGAAAGTGAAGCCAACGGCATTGTCCACTTGGGACTGGCGTACCAGGGGCATGGTGTATTCGATCGGGTCCTCGATCGTGACTACCTTTCGGTAAATGGCGTCGACCTCGGCCAGCATGGCGTATAGGGTCGTGGACTTTCCCGAACCCGTAGGCCCAGTCACGAGGAACAGACCGTGGGATCGCTCCGGGATCGTCTTGAGTACGCTTAGAGTTCGTCCGTGGACGCCGAGGGAGCCGAGCTGCACACCACCTGAACTGCTGTCGAGCACACGCAGCACGGCGTTCTCACCATGTGCTGAGGGCATCAACGAGAGGCGCATATTCATGTGCTTGCCGTGGACCTGGACGCGCAAGCGCCCGTCTTGGGGCCGGCGCCTTTCCGAGATGTCCAAGCCGGACAGAATCTTGATGCGCGACAGTACGGCTGGCGTGAACTCGCGCGGAAGGGTCTGCCTAGATTGCAGGACCCCGTCAATGCGATACCTAATGCGGGTCAGGTCCTCTTCCGGTTCAATGTGGATATCCGTTGCGCCAGCGTCATTGGCGTCTTGCAGTAGGGATTGCACCACGTCCTCGACGGGGTACTGCGTTTGTTTTGAGGCCCTTTTGAGTTCCAGCTCGAAGGCGTGGTCATCGGTCGTGTCCAGCTGCCGAATCAGCACCTCAAGATCACCATCGGTGATGAGGTGCAGGTCTAGGGCAGAGCGGAAGCGGTTGCGGACAAGGTCGACCTTTTGCGGGTCGGCCGGGTCCGTCATGGCGACCTTGAGCACACCTGCCTCCATGCGAATGGGGTAGGCGCCCGACTCGCGAATGAACTCGGGATCGAGTACGGAGACGAGCAGGCTGTCGGGGTTCAAGTCGCGTCCCCGAACGAAGGGGATTCCCATGCTCGCAGCAAGGGCTGTGGAAACCTCTTCAGGCCTCGCAAATCCAAGCGAGAGCAGGACCTCACCGAGGGGCCGGTGGGCTTGCTTCTGCTCGGCAAGGGCGACTTGGAGCTGGGGCTCCGTGAGAACGCCTCCGGAGATGAGGGCCTCTCCTAAGCGGACGCGTTGGACGACTTCAACCATGTCTATTCAGCCTCGGCCACTTGGCCGGAAGTTGCGCTCTCTTCATCGAGCATCGGGAGCTTGAACTGCTCGCGCTGCTCGCGATAGCTCTGCTTGTAGCGCTTCGCCACCTGAGCGGCTTGGAGTGGGTCGAGGATTCGTGGGGTGACAAAGATCAAAAGCTCGCGCTTCTCCGTGACATCCTCGTCCTTCCTAAAGAGCCAGCCGATGACCGGGATTTTCCCGAGCAGGGGCACGCCTTCGTTGACGGACCTCCGCCTGTCCTGCATCAGGCCGCCCATGACGGCGGTCTGTCCGTCGGCGACCAAGAAGGTCGTCGATAGGTGCTGCCGGTCGATCACTGGGACGTCGTTGAAGAACTCGACAACGTCGGAGACGGTCTGGTCAATGGTGATCTCCACGAGCCCATCACCTTGGATGATAGGAGTGACTTCCATGGTGATTCCGGTCTGCTTGAACTCGACCTCCTCTTGCACACTGGAGCCGCTGCCCGTGGTTGTGCCCGTGGTCGTCGTGGCGGTTACCTTGACGTAGGGGATCTCCTCGATCACCTCGACGAGCGCCTTGGTGTTGGTGGCAGTCATAACACGCGGCGACGAGATTAGCTCGACGCCAACATGGCGACGAAGGGCCTGAATAGTACTTTCCAGGGTGTTCTGGCTGTTCCCCAGGGTCATAGAGAATTGGTTGTCGGGAGTCGTGAAAGCCTGCAGGATGTCCAAGCTACTGTCGTCGACTAGATCCGAGAAGGTGTGCGAAATACCCAGCTCAAAACCGTCGTCTATGCTCGCCTCGTAGATGCCGACCTCAATCAAAACCTGGGGTGGCCTCTGGTCGATGATCTCAACGATTTCGGCCGCACGTTCGGCGATATCGCGGGTACCTTGGACTAGCACAACATTGAGAGCCGAGTCGCCGACCACATTGGCTTGCTCCCCAAGGATCTCGCTCAACTTCGTGGCAACGTCGTCGGCATGGGACGAGAGCAGCTTGAAGCGGGCAGTCGTGGGGGTCGTTCCATTGCTGGCGCGAACGGAGTACACATTCCCCGCCATCTGCTCGAGAGCGAGGCCGTTGCGAAGCAGAACCACCTCGAGCGCTTCGTCGAGACGCACATTGGGGAAGGACGCGTCGATAGTGTCGTTGTGCTCGCCATCGAGGTAGATGTTGACTCCGGCGATTTCGGCAATCAGGTGGATGGCGTTCGCTAGGGGGGCCCCTCGGAAGTCCAAGCTGACGACCTCCTGGGAGGGGATCAATACGCGCTCATCTAACAAGAAAGCCGGCTCGCGAGTCTCTGGCTCAGGGTCGAGCCAGGCCTCATCGAACTCGGTGAAGAGCGGGTTCTTTTCGTTTGGGGCAAAGGGGTCGACCGACACGCGCCCGGGCATGGACGTGCTCGAGCATGCGGCCAGGGTGCCCCAAAGGAGAAGGGTTGAAATGGGGAGGTTTCTCATGAGGGGGGCATGGAGGTGAGGCTGTCAGCGGCGGGTGCATCGGAAGGGCTGGGCATCTCACTCAAGTCCTCATTGGGCCCCTGATTCGAGCTTGGACCGTAGGCTTGGAATGCCGGAAGTGGAACTTCGATCGGGCCGTCAGGGGAGGACAGGACCATGCCCGTCTTGCTAATCGATTTGATCTTCAGCAGATTGGGTAGCAGCACATCACCCTTGCGGACAATACGGCCACCGAGCAAGGCCCAAGCGCCCGACTCCCCGGTAACGATCGCCGAAAGGGGCGCACTGTCCAAGAAGCTTCCGATGAGCGCCGACTGCGCACGCTCGTCATCAAACAGGCGCTGTTGGTCGAGTTGAGTCTCCACGACGATCCCGTCTGAATCCGTGCTCGCCCCCATCTCCTGGGAATCCTGGGTCAGCCAGCTCGGTGGGGTTTCGAGCAGATCCCCAAGAGCACTTTGTTTGGAACCGGAGAAGGGCCGCAGCACGCTGAGCAGCTGCTCGATTTGCGGGCCGCCCCTTGGCTCGGAATCGCTCTCCCGTAGGGCCGCCTGCTGGGGGGGCATCGAGGGCGAGAGCTGGGGCTGCGTAGGTGGTTTGATTCCAAGCGCTGCGCTTTTGGGGCCCGGGCCCGGTTTGGTCTTCGTACCTTGGCTAGCCGCGCCATTGCCGACTTCGTCAGCTCTGGGTAGTTCCACCTCTGGTTCCTGAGAGGCCCGAAATGTGGCCAAGGCCTGGGGCGCCCAAATCGCGGCGCTGGCCAAGCCAAGAAGGATGATGAGTACTGTCTTGCCGTTCATGGTTGACTCGCGGTTTGCATGCCGAGATTGCTCTCGGGGGCAAGTGGTGGGGTGTCGTAGTAGGGGAATCCAAGCTGCAATCGGAACTGGAATTCCGGTTGTTCGAAGCGGGAGCGCTGGATTCTGAAGTTGGTGACGAGGGTCGGTTGCCCGGCGAGTCGCAGGAGCTCAAGGAGCCGTTCGATCGCAGCAGGGTGGGCCTGTCCGGCCAAATCGAGCTTGGTGAGATAGACCCACTTCCCCTGACCGCCGGGGCCAAGAGCTTCCTCTTCATCCGTAGCGGTCAGCGTTTCGAGGCTGACTCCGGAGAGGTCCGCGGCCGACCGCACTTGACCGTAGAGGGCAATGGGGTCGGGATGGCTGGGAATGTAGCTGTGGAGCAGCTCGCTAAGCTCGGTCATCTGCCGATGGTCTACGGCCCGTTTGAGCTCTTCGCTTTGTCCCCGGATCCGAGTCAGCGCACCCTCTGCCTGTTCCATGGCAGCCTCTCTAGCGAGGGCGGAGCGATAGCCCATGACTGGACCAGCCACGACGCCGAGGGTGCCAAGCATCGTGACGCTCACTACGATCAAGAGGAGGGACGTGGGCGACCAACCAATCTGCTTGCGGTTGTCGATGGAGGAAGTGGGGATGCTCATTCCGAGTGCCTCCCACCGGACGCTAGACCTATTCGAGGGTCCCATTTTCCAGAGACCGTGAAGCGCAGTAAATCCGAGCCGTCCTCTGGACGGGGAACGCGCGCCTCGGGAGAGACCTTGAGTTCTACAAAGGCACCATCGCTGGCGAGGCGCGTTCGAATCGTATCGAGGGCGTCTGCTGCCATGGTCGTATCCGATGGCACGACACCTGTAATCTGGATTCCAACTAAGGGGTCGCCGCGGGTCACATTGAGGGATTCGAGAGCGCCGTCACGTCCAATAGAACCGATCACGCTCTCGGAAATCTGTGCGTAGGGAATACTGGTAGTAGCCGTACCCATGAAGGCACTCCACTCCGCTTGGAAGTCGCTCTCGATCGCGCCCATGGACACGATTTCGGCCTGAATCACTTGGGCTTGCTGCTTCGCGTCTCCCTTATCTAGGCGCATGTGGATGGCGCTATCGACGCTACCTCGGAGGGTCTCGAGCTCAGCCTGGCCCGCATCGCCGAGGGTGACTGCACAGGCCAGGCTCGCGGCTACCAGTGTCATCATGATGAGCTTGTGGGGAGTTGGCGTTAGGGTGAAGTCGACCGTCCATTGACCGTGGCTCTTGCAGTTGACTAGCATCCGGGTCAGCATCTCGAGGTCAGGGCTGACCTCGGCTAGATCCTTGTCGAAGTGCAGCTCGACATTAGGCAAGACCATTTGAGCGGCAGGTAGAATCTGTTCCGCGAAAGCTTGGTCGAAGCCGCTGAACGAGGCGTGGCTCACGCTACCTCCTTCACTGATCTGGCGCCAGTAGGAGTCCATTGACCTCAGCTCTTGAACGAGGGCAGGGCCCATGGCGTCGCGTCCAATCGCTCCGGTGGGGACTACGTTTTGCGAAACCAGGCCACTCTGGGAGAAGAGGCTGACCCCGATCCCCGAATCTAGCTGGCCTATCTGGATCACAGCATTGGATTCTTCCAGCTCGGGAAGTTGGAGGTTGCCCTGGTAGGCAACTTCGGCAGCCACAACTCGCTTTACCCTGAAGCCGGCTCTCCGCAAGTCTTCGACTAGCCCAGTCAACTGCTTTGAGTCGATGGCGAACAGGAGCCACGATTGGACTCCATCGCGTCTGCTCTTACGATTACCGTGGAGTGGAATCGATTGGAAGACAGCCTTGCCTTCGACGCCAAGCATTTGGTTGGCTTTGCGGGTGAGCACCTGCTTGAGTTCACGGTCTTCAAGATCTGCCGGGAGTTCAAGTTGCCGCCTCTTGTAATGTGACTCGTCAAGGGCAAGCGTGCAAGCCCCGGCCTTTACTCGGCCCTCCCTAAGCATGGCCTTTGCAATGCTCGGCAAGACCAAATCCTCATCAGGAAGTTCTTGCCGTATGACTTTGGATTGGATCCCTCGCGTGAGCCAGCTCACGGAGTTCTTTGCGAGGTAGAGGATGGATTGTTCGCGCATCCTTAAAAAGGGGGGGAGTGGGGGGGGGATCGGGGAGCTTCGTGGCGTG
>JBLHWM010000174.1:0-7603 GCA_047629095.1 Planctomycetota bacterium | reverse complement strand
GGCTCTGCTACGACCGATCCAGGTGACGCCAGCGGGACCCGCCTGCGCTTGGAGGACAGTGATTCGATTGAGTCAAGCGCGCGCGAATTCGTGGGGGGGGAGGCCGCGTCCGATGCCGCAAAAGTTGAAGAGCAGATCAGCTACTCCGGGCGCATCCTCGTGGATGGAGCCTGGCCCAGGGATGACCAGCTGATCGTCTCGGCCGGCGACTTCGGGAGCTTCCCCGTCCAGGACGGTGGGGCCTTCACCTTGGAGCTGCCCAAAGGTTGCGCGTCCGTTGAGCTTGACCTCGACGGGCGCTTTCTCTTTATGGACAAGCCGCTAACCGTCGATCCGAGCGCGGGCTCGATCGTTATGACGGCCGAGCTAGGGGCGCATCTCACGGTCGAGCTGACCCCGCCCGCTGGGCTGACCCTGGTCGAGCTCATGGACGTTGAAGTTGTTGTCACTTTCATTGGGAACTTCAACTCCTTCGAAGGACGCCGCAGTTTGGCCAAGATCTCGCCAGGGGTTTTCGAGCTGCGCGCAATGGAATGCGTGCATCTGTTCTCGATCACAGTTAGCGGGGAGAGCTTTGTGGACGATGGAGAGGTTGGACAGCGAGTCCACCCCGGGAAGCAGGCGCGCCTTGAGTATGCGCTGCTCCGCGGCGCATCGATTTCGGGCATCGTTATGGGTTTCGATGATGCTCCTATCGAGGGTGCCACACTGACGATCGAGCGAACGAATCCGGACACGATGCAGTTCACCAAGTGGATTGCCGAGGACAACTCGGAGACCGATGCAGCGGGCGCGTTCTCTTTCGGTGGCCTTGTGCCCAGCGAGTGGCGCTTGCAGGTTAGCGGTGACGAGCTGCGCGACGAGTTCTTCGAGCTTGGCGCCTTGGAAGACGGTCAGGTCCTCGAGGGGCTCAGCTTCCAAGTCAGCTCTGGCCTAGCATTCCACGGCTACGTCCGATTCCCCGATGGGAGTCCCGCCGATACCGCTTCGTTGAAGTTGACGACGATGGCGAACTCCAACAAGAGCGTCGATCGTACCGAGACCTCAAGTAGCGGAGAATTCCTACTAGCTGGCCTTGAACAGGACACATTCCGCATTTCCGCATCCTTGGATCACGAGGATTCGAGTGTTTGGCGTGGCGAGTTGACCGGGTTGGAGCCAGGGAAGAGTGCGGCATCCGAGGCGTTGATTCTGACCCTCGTCAGGGCCGATAGCATCTCGGGAACGGCAATCAGCGACGACGGTACCGCCCTCGACAAGTTCACCGTACAGGCCAAGCCCCTAGGCTCTGACCTAGCCGCCCTGAGCGAGGGCAGCCTACGGGAGCGCTACCGGAAAGCGGAGGGGCGCTTCGAGCTCGAGGGCTTCGTTCCTGGCCGGTGGGATGTGCGTGTCGAGGCGAAGGATCACCGACCCTCAGCCTGGCAGCGCGTCACATTCCCGGGTGGTGCGTCGAGCCTCGACTTCGTGCTCGATCGCCACGCCGAGCTCTCTGGCCGCGTGCTCGATCCTATGGGTGATCCGGCGGCGGGCGTTACGGTCTCGGCCATCGGTGGCGATGGTGAGTCCGCGAAGGACAAGACGAATGACGAAGGCGAGTTCGAGATCGACAACGCGGCTCCCGGAAACGTGGAACTGGTGGCGTCGAAAGAGGGACTCGGGAACAGCGCGCCTCTTGCGATCCGACTGAACCCCGGTTCCGTGAGTTTCGGGCACGAGCTTGTGATGCTGGCGGGCGGAACCATCGCCGGCAAGATCGACGCATCCATTGAGGACTTCGCCGAGCGGCGCATTCTCGCCGTGCCCCAGGACAGCTTCGACTCGATCTCAACGCTCTGCAATGAGCAGGGCGAGTTCGAGTTCAAGGGGCTCGTGCCGGGCGTGTGGATCGTGAACTTTGATTGGCAGGCCAGCGGCGGCGGCGGAGGCGACTGGATCGAGGGGTACAGTCGCCGCAGTGAGCGCACGGTAGTTGTGACTGAAGGGCAGGTGTCCGAGGTCATGCTTGGTGGGCTTCTGCCAAGCAGTGTCGCGTTGAGTGGTCAAGTCACCGATGAGGGCGAGCCCATGGCGGGCTACATTGTCTACGTGTACCCGGAGCCCGGCACGAATGTGCGCCCGGTGGAGATGCCAACAACGATTGCCCGCACGGATGAGAATGGGCGCTATGAGCTTGAGCTTCCCAGTCCGGGCACGTGGCAGTTTAGCGCTGGTCCCGACATGAGTTTGCAGGTGGCTTTCATCGAGACGATTGCAAGCGGCCCCCAGGCAACGCTCGACTTCGAGATGCCCGGCTGCAGCTTTGCGGGCAGCCTGCTAGGTGCCGATGGAACCCCCGCCAGTGGCCAAGCGATCATGCTCGTCCGTGCAGAAGCCCCCGAGGGAACGCGGACCTATGGCGACATCCACACCCAGGGGACCGACGGCGAGGGCAAGTTCAGCTTCGAAGGCCTACAAGCGGGTGCCTACCTCTTTCGAATCGGCGGCTGGGGATTCGGAATCGAGGGGCATGGGGTGCAGGTGATCGAAGGAATCGTGCTGACCGAAGGTACGCCCAACACAGGCTTCGAGGCCCAGCTCAAGAACGGGGGAGTGCTCGAAGGGCGCGTCCAGGACGGGTCGGGCAACCCCATCTCGGGAGTCAATATTAAGGTACGTGACGCCAACGGGCACTCACTCTTCGTTTGGACGGAGAAGTTCTCCGACTACGCCGGAGCGTTCCGAATCCGCGGTGTGAGCAGCGGTCCTCTGACCGTTCACGCCACTCTTGGGGATGGCCGTACGGTCAGTCAATCCTTCACCTGTGCGGCAGGGGAGACGGCGAAGGTTGTGCTCGTGATTGGCTAGAGGCCAGTACATCTCTCGGTAAATCCTTGGTGGCATCGGGAATGATTGGGAACCCTGGATCGGCGCTCTACGTTTAGTATTGGGCTGAACGGCCCCTAGGGGCCCGCCTCCCTCCCCCCCCCGGTACTTGTCTCTATGATTGCTTCCCTTGCCCTTGCCCTTGGCCTATTTGCTGGGGGTGAAACCCCTGTTGTTTCTATTGATGGTGTAGCGGGAGAGAGGGGCCAAGTGGCCGCCTCGCAGCTTGCAGTCGTGGTTTATGGCCAGGATCTTGGCCTGCGCGATCGATTGCTACGGGTCGCCGATGTCCGCGTGGACTCGGCTGGGTTCGTGGTTGCCAAGGTGGATCCAGGTCTCGTGCCGGCTCTTGAGCGGCGCGGAGCCGTGGTCGCGTTCTTGGAGCCGGGTGCCGCGGAGTTGTGGCTGGTGCCCCTCGATCACATGGAGTTGATTCCAGAGGGACAGGCGCGGATCCTGTGGCAGCCCTTGGGGCGTGGCCCAGCTGTGGTGGCGATCTTGCCAGCGGCGAAGGCTGTGGTCTTAGCTGCCCTTGCGAAGGGTGGTCACGGACACTGTGGACTCGGTGCCGTGGGGGACCGGGCCATGGTGCCGGCGCCTCCGCTTAGATGGCGCGGCCTTGAGGGGCGCGCTGGTGTCGATGGACTCGCTCAGCGCGGCGCAGGTGGCACCATCGCGGCCGTCGCGGGTGATCCGCGGATCGCTTCCCTGGTGGCGGACGTCAACAAGACCAACTTGAGCGCTCGGGTGCAGGACCTCTCGTCTCTGTTCACAAGGCGCGCTGATCAACCTGGCGCGGTGACGGCCCAGGGAGACATCGCGGGCTGGCTCACGGGCCATGGCCTGACGCCGACGCTCCAGCAGTTCTCCGGCACCTATTCGAAGAACGTGGTTGCGGAGATCCCCGGCGCGACGTCGCCGGAGAAGATCATCGTGATCGGTGCTCACTACGATTCGGTCAACTGGGAGGACGGGGCAACGGCTTCGTCTCCGGGCGCCGATGACAACGCGTCGGGAACGTCGGGTGTGATCGAGGCCGCGCGGGTTCTGCTTGGTGGTGGTCCCTACGAGAACACGATTCGCTTCGTCTTGTTCTCCGGCGAGGAGTTTGGTCTGCTCGGCTCGGACTTCAACGCGAGCCAATCCAGCAGCGCAGGCGAGGAGATCATCGCCATGTTGAACATGGATATGATCTCGTTCCGCAAGGCCGGCGATGCGCGGGATGTGGACTTTGCAACGAACAACACGTCGTCAACCCTGAGCAACTTCTGCGACGCGATTGGAACCTTGTACGTCCCCAGTTGGGCCTCGCAGTTCGGTGTGCTGACAGCGGGAAGTTCGGATCACGCCTCCTACAACTCCTACGGCTTCCCAGCCGCATTCCTGTTTGAAGACCTGACCGACTACTACCAAGGCATCCACACGGCGAGCGACGCATTCGGCGTGTCAGCCGTAGATTTTGATCTGGCGAAAATGTGCGTGCAGGCAGTCGTCGCCTCGGCGGCCACCCTTGCGGAGCCCGTGGACATGACTGTTGTCCACACTCCCTTGACAGACACCCTAGATGGCGTCGGCCCATACCTGGTCTCGGCGAATGTGTCCAGCCAGACGGTGGCAAACGTCAGTTTCGTGGATTTGCACTTCTCGCCGGATGGTCAGAGCTGGACCACGGTGCCCATGACCGACTTGGGCGCGGGCAACTACGAGAGCCTGATTCCCGGCCTCGGCTCTCCGGTCACCATCCAGTATTGGATCGAGGCCTTGGACGACGCAGGTGGCAGTGAAGTCGCGCCCACAGGTGCGGAAGTCGGCGGCAAGCCCTTTGATTTCTTTGTCGGGCAAAAGACGGTGCTCTACGCTTCGAACTTCGACGGTCTATCCGACGACGGCTGGTCCCACGGCCAGTTCGCGACCCAGGACGACTGGCAACGCGGTGCACCCAATGGCAACGGCGGAGATGCGCCTGCGGCCTTCTCCGGCGACAAGGTCTGGGGCAATGACCTCGGCGGCAGCGGCTTCAACGGAACCTACCAGCCGAATGTTTCGAACTGGCTGCGCTCTCCGTCCATCGACGCGACGGGCACCACTTCCCTGACCCTAGACTTTCAGCGCTGGCTGACGGTCGAGGACGCCACTTTCGACCAAGCTCAGATCCTGGTGAACGGCCAGGTTGTCTGGGAGAATGTCGCCGATGCGGGTGGCAGTAACCATACGATCGACTCCACATGGCAGAGCGTGAGCGAGGACATCAGCGCCTTCGCAGGTGCCTCAAGTGTCGTGGTTGAATATCGCTTGTTGTCCGACGGTGGGCTTGAGTTCGGCGGCTGGAACATCGACGACTTCTCCGTGGCTGTTGTCGGACCGGCTCCGGCGCCCCCGGCCCCCAGCTTCACAGTCAGCCCCAGCCAGGTCCCCGCGATCGGCGGCCAGGTCATCACCGCCGCAGGCATGGGCATGGGCGCAGCCCAGGTCGTCACCGTTGGCGGCGTGAGCGTGCCCTTCGACCAAGGTGCAGGCATGGTGAGCTTCCTTGCGCCGCCGGCAACTAGCCTCGGTACCGCTACGGTCGTTGTGACCACGGCAGCGGGATCTGGCCAGGACAACCTGACGGTTGCCGCCAACTCCGGCACCTCGCTCAGCGCTCCCAACAGCGCGAATCTAGGCGACTTGATCCAGGTCACCGTGGGCTCTCCCGAGCCCGCTTTGGCATGGCTCGCCTTCAGTGTGAACTCGGGCCCGACGCCTCTGCCCGGACTCGTCAATCTCTCCATCGGCTCCGGCGATGTGGTCAGCCTCAAGGTGCTAAAGAACGCCCAGGTGAATGCCGCTGGCAACCTGATTGTGCCCATCCCCGTGCCAGCAGACCCCGTTTTCGCGGGCCTGCAGGTTTACTTCGAGGGTGTCACCGCGGGTTCTGGAACGGGCATAGTCGCCACGGGCTCCCACCCCTTCACCGTGCAATGATTCCGGCGTAAGTACGACCTTGAGACCCTGAGGGGGGCATCCTTAGCCAGCGAAGGTTAGGGCTGCCCCTCTTCCCTGTTTCAAGTTCTAGTGCTAGAAAAGGGGTCTCTCCAAATCTCCGTCATCCTCCCTTCCAAAGTCTCTTCATGCCACGATTTCCCCTTCTTGTACTAGCCGCCGGCTTGCTCACATCGTCCCCGGCGCTTGCCCAATTCGGAAACCCCTGGGCGGGCTTCGAGCGCTCTGCATCCAGCCTTCCTACGGGCGCCTCCATCTCGGATGACGACCATGAGACGGACATGGATTGGGCGGACGTGGACCTCGATGGGGACGTGGACTTGGTGATCGTCCGCAAGGAGCCCTGGACCTCAACGGGTGGGCGCACCAATGTGCTGCTGATCAACGAGGGTGGCGTCTTGGTGGACCGCACCGTGAGCCTAGCATCGGCGTCCGACGTCGTCGGGGATCGCGGGTTTCGCACTCCGACCAACGACCGCGATGTGGTGCTCGCCGATCTGACCGGCGACGGCTATCCGGAGATCATCACGTCTACGGAGCGGAGTCCGGGCGCGCCCAAGTTCATCAGCCACCCGCGGATCTATCTCAACCTGGGTGAAGTCGGAGGCGTCTGGCAGGGCTTTCGCTACGAGGAGTCGCGCATGCCCGAGCTGCTGCACCTCGGAAGTGGCCTACCCAAGCTCATGCTGTTTACGGCCATCGATGCAGCGGACCTGGACAACGACGGCGACGTGGACATCTACCTCGCCGACCATGACACGGCGCTCAACTTGTTTGGAGGCCTGCAAAGCCCTAGCGACGACCTGGATGACCGCATCCTCTTGAATGATGGCAACGGCTTCTTCACCGACAGCTCTCTGGTCAGCGCTACACCCGACATCCTGCATTCGGGCTTCTGCAACTCCGTGGAGCTCGTGGACGTCAACCAAGATGGCGCAGTCGACATCCTCAAGCAGAGCACCTACCAGAATCCAACGGTGCTCTCCATCGCTTACAACGACCCCGCAAACCCCGGGGTCTTTTCGGACCTTTCCACGACCTCGCCACCTCAGCCGTATTTTGTCAACACGGGCGACCTGAACAACGACGGCAACTTGGACCTCGCGATGACGTCCAACAGTAACGACTACGTGATGCTCAACCAGGGAAACCTTCCCAATGGCCACGTGGATTGGAGCGCGCCGATCGGCACCCAACTCCTGACAGGGTCCGAGCCCATGCACCAGGGCTTCCCACTCTCTTACGGTTCCAACAACTTGGTCGTGGACTTGGACGGGGACGGATTTGACGAGGTTCTGATCACCGATATCGATGTGGAGATCGCCCAATACGCAGCGGACTTCCGCCTGCACTTCTACCACAACCAGGGTGGCCTGCCCGGCGCGATGAGTTTAGACCTAGTCGAGGAGCGCGGCAGTCTGTCGGACAGCTCGTGGATCGGCGCACCAGGACTGCACGCGGATGACCTGCGCTGGACCCACGACGTCGCAGTCTTCGATGTGAACGGCGACGGCAAGCAAGACCTCGTGCTCTCCCGGCGCGAGGGGACTCAAGTCTGGTTGCAAACAAGCGCGCCCACATGCCAGACGAGCCTTGGCTTCGGCACGGGCATCGTGCTCGAAGTCTGTGGTGGCGACCTCTCCACCTCCCACGGCGCTGAGCTCATCGTGAGAGATGCGACCCCGTCCGCCGCTCTGTTTCTAGCGCTAGGTCCCGGGGCCAACCCCACGCCCCTTGCGGGCCTCGGCGTGACCCT
>JBLHWM010000173.1:0-7645 GCA_047629095.1 Planctomycetota bacterium | reverse complement strand
CGATTTTGTTCCTGTCCATGGACGCGGACATCATCTACCTAGCGGTGATCCAGTTCATCAGCCTGAGCTTAGAATTCCTCGTGGCCATGATCGTCGTCAAGCGACGTCATCCCCATGTGCGGTTCACCACGGCGAGCTACGACAAGAGCCGCGTCCGCAGCATCGTCAGCTTCAGCCTCTTCACGATGCTGTTGAACGTCGGTGCGATGCTCGCCTTCCGCATCGATGCGCTAGTGATCGGCAGCTCATCCCTCTCGTCCATGGGCGTGACGCTCTACGACAACGGCAACAAGTTCTTCGAGTACATGATCTCCCTTGTTCTTGGAATCGGTCTGGTCGTGATGCCCTTCGCCACCCGCATGAAGACTCGGGGGGACATCAGCGAACTCAACAACATCTTCTTTAAGTGGTCGAAGGTTGCCCTGTCCATCGCGCTCTGCATCGGGCTGTATCTTCTGGTGCTTGGCCCGGAATTCCTGGAGACGTGGCTCGCGCAGGATTACCGATCCGAGTCCGGCGTCGTAACTCAGATCCTGGTGGTGTCCTTCTTCTTCTTCCTGCCCGTACGCGGTGTCGCACTGCCGATCATGATGGGACTTGGCCTTCCTAGAGTCCCGGCTCTAGCGCTACTGCTCATGGGAGCTCTCAACCTAGCGATCAGCTTCGCCTTGGTGGAGTCCCACGGCGTGTACGGCGTTGCGATTGGAACCGCGATCCCGAACACCCTGTTCGCCATCTTCATCGTGCGACTCGTCTGCAAGGAACTCGACGTCACGGTCTTCTCCTACCTTAAGTACGTCGTGGCCAAGGCCATCGTCGGATCTCTCATCCCCGTTGCGTTTCTCATCTGGTGCAAGCAAGGTCTCGAAGTCCAAGGATGGTTCGAGGTCATCGGTGCCGGCGTTGGCATGGTCGCCCTGTTCGGCTTGACCTGGATCTTCTTCGTGTATCGCAACGATGAGCACATCGACCTACGCGCCGAAATCGCTTCGAAGCTTGGCCGGGGTAAATCTCCTAAGGGAGGAGCCGCATGACCGCGACCGAAGTGATCGGCATCGTAGCCATCGCAATCCCCGTCGCCGTAGTTGTCGCGGAGCTGATTGCACGTCAAGCACTAGGATCCATAGGCGGCTACTTCTGCTGGTGGCCCGGCCGGAGCCAACGCTTCCACTTGGATAGCGAGTCCTTGCCGATGTTGCCAGACGTCGTCAACTGGATCGCGAACGAAGACGGCGAGCGCGGCGGCACGCCCCCCGCAAAGGGCGAGTCCTGCTATCGCGTCCTCTTGGCCGGCGGCTCTTGTGTCGAGGGCTACTACCTCGACCAACCCGAAACGGTGGTAGGCCAATTGGAGGCCAGCCTCAGCGAAGCTGGCGGTCTGCAGACGCTCGGAACAGAACGCGTGCACGTGGGCGGAGTCGCCCGCTCGCGAATTTCCTGCGCCCAAATTCAGACGCTGCTCGAGAAGACCCTGCCGCGCTACGAGTCCCTCGACTGTCTAGTCTTGATGGTCGGTGCAAGTAACCTGGTGCGCTGGCTCGAACTCAAAACACCGCCCGCTCCATGGAACGACGACGTCCCGCTGTCGCATCTGTTTGAGTGCCACCCCAAGGGTCCATTCGCCTGGCATCCCAAGCGTACAGCACTGCGCGCCCTGGCTGTTCGACTTCACGGTAAGCTGCGCCCGAGGGTCGAAGTTCGCACAGGCGTCGGCAAGCGAATCGTTCAACAGCGCGCCCGCCGTCAAGCGGCCCGGGTAATGCTCGACGAGTGCCCGGATCCCATCGAGATGATCGACCAATTCGCGGATGAGCTCGGGCGCCTGATTGACTTCGCAAAAACCAAAGCCAAGAAGGTCGTCGTCGTGCGGCAGCCCTGCTTCGACAAGCCGATGACCAAGGAAGAAGAGAAGTGGATGTGGAACTTCGCCCAGGGTGTGATCTACGCCTCGGACGTGGACACCTACTACTCGCACCGCCTGATCGCCGAGCTTATGCAAAAGACCGCCGACCGTTGCGGCGAGGTGACCCGTGCCCACGGTGCGATCGATGTCGACTTGTCGAGCACGGTCGAGGCCGGCTTAGAGAACTACTACGACTTCCTGCACTTTACCCCCAAGGGTGCCGAGCGCGTTGCTCGGCGAGTGGCGAGGGAGATCACAGGCTAGTTGGCTGCAGAATTTCGCTAGCCAAGTTCGAAGGCAGTGAGCGTAGTTGTCGTACAAAGCAAAAGAGTGCGGCGCCGAAGATTCGGCGCCGCACTCTTTCGCAGATCAAGTGGCGAGTTCCGGCACGACCTACCAGTTCGCGCCACCTTTCTTTTTGCTGACTGCTCCGCCGTAACCCTTCTTGCCAGAGTTCCCGGCATAGCCGCCGATGCTAGCGCCGCTCTGCTTACCGTGCATAACGTAGCCGCCGATGTTCGCGCCGCCCTGCTTTCCATAGGCGCCATAACCCTGGAACTTCGTGCCGGGCTGGAACGGCTTCTGGAAGGCCGAGTACTGCGCGCGCAGGTTGCCGCGGACTTGGCTGTATGGAATCGGCGCGGCGATGACCTGGCAGCTAGTCACCCACTTGCCTGTCACGAGCACGTTCTGGTTCACGATCTGATTGTGACCCGGTGTGCTCTGGGTGACAAAGTGGCCTCCGCTGACAAGCACTTGGTAAGTGATGCCGAAGATGCCGCAGTGCTGCTCATAGACCGGCTGGACCCAGACCTGCTTGGCCTTACCCGGAATCCAAACTTGCTTCTGCACCTGCTTATAGTGGGCGGGTACCCAGTTCTGTTGGGGCACGCAGTAGGTGTGATGCGTGCAAGCAGATGGCACCTGCTGAGTGACTTGGATTGGTTTCTGGCCGTAGCCGTTTCCAAAGACACCGGCTTGTGCAGGCAGTGCTGCCATTAGGAGCCCGCAGGCGGAAGTCGTGATCAGTGCTTTGATGTTCATGGTGGTCCCTCGTGTTCTCGCATTTCGCAATAGTGAGCCAGGCTATTGCGAGAGTCGTGCCAAGTGCACTTTTCCTACGAGTAAGCCCTAGAGACGGGCGTGGGGGAGTTATCGAGCAGGGCCCTGTCCCCTAGGTGCGACAGGAGTGTCCGGCGAATGCTGCGCCGCTAACCCAGTCCCAACAGCAGCCCACCTTGGTAAACCACGAAGCTGCAGACCCAGGCCAGGACAAAGGTATAGCTGAACAGGAACGCGGGCCATTGCCAGCCAGCGGTCTCGCGGTAGACCACCGCGAGCGTTGTCATGCACTGGCAAGCTAAGGCAAAGAACACCAGCAAGCTGAAGCACACCAGCGGTGTGTAGGCGCGCGATCCATCAGGGCGCTTCTCACGGCGCAACCTGTCGCGCAGCAGGTTCGACTGCTCATCGGCTCCCTCGCCGACACCGTAGACCACACCCATTGTGCTGACGAAGACCTCGCGAGCTGCGAAGGCGCCGACAAGGCCGATGCCCATCTTCCAGTCGAAGCCAAGTGGCTCAATCGTCGGCTCGATCGCGCGACCGAGTCGGCCACCATAGCTGGCTGCCAGTCGCTCGGAGGTTTCCAGCTTGGCAACCTGCCCTGCGAGCTCGGCGGTCTTCGCTTCGAAGTCTGTCTTGTCCTCAAAGTCCGCACCAACACCGGGCGTGCCGGCCTCTGAACTTTCCAGTAG
Source organism: Planctomycetota bacterium (assembly GCA_047629095.1). Classification (GTDB taxonomy): domain Bacteria; phylum Planctomycetota; class UBA1135; order UBA1135; genus CALBMX01. Next base: position 3,985 of record JBLHWM010000173.1, on the reverse strand, counting down.
CTCCGCTCGTTGCCCGAGTTCACCTTGCATCGCGGCGAGCCCGGCACTTGGGCTCGCGTGTCGGGGGAAAGCGAGCAGGGCCCACATCACAAGCGAGCAGACCAAAATCACGCCACCGGCATCGCGGACAAAGACCATGGCGCGCTGCTTCAACATGCGCAGAACACTGGGCCAGTCGGGCAGCCGGTAGGGCGGCATTTCCAGGATCAGCGGGACGTTCGGGCCCTTGATCACGGTGCGCGATAGAACGCCGGCGACCACTAGGGCAAGCAAGGTGCTGAACAGGTACATGCCCGCCATAAGCAAGCCTTGGCTGAAAGGCGGCTCTTCGCCGGGCATCGCCATGACCGCAATCAACAGGGTATACACAGGAAGCCGCGCGGAGCAGGTCATCAATGGAATGACCATCATGGTCAGCAGTCGGTCGCGCTTGCGCTCCATGGTGCGCGTCGCCATGACGGCGGGCACGGCGCAGGCGAAGCTCGACATCATCGGCACGAAGGCGCGGCCGTGAAGTCCGACGAGGCGCATGACGCGGTCCATCAAGAATGCGACACGACTCATGTAGCCGGTGTCCTCCATGATCCCGATGAACAGGAAGAGCAGTAGGATCTGCGGTAGGAAAACCACTACCGCACCAACGCCGCCGATCAAGCCTTCCACCACTAGGTCGTGGAATACACCCGCGGGTAAGACTGCCGATACGTGAGTGCCGAACCAACCGAGGGCAGACTCCACGGCGCCGATCATCGGGTCGCTCCAGGAGAACAGCGCCTGGAAGACGACGGTCATGGTGCCCAGGAAAAACGCGAAGCCGAGCAGTGGGTGCAGCAGCACCTTGTCGAGCTTGTCCGTGGATTCGTGTACGCGGCCTTCGCCCGAGGGGTGGAAGAGCCCACTGCGCTCGTCGATCCAGGCGTAGCGACCGGCGATAACCTCTTGTTCGATGGCGACCCCCGCCTCTTCCGCAGACTTGCGGCAGGCGATCGCCGCGGCGCGCAAATCCTCGGAAACGGTCAGGTGCTCGTCGGTCTCATCCAGGGATGTCAATGCCCAGAGTGAGAGTGCCGTACAGCGCGAACCCTTTGCATTCCACTCCTTGGGAAGCGCGCTACAAATTGGCGCGATCCAGGATTGGATCTCGTCGTTCGGAATCCACAGCGGCTTGGGGGCCTCCGCTGACAGGCTGGTCTTGATGGCTGCGTGCAGCTCATCCATGCCATGTCCCGAGCTCGCGGTGACCTCGACAACTGGAACGCCCAGCTCTTTCGAGAGGGCCGCCTTGTCGATGTGTTCACCCTTCTTTTTCAGTACGTCGACCATCGTTAAAGCGACGACGGTCGGCACGTCCAGCTCGAGCACCTGCAGGACCAGGTATAGGTTGCGGTTCAGCTGACTCGCGTCCACCACAACCACGACCGCATCGGGCCGGTCCTCTTCCCGCTTGGAGAGTCCCGCCACAACTTCGATGGCGATGCGCTCTTCTTCACTGCGCGCGGCCAGGCTATAGGTGCCCGGAATGTCCATGGCGCGAACCGTCAGGCCATCGCCCAGATCGATCTTACCCACATGGCGATCCACTGTGATGCCTGGGTAGTTCCCGACCTTGCCACTTGAGCCGGTCAGGCGATTGAAGAGCGTCGTCTTACCGGTATTTGGATTACCGGCGATTGCGATCAGCTGCGATCCCATATTGCGTTCGGCTAGTCTTGGGCGACGAGGACCTGGGCGGCCTCCGTCATGCGCAGGGTGACGCGGCTGCGACGCACTTCGATCTCGAGCAGTCCGCCCATGGGCACCCGGCGAACCACGCGGAGGGAGGTGCCCGGTAGTAGGCCGAGCTCCATCAAGCGACGTTGGAACGAGCGATCTCCACCGAGCTGGGATAGCTTGGCGGTGGCGTGGGTGGAGAGTTCGGTGAGTGGCAGCATGGTTCTTGTTGAGACTGGTTCTCAGTTCGCAGAGTATAGGCCCCATATCGACCCTGGGGACTACAAACTAAAAGAGTTTGGAGTCTTCTTGGGCTCAAGCTTGCCCTCGAAGGGCTGGGCCTCGAAAATCAAAGGCATGAGTAAGTCAAAACGAGCAGCGGGCCGGGCAGCGGCAGAACGGGTCAAGGACGGCATGGTGGTGGGGCTTGGAACCGGCTCGACGGTGTTTTTCACCCTCGAGCGCATCGGAGAGCGCATTAAAGAGGAAGGCCTGGCGATCCGGGCCATCCCCACCTCCCTGGATACGGCGAAGAAGTCGGCGGACTTCGGGATCGAGCTGGTTGGGTTCGAGGACGTGGCGGGCATCGACCTGACGATTGACGGCGCAGACGAGATCGATGCTGACTACGCTATGATTAAGGGCGGCGGCGGTGCATTGCTCCGGGAGAAGGTCGTGGCGAACCTCAGTAAGGAAGTCGTGATCATCGTGGGCCCGGATAAGGTTGTGGAGACCCTAGGGGCCAAGTTTCCGCTGCCTGTGGAGTTCGTGCCCTTTGCCAGGACACCGGTTCAGCGGGCCCTGCTTGCCCTTTCGGCCGACCCCACGCTACGGATGACCGCGGAAGGGGAGCCGTACTTGACCGACAACGGCAATGAGATCTTCGATTGCGCCTTCGAGGGCGGTATCGCAGACGCGGCGGGCCTATCCATGGCCCTGGCCGGGGTACCGGGGGTGGTTGAGAGCGGATTGTTCCTGGGCTTGGCGGATCACCTGGTGATCGGGCACGAGGATGGCCGCGTGGAAGAGCGCTCAAGGGCAGTTTCTACAGGAAGTTAGTTCACGAAGGGGAAGGCTTTTCGGCCCCGTGTTGGCTAGCCAGTCGCAGCTGGACCAGCCTAAGTGTTTACAGGTCAATGGCTTAGGTTTCGATGTGGTACTTGGCACCAAGTGTGCGTCCCATGGGTTGCCATGCAGCCCGAAACCAACTCGATCCTCTCTACCCAGCCAAGCCTCGACCTGAGGGGCCAGTTGGCCGCTTCCCAGCAACCCCAGACCCCCGATTCGGGTACCCGGTTCAGCGAGGAGTTCGACCGGGCGACCCAGCGCGAGTCTGGGACCGATGCCGAGGTTCGCCACGATAGTCGCCGCGAGGCGAAGGCGACCGAAGGCCAGCGCACGGAGCGCCAAGCGACCGCAGACCAGGCCCGCGACAAGGCCAAGTCCAGGCGCGGCGAGGCTGCGGACAACCGCGGCGAGCGCTCGAGCCGCCGTACCGAGAACACCGAAGACGCTCGCTCTGAGCTAGCCGGCCCGATGGGCACGCTCAAGGAAGAGGGGCCCACACGCCAGCAGGCCAATCGGCGCATCCAAACCAGCGCGGGCCAAGCGCAGCGGGTTCAACAACCCGCCCAAGACCCAGCACACCAAGCCCAGAAAGCGGCAGCCGATCCACAAGCAAACGCCGCTGGCCAAGCCGCGATGCCCCAGGCTGCGCCCGGAGTCCAAGCTGGAGTCACGGGTCAATCGAACACGAGTCAGACGGCCACAGTTCAAGCCGCAGCTCCGACCGCGGGCAACCCGTCCCAAGGTTCCGGTACAACCGACGGCGGCCAACTCGGCAGCCGCTCCCAGGCAAAGCCCGCGGCGCAAACGGCTGACGCTCCGGTCAAGGGCAACGAGACCCGGGACGCCATGGAGCAGCTGCTCGTGGATCGCGAAGCGCGCATGGACCGCGAAGCGTCGATCCTTCGCCAGATCAAGGCCAGCCTGAAGCCCGGTGGACGTGAGCTCAGCATCCGCTTGAGCCCAGCCGCACTCGGCCGCGTGGACATGACCTTGGCCATGCGCGAAGGGCGCCTGACGGCGACCGTTCGAACGGAGTCTGCGGAAGCCCACGAGGCTATCGAACGCCAGCTGCCCGAGCTTCGGGCCGCACTCGAAAACCAAGGCATCGAGGTCATGAGTTTCGAGCTTGAGCTAACGGCGGAAGGCGAAGGACGCGGGTCCTTCGAGTCCCGCACCGGCGACCAGAACTTAAGCGCACCGGCCACAG
>JBLHWM010000172.1:0-7646 GCA_047629095.1 Planctomycetota bacterium | reverse complement strand
CAAAGTGCCGAACTTCGCCTCGAAACCATGAATTGTCGCGCTTCGGGTAGCGCACGGCACGCAGCAGGTTCAGCTCGTGGTTGCCCAGAACGCAAGAGGCGCGGCCCTCGGCAACCAGCTTGGCCACTAGGCGAACAACGCCGGGGCTATCCGGTCCGCGATCGATCAAGTCGCCCACAAAGACGAGGTGCCTGCGCTCGCCCTTGGCGCGCAGTCGCAGGTGTTCGAGCAGGCGCTCCAAAGCGCCGAGCTCGCCGTGCACATCACCGATGATGTCCAGGGGACCGTCGGGCAGACGCTGGACCAGGCCGAGGCCGGACATGGGCTAGGTTCCCTTGCGCAGCACCACGGTCTTGATCGTGCTGAAGAGGATCGACAGATCGAGCAGGAGCGACTGGTGCTTGATGTAGAACAGGTCGTACTGAAGCTTGTGCTTCGAGTCCTCGACCGTGTTGCCGTAGGGATAGTTGATCTGGGCCCAACCGGTCAGGCCCGGCTTCACGATGTGCCGCTGGTTGAAGTAGGGGATCTCTTGGGCCAGGGAATCCACGAAGTGCGGGCGCTCGGGGCGCGGGCCGACCATGGACATGTCACCGAGCAGGATGTTAAAGACCTGGGGCAGCTCGTCGAGGCGCGTCTTGCGAATGAACTTGCCAAACTTGGTGATACGGGGATCGTCCGTCTGGGCCCAGACGGGGCCGGAGGAGGCCTCGGCATCCGCGCGCATCGAGCGGAACTTCAATAGAGTGAAGGGACGGCCGTGATGACCGCAGCGCTCTTGCCGGAAGAGCACCGGACCCGGGGAGTCGAGACGCACGAAGAAGGCCGTCAGTAGCATGGCTGGCCAAGAGACGGTGAAGACCGCCAGGGCCAGCAGGATGTCGAGGATGCGCTTGCCTATGTCGGCGGTTGGGTTTGTGCTGAAACCGCGGTTAAAGATCAGGTACGAGGGGCGCATGGCGCCAATGGGGATCTTACCGGTGACGCGCTCGAACAGGGCTTGGCTCTCTTCGATGACCACGCCGGCCAGGCGGATTGCAAGCAACTCTCGCACGGGTAGCGTCCCCCTGGAGTCGGCTAGGGCGACGGCGATGCTGTCAGCGTTGAGGCGCGCGACGATCTCGGGCAGGGTCTCGGTGGTCGGGATCTCGACGAGCTCGGCTTGGTCGTCGACCCTGTGCAGGTTGATCTTTGTGGCCGGAGTTTCCTTGGGCTCGGTGGCAAAGCTGCCTCCGTCCGCGGACCTGCGGTCTCCGCCCGAGGTCGGGATACCCACGACGCCAACGACCTCATGACCGGTCTTGCCACCCTTTTCGATCTCCCGCACTAGGTCCCGGGCCGACTCACCAACCCCGAGTACAAGCACGCGGTCGTTGAAGTTGCCCTGGCGCATCAGCCAGTGGAAGAGCATGCGCCAGCCAAACAGGACGACGAAACCAAACAGCAGGGAGAAGGTCAGCAGGACGACGGTCCTCGAGAGGGCGATGCCCGGGAACTCGAAGATGCGCTCTAGGCCCCAAAGCCTTGTGATCACCACTGCCGTCAGGGCCATGGCGATGCCTGTGCCCGCGGAGCCGATGAAGCGCGATGCCCGATCGAAGCGCGAGGCGCTGACTCGGAAGTCGTAGAGCTCGTTGAACGACATCGAGACCTGGGTCAGGAGCGCAACGGTGATCGACGACAAGAGGCAGCGCCAGCGAGCTTCCACAGGGGACAGGCCGTCGTGCCAGATCATGTCCAGGGCCACTTGGTTCTCTCCCCACAAAGGGGAGGACAAGCCGGCGAAGATCACCAGTGAGAGCAGAACGGTCTCACTTAGCAGCAACAGCAGCTTGCGTTTGGGCAGGTAGTGGCGAAGGACGTTTGACATAACCTCCCTAGAATCCAGGGCGAGAGATTGCAGGGGGAAGAGGGGTGGGCGTGGGAGCCAGGAAGACCTGGGAGCACATGGGGGGGGAATCTACCCGATCTTCGGCCAGTCCCGGGGCTGGGATTCAGCCTAGCTTGGGAATCTGGCCGTCTTTCGGGGCTTTTTAGAGGGTGGAGAGAGGGCGGGGGGGACTCTTGGCACCTCTGCTAGGAAGCCGCGTTTGCGATGCACGTGGGACTCGTCGCGGCAGCTCGCTTGAAATCTTGCGCAGGGTCGCTGGTCCCCTGACTTTGGGATGGAGCGGGGATTGGCTAGGGTACAGCCCATGACTACGCCATGCCCCCGACTGGCCGCGCTGCTGCTGGCCTGCCTGCCCTTCCTCCTACTTAGCTGCGGTGATACCGAGCCAGATCCCGGTCAGGCTCCCAGCAAGCTGACGATCCAGCTCCGGGACACATCCCAGGATCGGGCCCTTTGGGGCGAGGCCGTTTTCGCGAAGTACAGCTGCAGCAACTGTCACACGCCGGAGCAGGCCGTGGCCAAGCGGGTTTTGGGTGCCCCGGCGCCAAACCTCGCCAGCACAGCCGAGCGCCTGACCCGGGCGGGCCTGGTCGCGCGCTTGCAGACGAAGGGCAGTGCGGCCCATGGACAGCCGCGCTTTCGCTATTCAGCGGCCTGCGGCACGAACTTGGACCCCGCAGAGGCTGAGACGATCGCCAACTGGCTCGCCGGGCGTGACACCGAGGTGGTCCAGGAGCTGGCGGTGCTCTCCCACGAGCTGGGCCAGGGGCAGAGCCTCTTCAATCAGCTCGGCTGCCGGGCTTGTCACAGCGGGGAGGACGCCTTCGGTGGGATCGATACCCGCCAGCTGGCCGAACAAATGACCGTGGCGGGACTGACTGGATTCCTAGCGGATCCACAGGCGGCCTGGCCTTCTGGAAAGCACCCGTCCTTCGGTCTGGATACCGAGCGAGCGCGCATGCTGTCGACCTACTTGGTCGCTGGCGATCGGGTCCACTTCACCCGGACCCAGGGCATCCGCTACCAGTACTTCGAGCAGGCGGAGTTTAGCGCCGTCGCGTCGGACTGGGACGCGCTGCTCCCGGTGGAAGAGGGCATAGCCACGACGATCGGCCTGCAGCAGGCTCAAGCTGAGGACCACTTCGGGCTGCGCTTCATGGGCTCCTTCGACGCGAAGATTGCCGGTGCCTACCGCTTCTACCTGACCAGCGACGACGGCTCCCGGCTCAGCATCGACGGCAAGCTCACGATCGACAACTGGGGCTTGCACGGAGCCGATGAGAGGAGCGCCGAGCTGCACCTCGACCAGGGCATGCACTCGATCGAGGTGTTGATGTTCGAGCAGGAGGGCGGCGAGTTTTTGGAGCTTGAAGTCGCGCCGCCGGGACAGGAGCGGCGGGCCCTGGAGCCGTCGGACTTGTACTCGGAGCAGGGCAGCATGGCGCAGAGGATTCAGGCGGATCCGATGCAGGTCTCCGGAGAGGAGGTGGCCGTAGCCGAAGCCCTGTTCGCCGAGCGCGGCTGCGCCTCGTGCCACGCCGCGGTTGGGCCGATTCAGGCTATGGAAGCGCCGCCACTTGCGGACTTAGAACGGGCCCTTGGTTGCGTCGCGAACGACAAGGTTGCGGGCCTGCCCGATTTCGACTTCCAGGGCAAGGGCGGGCGCATCGATGGCGGGGAAGGCGCGAACTTGAGCAAGTATCTGGACGCGGCGACTGCGCCGACGGGTCCCTTGGATCCGGAGACGGTGTTGCGGCGTGAGCTCGAGCGCTTGAACTGCCTCGCCTGCCACACTCGCGGCGGAGAGGGCGGCGTGGCCGATGCCGCCCTGCCCTACTTCCGCCAGCTCTACGACGGGGATGACCTTGGCGCCGAGGGCAAGCTGCCACCGAGCCTGGATGGCGTGGGCGCGAAGCTGCAGCAGGAGTGGCTCGCGACGGTGATCGCCGAAGGCAGCCATGGTGGCGCTGGTGTGCGGCCCTACGTGGCGGCTCAGATGCCGGGCTTTGGCCGGGAGATCGGCGACAAGCTCGCCGAGGCATTTGCCGCCGTGGACCTGCCCGAGTGGGAGGCCAAGTACGGCACGACCGCCGCGCCATTCGCTTACGCGGAGGCCATGGAAGCGGGCCGGGCCCTGGTGGGTAGCGCCGGGCTGATGTGCATCGTGTGCCACGATGTGGCGGGCAAGCCGAGCCTCGGCATTCCGATGGTGGACCTAGCGATGACTACCGGGCGCCTGCGCTACGGCTGGTTCCGCGAGTGGGTCGAGCATCCAACCGAGCTGCGGCCCGGCTCGCGCATGGCGGGCTTTTGGATCGATGGGAAGTCGGCCCAACGCGAGGTTTTGGAGGGCGAGGCGGACGCGCAAATCGCCGCGATTTGGACCTACCTTAGCCTGGGTGACAGCATGCCTTTGCCGATTGGCTTGGTCCTGGACCCGGGCGCTTTTGAACTCACGCCGATCGATAGCCCGATCTACCACGCGTGCTTCTTGCGGGGTGCGAGTGCGCGCGGGATGGCGGTCGGATTTCCCCAGCGCAAACACCTGGCCTTCGACTACGAGCACCTGCGCTTGGACAGCCTCTGGTACGGCGACTTCGTGAACGCGTCCGCGACCTGGGACGGCCGCGCCGGCGGGCTGGTCCAGCCCGGTGGGGAGGCGATCTTGGACATGCCGCCGGGGTTGCTTGTGGCGGAGCTCGAAACGGCGACGACGCCCTGGCCGACGGCCGATAAGCGGGCCGAGGGATGGCGGCTCTTGGGGCACAAGCGCTCGCCCGAAGGCATGCCGACCTTTCGCTATGCCAAGGGTGCGGTGCTGGTCGAGGAGAGCCTGCGTCCGGTGATCGGCCCCGGCGGTCACTTTGTGCGCCGCATTCGTGTCGAGGGCGCACCTGCAGAAGGCTTCTATTTGCGGATTGGGGCGGCCCAGGACGTGGTCCTCGACAAGAGTCGGATTCAGCTCTTTGGGCCAGGGCTCGTGCAAGGTGAAGCCGATGCCGAGGTGCGGCTCTCACTCTTCGCAGGCGAGGCGTCCATCATGGGCCGTGGATTGCAATCACGGGATCTTCCCCCGAGGGCCGCTGGCCAAGGCTCAGTCCGCTACTTGCTCAACCAAGACGCCTCTTGGAAACTCGAGCAGATCCCTGGGGCGACTTCGGAAGTGGTCATTCCCATCACCCCGGGCGCAGACGGCGTCTTCGTAATCGAGGTCTCTATCCAATGGTAATGCCAAGACTCCCTAGTATCGATACGCGTCCTTCCTTGCTTGGCTTTGCGGCCCTCGGGCTAGCGCTCCAACCGTTGATCCATGTTCCGGCCCAAGCGCAGGACGAGGCGACTCCCGAGCCAGCTACGGTTCTGCCCACCGAAGCCGATTACTACGAGCTTCGCGCCATCGCGCCCCAGGCCGGACTGGTCGGCGGCCTAGGGGACTTATCCCTAGAAGTCGGCGGCCTGTGCTTCCTTGGGGATGACTCCCTGCTCGCGGCGACGCGCCGGGGTGAAGTCTGGCTCGTGAAGAACTACTCCACGGACCCCGTGTTCCACCTCTGGGCTGACGGCCTACACGAGCCCCTCGGACTGCTGCCCTTAAACGGCTGGATCTACTTCGCCCAGCGCGGCGAGCTGTCCCGTATGCGCGACTCCGACGGCGACCTCAAGGCCGACGAGTTCGAGGTCGTGAACGAAGCCTGGTCCATCAGCGGCAACTACCACGAGTACGCCTTCGGGCCCGTGTTGGATACGGACGGTAACTTCTGGGTCACCCTCAACCGGCCCTTCGGCGACGGCTCTTTCGAAGAGGCCGAGTTTCGCGGCTGGGCGGCTAAGATCTCGCCAGACGGCTCCATTTGCGAAATGGCGGCATCGGGACTGCGCTCACCGGCCGGCATTGGTCGCTCCCCTTGGGGCGAGCTCTTCTACACCGACAACCAGGGCGAGTGGTGTCCCGCCAACAAGCTCAGCCTCTTGGAAGAGGGTGTATTCTACGGCCACCCCTGGGGCATCGACTCCAGCGACCTGCCCATGTCCCAGGTCGCCTATCCGATGGAGGCGATCAGCCTCGATCAAGGTGGGGATGACAAGGCGAAACCGGACCAGCGCAACTTCGAGGAGCTCTACCGCAAAGGCGAGTTGATCCCCAAGGTCGCGGCCAGGATCCCGAGCATGAAGTTGCCCGCGATCTGGTTCCCCTATGACAAGCTCGGTCGCTCTGCCTCCGGTTTCGATTGGGACGAGTCAGGCGGCACCTTTGGCCCCTTCGCCGGCCAGCTCTTCGTAGGCGACCAGTTCGAGGCCTCCGTGAACCGCGTTGCCCTGGAGCAGGTCGACGGCATCTGGCAAGGAGCTGCCTTCCCCTTCAGGCGCGGCCTGGCCTCGGGCGTTATCCGGGCGCGCTTCGACAAGGGTGAGCCCGCTCTGGGCATCGGCGGCAGAACGACGGCCGAAGCTGGAGCTAAGCCGGCCTCGCCCGGCCTCGTCGTAGGCATGAGCGACCGCGGCTGGGCGTCCCTTGGCTCCCAACGCGACGGCCTCCAGCGCATCGTCTGGACCGGTGAGCTGCCCTTCGAGATCCACTCGATCAACGCGATCCCATCCGGTTTCCGGCTCAACCTGACGCAACCCTGCGATTTGGCCAGCGTCACCCCGGAGGCCTTCACCCTCAAGAGCTACACCTACTCCTTCCACGAGGCCTACGGCTCCCCCGAACTCGACAACGCGACCCTCGAGATCGCATCCGCCACCAGCAGCTCCGATGGCCTCACCGTAACCCTAGTCGTTGGATCCGGCGCGCTGGTCGATGAAGACGGCGAAGACCTAGGCACCCTCCCCGCCCCAGCCCTACGCCAAGGCTACGTCCACGAACTCGAAGCCCCCGGCCTGCGAGCCCTCGACTCCGGTCACCCGCTACTCCACCCCGACGCCTACTACACCCTGAATCGCATCCCGAAGTAGGCGCAACTCTGCTGCACCCAATCCGGGTGCACGAAATCGCCCGCTGACGCGCTTTGGTGCGCGCTAGCGGGCGATTCCCTAGGTGGGCTTAGCTCCCCCTAGTCTGCCGCAGCGACCGCTAGGGGGTGGCCATCAAGCTACCGAGATGCAGGGGCTTTCTCGGCCGCCGAGGCAGCGCGCGTGGCCTTCAGGAAGGCGATCAGCTCGTCGGGTGCCGAGGGTAGCTCGGCCGAGAGGCAGACGGCGCCGTCTGCGGTGATGAGCCAGTCGTTTTCGATGCGCACGCCTAGCTCTTCCTCGGCGATGTACACGCCGGGTTCGATGGTGACGACCATGCCGGGCTTGAGCTCGCCGCGGAAGCCGGGGGTGTCGTGGACGAAGAGTCCGAGGCCGTGGCCGACGCCGTGCAGGAAGTACTGGTCCATGTCGCGCTCGGCGAGCACGCCCTTGGCGGCGTCGTGGGCGTCGCGGATGCTTGCACCGGGCTTGAGCATGGCGGCTCCGGCGACGGATGCGTCCCAGACGGCGGTGTAGACCTCGAGCTGGCGCGGCGTGAAGTCACCGGAGACGGGGATCGTGCGGGTGACGTCGGCGCAGTAGTTTTGGTAGCGAGCGCCCACGTCCATGACGACGATGTCGCCGGCCTGGAACTGGCGGGTGTTCGAGCGGTAATGCAGGTAGCAGCTGTTGGGACCCGAGCCGACGATGGACGGGAAGCTGGGTCCGAAGGCGCCGCGCTTGCGGTAGCCGGACTCGATGGCGGCCTCGGCTTCGAACTCCCAAGCGCCGGGCTGGACCA
>JBLHWM010000171.1:0-7683 GCA_047629095.1 Planctomycetota bacterium | reverse complement strand
GAGGTCGGGATCCGCAAACATCAGCGACGCTCCGGGAGGTAGTCCACCGGCTCGTTGTTGTGCAACAGAGTCGCGCCGATGAAGGGATCCTTGGCGTCCAGAATGTAGCGAATCTCCCAGGTGATCTCGCGCTCGACGAGCTCGGCCTGCACCACCTTCTCTAGTCGTGTGCGTTGGATGAGGCCGGCCATGGAGAGCCCGGTCCCGTCGGTGTCGATCGTCTCTAGGTGGTGTTTCACCCAGAGCGGGTAGGTCACTAGGGTGCCACTCGCCAAGGCGGGCTCACGCACGAAGACGCGCCGAGGATAAAGAGCATTCGCTAGAAAGAGGTACCAGCGTGCCTTGCCCGCGGTCTCCGTACCCCAAACCGGCGTGCACAGAATCGCGGCGTCCTCGGGGATCACCTTGCGCATGGGATCGAGGAAGGCTGTGAAGCTTGGCCGTGTCCAAGGCAACAGCATCTGCCGGAGCTGCTCATCCTCGTCCATACCTGCGCGGTTCTCGCTCCAGTCCCGGAACATGTGAACGGTGCTGATTAGTGGCAGTGCGCCCAGGCTGAGGGCGATGCCGAAGAAGAGGGAGCGAGGGTTCACTCTTGCTCCCCGTCATCTTCGTCGCCTAGGTCGCCATCGAGGTAGCCAAAGCCCGCGAGCTCCTTCATCAGGTCCTCGGGCAGGTCGTCCACGCCCATATGCCCGGGCGTCTTCGGCAGGGATGCTCGGCGCGCCTCGATCGCTTCGATGTGCTGCTTGAAGAAGCGCACCGCGGGGTGAGCGGGGTCGTCGAAGTCCGTGAAGACCAGGGGGTTCAACTCGTCGGGATCTTCGTACAGCACGAAGAGCTCGCCGCTCTGCTCCTCGAAGTCCCAGACGATCTTCAGGTCCTTGCGGCGCAGGCCGATTTTGTGGGTTCCCTTGTTGGGCAAGTCGAGACTGAGAATCTGTACAGGAGACACGAACTTGACGCTTGGGTCACGGGGCTCCCAACTGGAGCGCAGACTCACGCCTTCGAAGTACTCCGGCGCAGCCACGTCGCACAGGTCAAGAATCGTGGGGCCAATGTCCTGGATGCGCGCCATGCGCTGCACGCTCTGGCCTGTGGGCAGAACGCCGGGCAGGCGCATCACCAGGGGCAGGCGGACGCTCTCGTCGTAGAAGTTGCGCTGGTGGCCCTTCTTGCCGTGGTCGAAGAACTCATCGCCATGGTCGGCGGTGAACACGATTAGCGTGTCCTTGGCGAGCCCTAGTTGCTCGATGCGCTCGAGCAGCATGCCGATGTGATCGTCGGTGTAGCGAATCTCGGCATCGTACATACTAAGCACGTGCTGCATGTCCCGATGCGTCTTCATCTGACGCGACTGGAAGAACACCGTCGCGTCGCTGTCGCCATCGTAGCCGGGATCGAACATCTCCGCGTACTCGTCCGGAGGGTTGTAGTCGTAGTGCGGGTCCCACCAGTGCACGAACAGGAAGAAGGGGTCCTCCTTGGCCGCGGCCTCGTCGAGCCACGCGAGACTGCGCTCGAGCAGGGCAGGGCTGGTCAAGCCCTTGTGGGAGGCCTCGTGCATGTCGAAGCGCTCTGGGTTCGTCGTGCCCTGGAATGAGTCCAAGGGCATCTCGACATCCGAGCAGCTCTCGTAGGTGTCAAAGCCCTGGCTAAAGCCAAAAATTGGATGCAGGTTCGGCCCCGTGAAGAAGCCACCGGTCTGGTAGCCCCGAGCGCGCAGCAGTTGGGCCAATGTCGAGAGGGCTGGGTCGAGGCGCTTCTCGTTGTTCACGACCCCATGCAAGGTGTCCGGCAGGCCCGTCATCATGGCCATGTGACTCGGCAGGGTCCACGACGTCGTGCTCACCGCATCGTCGAAGCGCAGCCCGCCCTTGGCCAGGCGATCGATGGCCGGTGTCGTCGGCACATGGGGCATGAGCGCATTTTTGTAGCCATAGGTCGAGAGATGGTCCCGGCGCAGGCTATCCACGGAGATCAGAACCACGTTGGGTCCCTTGGTGCCGGTCTCGGCCCCATCTCCGTTGCAACTGGTGAACAGAGGTAGGACGAAGATCGAGCACAGGGCAAAAACGGAGGGGAACTGGACCATCGGAGAAGGTTACCACATGGATTCCCCTGTTTGGGACCTTAGAATGGGCGGGCTTCCACGTTTCCTAACTCGCTCCACCTGCCCACAACTACGCCCCTTGGACTTCCTGCTCGAATGCATTGGCTTCCCACCAGATTGGGACCTCGATCGGGTCATGGGCGAAGTGCGCGCACGCGGTTCTGCCGCTCCTTGGCGCGAGTCCTCGGGCCAGCACTTGTCCTTGCCCATCGCGGGTGGTCTCGAGCTTCGTCTCGACCATGACGAGGGCTACGAGCCCGGGCTCTGGCCCTTCTACTCCAGCCGCTATCGCTGCCGGGTTGGCGTCACCTCATTGCATATGGTGCCGGACTCGAATTACGACGCGGTGTTGCTGGGGAAGACGAACCCGATCGCACCCATCGAGCACGAGGCCGGGGACTGGCGCATCGACGACCTCGACGACTCCAATGACCTGGACGGCGATGCCAACGTCAGCCATCCCATCGCAGCCTGCCTGACCGACGCCCGGCGCCTTCCGCGCAGCCTGCCTATGGGCCACGTGCTCGCCGTCAACGTGGCGGGCTTTGCCCTGTCCATCGACTACGTGGGACCCAACGAGGGCGGCTCGGTCCCCGGCGTTGTCGACCGGCCCCACGGGGCCTCGATCGAGGTGCTTGGGGGCGATGCGAATCCCGCCGCTTGCATGGAGCTCTCGATGCGTGTGCGCTCGATCTCGCACCTGCGCAATGAGATTACGGGCGAGCGCATCAACCGCATCGAGCTCGACGCCCCGGGCAACCCGCTCGAGGTCTTCGTCAGCCCTTGGCAGTTGGAGCTCGACGGCCTGCCCCACCCGAAGCCTGGAAGCCGCATCGAAGGTGTGTTCCTGCTACTCGGACGCATTGTGGGCGGCCTGCCGAGGACGCCGAAAAAACGCCGGGTCGCCTTCGGTTAGGAAGGCGACCCGGCGGTCGATTCTAAAGCCGAGGACCGGCTACTTCGCTTCGGGAAGCTCGGCCTCTTCGGGCATCTTCGCTTCGGGCATTGCAGGCTCTTCGATAGTGACCTCGATCTCCGACACCATCTCGTCAATCCCCGCGACCATCGACTTCGACGCGACGAAGGTCAACTTCACGACCCGGGTATCCGACATCAGCTCCACCTTGGCCGAGGACATGGCCGTCTCTCCACCGAGCTTGCCGAGGGACTCGTCGAGGTGGTCGCTCTGCTCAGCTATGTTCTCGTAGAACTGCTTGGCGTCGCGTTCGGTATCCCAGACCGTGACCAGGTGCAGGACCAAGGTGTCGTCCTTCTGCAGCAGCACGTAGCGATCACCGCCCCAGCCCTCGGCGTCCCGGTTGGTGTACTTCAGCAGCATCATGCCCATGGCATCCGAAGCGTCGAGCCCCTTGCGCTTGTCCGGGGGCGTGGTCACCAGGGCCAAGGTAGCCTCGCCAAGTGTGTCGCTGTGGAGCGTCTTCCAGCCCTCTAGTTGCTCGGTGCCGAGCTTCACCAGCATGGGCTCGTCGAGCTGCTCCTCGTCCCAGTACTTCTCCGGGTGCAGGATCTGCTCCGTGGAGCGCGGGGGGTTGGTGAAGGCTTGGTGCAGGTCGTCGAGATCCACAGTCTTGGTCTGCCCCACCATGACGTTGCCAGAGCGCACTAAGAAGGCGGCGCCGCGCATGTAGACCATCAGCGTAGGCTTCCACATGACCTCGGGCGCGGTCTTCATGCTGTCCATGCCCATATCGCCGAAGTCCGCCAACTCGTCCATGGAGATTTGGTCGAGGTTTTGCTTCAGCCACGAGTTCATGTTCGTCGTGCCACTGCCCTCGACCACGGCCTGGTACGCAAGCTGCGCGTCGCCGCTGCCTTCGAGCCTCTCGAGCGTGCCATCGATGTCGTAGAGTTGGTCGTCGAGGGCGTGGGTTAGTTCGTGGGCCAAGATGATCTTCGCGAGGCCACCCTGGAAGCTGTCCATTAGGAAGAAGGACTCGGTGGCGGGATCATAGAAGCCTCCGACCTGCTCCTCGAGCATGTCCAACTGAGCCTTCATAAAGTCCACATCGGGATCCAACAAGCCGAGCATCTTCATCACGGTCTCCTCGGCGTTCAAGCGCTCGGGCGTGGTCATGGTCTCGGTACGATCCATGGCGTACTTCAGGAAGCCTTCCTTGTTTGCAAGGGCGACATCGACCCCGCGCAGGAATTTCGTGCCGCGCATGGACTCGATATCCTTGAGGATGCCAGCGGTCATCTCCTCGAGCTGTTCCTGGGTCAGGTCGTCCCCGGTGCTAGGCGCAAGCACGAAAGAGGAGAGGACGGCGGTCAACAGAAGCGGAGTGAACTTGTACATGGATTCGAGTCTAGGGGGTTGAGGGCTAGGAGCCGCCCTTCGCGGCGGCCCCCTTTCTACGGAATCCGGCTATGCCATTGCACTCCCCATGGGAAAACTGCTCCCGATTCCTCGCCGCATCCTCCGAAAAGGCGTGACCAATGACCAGTCCACTCACCAGGCCTGTGCGACGCCGGCCAAGAGCGGAGCGGCGCAGTCCCCGTTTCCCCACGGGCTGTTAGGGTCGAGTTCGATGATTGCGACAGACAAATTTGAAGCGCCCACTCCAGTACGGTACAGGAGATGATCGGGGACTCCCCGGCCCTCAGCGGGCCTGCCGGTGGCCCCCGGACGGCCTTTAGATGTAGGGACCGGAACTTTAGCCGTGAGATTTCCCGCCTCTCAAGCTACGTTCTCCTCCCGCCCCCACTGCCCTGACCTTATCCCACAGCAAATCATGCGCCTTCGGATCCCCCTTGCCTCCCTCTTGCTAGCCAGCCTGTGCGCCCTCGCACCGGCGGCCAATGCCTCGCCCCTAGTCCCTGTCCTTGACGCTGGCTTAACCGAGTCGGCCAACGAGTCAACCACAGAGGAGACGGCCCCCGAGGGCAGCGCGGAGGACACGGGCTGGTGGCAGTCCTTCAACGATGGAGCGAACGACACCTTCGGCAAGGTCAACGGCTTCCTGGCCGGCTTTATCTTCTACGACCTCTTCCACACCGCGGACTCCTCCGAGCTCACAGGCCTGGACTTTAGCGCAGATCCCACCGCCGCGATGGCCTCGATGGTCAGCGCCTTGGAAGCCAAGGGAGAGCTCGACCCCCTCGAGTCCAACCTCACCCTCAAGTTGCCCGCGGGCGTCTTGGACAAGGCGGGCATCACGGCCTTGACCGCGACGCTCAAGGAGACCTATGGACAGGGCTCGCGTGGCTTTGCAATCACCGTCCCCGAGAAGGACGACGCGGTCACAACGGTGACCCTCGACGCCTACAGCCCGGGCGTAGCCTTCGCTGTAATGTGGCTCGTGCTCGGCGCGATCTTCTTCACCCTGCGCATGGGCTTCATCAACATCCGCGGCTTCAAGCACGCCCTCGCCATCACCCGCGGCAAGTACGACAACCCCAACGACGAAGGCGAGGTCAGCCACTTCCAAGCCTTGACCTCGGCGCTCTCGGCGACGGTTGGACTCGGCAACATTGCGGGCGTTGCCATCGCGATCTCGATCGGTGGACCCGGCGCGACCTTCTGGATGATCTGCGCGGGCTTCCTGGGCATGACCAGTAAGTTCGTCGAGTGTAGCCTCGCCCAGATGTACCGCGTTCGCCGTCCCGACGGACGCATGATGGGTGGCCCCATGGTCTACCTATCCGAGGGGCTCAAGGACGTCTCGGGCTCCCTTGCGATTCCGGGCAAGGTGCTTGCCTACTTCTTTGCCGTGCTCTGCATCGGTGGTTCCCTGGCCGGCGGAAATGCCTTCCAGGTCAACCAATCCATGGGTTTGATGACAAAGCAGTTTGACGTGCTAGTCGGAAATGAGTGGGCCTACGGCCTGCTGATGACCGTGCTCGTGGGTGTCGTCATCATCGGTGGCATCAAGCGCATCGCGGCCACCGCCGAGAAGGTCGTGCCCCTCATGTGTGGCATCTACGTCGCGGCTTGCGTCTTCATCCTGGTCAAGTTGTCCGGCGAGATTCCGGGCGCCTTCGGCACGATCTTCAGCGGCGCCTTCACCCCCGCTGCCGGCTTCGGCGGCTTGGTTGGTGTGCTCGTCCAGGGCTTCAAGCGTGCGGCCTTCTCCAACGAGGCTGGCACCGGCTCGGCAGCCATCGCTCACTCCGCCGCGAAGACGGACTACCCGATTCGCGAGGGCGCCGTGGCCATGCTCGGTCCCTTCATCGACACCGTGATCATCTGCACGATGACCGCACTCGTGATCGTGATCACCGGGGCCTACGACGCCCAAGGTGGAACCGATGCCGCCATGCAGGGCGCCATCGCTACCAAAGAAGGAGCCGTGCTCACGTCCCTTGCCATGGGCGGTGTGATCCCTTGGTTCCCGAAGCTGCTTGCCGTCGCCGTGTTCTTCTTCGCCTACTCCACGATCATCTCCTGGAGCTACTACGGCGAGCGCTGCTGGGTCTGGATGTTCGGCGACGCTTCGAGCATGGGCTACAAGATCCTGTTCCTCGTCTTCGTCTTCCTGGGTTCGGTGGTCTCGGCCGTCAACGTACTGGAGTTCGGCGACCTGATGATCCTCGGTATGGCACTGCCCAACATCCTGGGTGTGGTGCTGCTGACCGGCAAGGTGCGCGTCAAGCTCGACGAGTACTGGAAGTCCTACGAGGCCGGCGAGTTCAAGACCTACGACTGATCGACAGCTTAGATTTCGAGTCCTAGGACAACCGCCCAGCGGTGTGGTCACTAGGTGAATCGAAAAGAGGGGCGCACTCCGGTGCGCCCCTCTTTTCGTTGGCGGATTTGCAACTTGCTCTGCCTTGAGACCCTGGCGCGCCACCCAACGAAGCCAATAACTCTAAAGCGTGCTTTCCTGAGAGGTTACGTCCCCCGCAACCTCGAAAGCTGGCGCTTTTGCCCCTTTGGAAAGTGCCCGTTCTGGCCGATAATCACCTGTCATGAATACCAAGGCAGAATCCCAGGGAAGCGAAGCCGCCAGCGCCGGTGTCACCCGGGCCGAGCTCGCGCGTCTAGAAGCCGCCGTCGAGGCCGCGTACCTGCCGCCCGAGGCCAGGCAAGCCGCCAAGCGCGAGCTCGTCCACCTGCACCACACGCCCCCCACCTCGGCGGATGCGATCCGCACGATGAACTGGCTCGAGTGGATGCTCGGCCTACCCTGGCCTGTGCCTAGCACGCCCCAAGCGCACACCCTCACCAAGGCCGACCTGCGCCAAGCGGCCGCCGCCCTGGAGAGCATCGGCGACGATCTTGACAAGCGTCTGTGCGGCTTGGAAGAGGTCAAGCAGCGCGTGCTCGAACACCTCGCTGCACGGGTGCTCGGTGGCCACGGTCGCGGGGCCATCCTCTGCTTCATCGGCCCGCCGGGAACGGGCAAGACGTCCATGGGCCGCGCCATCGCGGTCGCCTTGGACCGCGCCCTGATCGAGATCAACGCAGGCTCGATCGCCTACGAGCGCGAGCTGCGCGGCCGACCCCATCGACTAGATGGCGCATGGCCCGGCGCGATCCTCTCCGGCTTGCACAAGGCCCAAGCGAACAACCCCGTGCTGCTCATCGACGAGATCGACAAGCTTGCCCT
>JBLHWM010000170.1:0-7735 GCA_047629095.1 Planctomycetota bacterium | reverse complement strand
GTCCACGCTGATCAGCGTGGACGCCCCCCCTGGCGTTGGCGGTGAAGAGACTAGGCGTTAGCCGTAGTCACAGCCGCCTCAACGCGCTCAAGGATCATCTGCACTTCGTTCGCGGAGACCGAGAGCGGCATGCGGAAGCGGATTGAGTCGGGGCCACAGGGCAGGGCGATCAGCTTCTGGTCGGCCATGCGGCTGACTAGGGCGTTGCGGTGCTCGGTGCTCTCGCAGGTGCTGGCAACTAGAGTGCCTTTACCGCGGACGTTGTTGAAGCCGCCCTTGGACTTGGCGATGCCACGCAGGCCGGCGATCAGCTCGTCGCCGCGCACGGCTGCGTTCTGGCACAGGCCCTCTTCTTCGATGATCTCGATGAAGCGGCGTGAGCGGACCATGTCCACCAGGTTGCCGCCCCAGGTTGAGTTGATGCGGCTGGAGTGCGCGAAGACGTTGTCGGGCACGGTGTCGATGCGCGGGCCGGCGTAGATGCCGCAGACCTGGGTCTTCTTGCCGAAGCTGACGACGTCGGGGGCCACACCGTGGTGCTGCCACATCCAGTTCTTACCGGAGCCGTAGAAGCCCGTTTGCACTTCGTCATAGATGAGCAGTGCGTCCATCTCGTCGGCGTACTGACGCAGGCGCTGGAAGAACTCCTTGCGGAAGTGGCTGTCGCCACCCTCGCCCTGCATGGGCTCGATGATGATGCCGGCGATCTTCTTGCCGTGCTTCGCGATAGCCGCTTCGATCTCGGCGTAGGCCTTGGCCTCGGACGCTTCGATGTCCCCGATGACGTTGCCGTCCAGGTCAAAGGTGACCTTGGGGTTGTGGATGCGGGGCCAGTCGAACTTCGGGAACAGGCCGACCTTGACCGGCTCGGTGTTCGTGATGCTCATCGTGTAACCAGTACGACCGTGGAACGCTTCCTTGAAGTGAAGCATTACGATGTCGTTGGTGTTGGCCGTCATCTCCGTGATACCAAGCTTGCGAGCCTTCCAGTCGAAGGCCGTCTTGAGCGCGTTCTCCACAGCGAGGCCACCACCGGCGACCCAGAAGTGGTGATGGAAACCTTCCGGCGAGACCTTCGTTGCGAATGCCTCGACGAAGCGCGCCATCTCGACCGTGTAGAGGTCCGAGTTGGCGGGGTTCTGACGAGCAACGGCCGCAATCTCCGAAGCGAAGGGCTCCGAGGCCATCTTGGGGTGGTTCCAGCCGATCGGCCAGGACGCGAAGCAGGTGAAGCAATCCAGGAAGTCCTGGCCGCTAACTGCATCGTGCAGGAACGCGCCCTTTGACTTCTCAAGATCCAATACAAACGGATAGCCGTCCACAAGTTGGTGGCGGGACAGGCTTCCGTGAACTCCTTTGGCGTCGAACATAATCGGCGTCTTCCTTTTTGCTAGTTTCAGGTGAGCCGAGGGCTCATCCTGGGCTCAAATTTTGCGTCTGAGCCCTCTGTGCTGCATTGTCTAGGGCCGCTCTCCTACCGCGAAGGGGCCCACCGGCGAGACTCGCTCATCCGGGACATGTAAGTCTGCATTCTAGCCCACTGCGACCTTGAAACCAAGCCCCGAGCTAGCCGGAATCGGCGCTGGCGGCATCGTGAGGGCTGATTTCATGGGGTCTAATCGAGGTTTAGGCTCGCTGAAGCCGTAAAACACCCAGGGGCTCCCCTAGCTCAAAAAGTCCTGAATCCCCGTCAATATTAACTAGGAGCCCGGGGTGAAGATGCACTCCACCGGGACTGTGCACCGTAGCGGTGCCGCCGGTGATAAGGGTCGCACCCTCATCCAGGCCGGCCTTCCAGAGCTCGTCGTAGCGCGCCCGCACCGAGTGCCTGCCCGAGCTCCCAAGGAAGGCTAGGGGTGGGTTCGCGGTGGTGGCTAGAGTGTCGAGTTCCACCACGAGCGCGGCGGTGAAAGCGGAGAAGGCCGCCCGGGGAATGCACGCCAGTAGCGGAGCTCCGTGGGCGACGCCACCAAAGCCATGGCCGGCTCCAAAGGCGGCTCGCGCAAGGGCCGCTGCGGCATGGCGAACACGGGCCGGGTCACAAGGCGATTCAACAAGCGATGCTGGCGCCACCCACTCCGTCTCCCTTGGGGTAGCCAGGCCGTTGATCAGTTCGAGCAGGTCGGCGTTGTGCTGACCGAAGGGAGTCAGCTCGAGCTTCTGGTCGACGCTGATGCGGCCCGTTGCGTGTAGGCTTTGCTCGTGGCCTGTAGCCGCCGCCAAGGCGATCCAACCCTCGGTGTCCAGGGCGTGCAGCACGGCGAGTCCAGTCCCGTCGAGACCAACGGCCAGCAGCGCTTGCGCGATAGCAGCACCGGCCATGGGCAAGTCGGGATCTGGTAATAGGAGTACTGGGCGACCCTGAAACAGGCATTCGGCGACCACGGCGAAGAGCGCATCCAGGGGGTCGCTCCAGTGGCAGAACAGGGCGACGGGAACGCCGTTGCCAAGGTCGCGGGCGCCGAAACCGAAGCTCGAATAGCGGCCCATAAGAAGCAGCTCATGGGCAGCTTTTCGGGAGCACCCAAGGCGTGCGGGCAGCAGCTCGAGCCCGGCCTCGAATCCACCTGGGGCAGCTGCCGAGTCGGCGGGACCTGCGCCCTGAGCACCACCGGCCATGCGCAAGAGCTCCCGCCAGCCCGCGTCGAGTTGGTCTAGGTCCGCGAGCTGCGCCCTGGGCGGCGACGTAGCCAAGCCCTCGATGGCGGCGGCGACCGCGTGGGCCCCCGAGCGAGGCCACTGGCCAAGCTCTCCGCCTGCACCCTGGTACTTGGACTTTCCGCCAGGGCCGCGGGCGGTAAGGGCAAACAAGCCCGCTTTGGAGGGCGCGCTGCGGCCGGCGATGAGATTGGTGAATCGGGTCATAGAGAGGTGCGCTCGGGTGGAATCGCCCCAGCAGGCCTCAATCTAGAAAATCCACAGCCTGGGTTCTTGCCCAAATGCCCGAAGAGTTTCAGGATGCGGGCCTATGGACGCAGACTCACCAGTAAATCCGGGCCCAGATTCGGCGCTCGCCGAAGATCCCAAGACGGTCCTCGACGAAGCCAAGCCCAGCCTGCGGTTCCTGCGCGCGAACCGCGTGGTCTCGGGCAGCCACTTCGGTCGCGCCTACAAGCAGGGCAACCGTGCGCGGGGCAAGTGGATGACCGTGGTTGTTGTTGCCAACGGGCTCGACGTGTCGCGCCTCGGGCTCTCCATAGGCAAGCGCGTCTGGCGCGACGCCGTTGGGCGCAACCGCGTGCGGCGCGTCTTCCGGGAGGCCTTCCGCGTTAGCCTGCCCGAGCTGCCCACCGGCGTCGACGTGGTGCTGATCGGTTCCACCCCGCGCATCGAGCCGAACCTCCAGGACACGGCCGCGGAGCTCGTGCACCTCGCGCGCAAGGCCCACGACCGCTACCTCGAAAAGGTCGCGGCGCAAGGGGCGGAATAGGCATGTGCAGCGCTCCACAGAAGAAGGTCTGGTACCGCGAACTCCTCGTCGCACCGATCCGCTTCTACCAGCGCTTCCTCTCACCGCTCAAGCCACCCACCTGCCGCTTCACTCCAAGCTGCAGTGGCTACGCGGCAGGCTCCATTCGAACCCACGGCATTCCCATCGGACTGCTACTGACCACCTGGCGTATTTTGCGCTGCCAACCCTTCTCGGTGGAGGGCCCCGATCCGGTGCCGTCCACGGGCAAGTGGCGCAGCGCCTTCCGCAAGCGCGTCCGCTCCCAAGGCCATGACTGAAGCCCCAGCCCCCCTGTCTAGAAACCGCGTGACGAAGTGGCCATTGATCGCCATCGCGCTTGCGTTTGTCTTCATGCTCTTTCCCGCGGAGCCCGACACCTTCGCGATCGGCGAGGTCACTCTCGTGGAGACCTCGCTTACCGAGCAGGGCATGCACATCGAGTTTCGCGTACCCGAAGGCGAGTCCTGTCCAGGCATCTGGATCGAATCTGAGGGCACCATGCACTTCGTCTCCTTTGCGCGAACAATCGGCGACAATTCGCCCCTGGTGGACATCCCCTGCGAGACCGCTACCGAGCTCACAAAAGCGGGGCACTTCAGCGTTCTAGTTCCAGCTATAAGGCCCTTGGCCCAAGCTGGCGATCTCTTGCAGATCACCCAGATCGGCCCCGTCGATACCAAGGTTATCTTCGACCTGTCGAGCCTGCCTGACGAGGGGTAGGGCTACGCTCCACTTCCCTCGGATGAGAGCGGATTCAATCAAAGCGCGCGACGTTGAAGCACGCTTCGGTTCGCGCACACTTCAGAGCTAGGGCCCCTCTTCGACACGTTCGGTGGAGCGCAATCTCCAATCCAAGAGCCCAGCCTACAATAGGCGTACACCCGCCCCGAGCCCAAGTTCCCCCACTCACTTCGCTCATGTCGGAACAACAACAGTCCAAACTTGGCGCCATGGTCCAGTGCTTGCGCGTCGCCAAGCTGACAGCCTCGTGTGCATTCTACGGCAAGCTCGGGTTCCGCCAGGCGGGCGGGTCCACAAGCGAGGGCTGGGCCATCTTGAACGACGGCGAGAACGAGCTGCACCTCTTCCAGGGCCACATAGCCTCCAACACCCTGAACTTTCGAGGCGGCGACGTCTTCGCAATCGCGGCCGAACTCAAGCGGCAAGGGGTAGCTATGAAGACTGATGCCGAGCGCGAGGGCGACGGCTCGGACGGCGCCTGGATCGAGGACCCCGACGGCAATGCAATCTACTTCAACACTTCGCCAGAAGAGCGGCGCTAGTTGAGCCCCGCCCGGCCACAGGGCGGCTTTCGGGCATTCATCCGGCTGGGCTAGTATTGGTCCATGCGGCTCGTTAAACTGCCGCCTCTAAGACTCCGGATGCCCTCCTCTTATAACGCTAGACGATCATGTTCACTCGTTCCACCACTCGGTCCCTTCGTGGCCGCCAGCTGTTCGCGGCATTTGTCGCCGCTCCCCTCCTTGCTTCCTGCTCCATGCTTGGCGCTGTCGATGCGGACTGCCCGATTCCTGGCGGTACTCGCGTTGACGATCTGATCCAGGACGACGAGGTTCACTTCGCCGCTCTGTGGAAGTTGACCAGCGGTGGCGAGAATGCGGAGGGCTACTGGAACTTCGCTGGCGACCGGCTCTCCATGCAGCGCCGCAACCCCGCGGAGGGCGTGGACTGCGATCGTATTTATGTGACCGACACCGAGGCGGAAGCCGAGATGGGCGCGGGCATCACACTGCTGTCCAGCGGCACCGGCACCACAACGTGCGCGCACTTCCTGCCCGGTGACAAAGAGGTCGTTTACGCCTCGACCCACGGCATGAACCAAAACTGCCCGCCGGCTCCCGACCACAGCCTCGGCTACGTCTGGACGCTCTACCCCGAGCACGATATCTACGCGCGTCCGGTGGACTACAAGACCAAGAAGGGCGAGGCTTATCCCGAGCGTCAGATCACCGACCAATGGGGCTACGACGCCGAGGCGACCGTCTCCCCCGTTGGCGATCGCATCGTGTTCACCTCGACGCGTTCGGGTGACATCGAGATCTGGACCTGCGACCTCGAGGGCAACAACCTGTTCCAAGTGACCGACGAGATCGGCTACGACGGTGGCGCTTTTTACAGCCACGACGGCGAGCGCCTGGTGTTCCGCACCACGGCCTTCCCCGAGGGCGGCGAAGAGCGCGATCAAGCCATCGCCGACTACAAGGAACTACTGGGTGAGGACATGGTGCGTCCGAGTCGCATGGAGATCTACACGATCAACGCCGACGGCACCGAGCGCAAGCAGATCACCGACCTGGGAGCCGCGAGCTTCGCGCCGTACTTCTACCCGGAAGACGATCGCATCATGTTCGCCAGCAACTACGCATCGGAAACGGGTCGCGACTTCGATCTGTTCGCCGTGGACGACGAGGGCGGTGAGATCGAGCGCATCACGACCTACGACGGCTTCGACTCCTTCCCCATGTTCAGCTTTGACGGCAAGTGGCTTGTGTTTGCCTCGAACCGCGGCGGTGACTCCGAGGGCGAAACAAACCTCTACGTCGCCCTCTGGCAGTAGCCCATGGCAGACGGCTCAGACCATCTCAATGACACTTGGATGTGGGACCGCGCAAGGTCCCTCATCGATCAAGCGGGCAAGCTGCAGAAGCAGTTTGCCCAGCCGAGTGGAAGCTCCGCCGGTGGCTGGGAGCCGCCCATCGACATTGTCGAGACGGCGAACGAGGTCTGGGTACTGATCGCCCTTCCAGGCATCAGCCAGCGAGACGTTACCGTGGGGTTTGACGGTGACGTGCTCAGTGTGACCGGCGAGCGGCAGATGCCCGCGCCATTCCGCAGGGCTATCATTCACCGCATCGAGATCCCCAATGGCCGCTTCGAGCGCCACATCCAACTTCCCGTCGAGTGCACGAAAGTCTCTCGCAATCAGTTCACACACGGATGCCTGCTTGTCGGGCTGAAGAAGCGCTAATGGCTACGAAGAAAAAGACGTCGAAGAAGATCACGAAGAAGAAGGCGACGAAGCGCGTAGCTAAGAAAGCTGCGAAGAAGAAGGCGACGAAGCGCGTGGCTAAGAAGGCTGTGAAGAAGAAGGCGACGAAGCGCGTGGCCAAGAAGGCTGCGAAGAAGAAGGCGACGAAGCGCGTAGCCAAGAAGGCTGCGAAGAAGAAGGCGACGAAGCGCGTGGCCAAGAAGGCTCCGAAGAAGAAGGCGACGAAGCGCGTGGCCAAGAAGGCTGCGAAGAAGAAGGCGACAAAGCGCGTGGCCAAGAAGGCTGCGAAGAAGAAAGCCCGCAAGGACGACGAGCTGATCCTTGTGGCGGTTCGCGGCATGGTGCTCTTCCCCGGTGTGATCCTTCCGATCTCCATCGGCCGCCCCTCATCCGTGCGCGCCATCCAGGCCGCGGTGCAGTCCGGCAAGCCCGTGGGCGTCATCCTGCAGTCCGATCCCAAGGCGGACAACCCCACCACCGACGACCTGTACACCGTCGGCACCCAGATCGATATCCTGCGCTACGTCACCGCACCCGACGGCACCCACCATGTGGTTGCCCAGGGCGCCGGGCGTTTCCGCGTGAAGAAGTTCGGCCCCGCCAAGCCGTACTTCACCGCTAAGGTCGAGCACCTGCCCGAGGTCGACCTCGACGATGTAACCCTCAACGAGAGGCGCAAATTGCAGGCGCGATTCCTGGCTCTGAAAGCCCAGGCGCACCAGGCCCTCGAGCTCTTGCCCCAGGCGCCGGACGACCTGGACGCGGCCGTCGAGAACACGCCCCACCCCGGTCAACTCGCCGACCTAGTGTCCACGTTCATGGACATCTCGCCCGAGGAGAAGCAGTCCATCCTGGAGATGACCGACCTCGAAGAGCGGCTCTTGACCGTGTCCACGAAGCTCGCGGAGCTGACCCAGGTACTCAAGATGTCCAGCGACATCCGCGACCAGACCAAGGGCAGCCTTGAGAAGGCCCAGCGCGAGTACTTCCTACGTGAGCAGCTGCGCACGATTAAGGAAGAGCTCGGTGAGGGCGCTTCAATGGAGATCAAAGAGCTCGCCGAGAACCTGCAGAACGCCGGCATGCCGGAAGATGTACTGGCCGTTGCAAACAAAGAGCTCAGTCGCCTAGAGCGCATCCCCGAGAGTGCCGCCGAGTACTCCATGGTGCGCACCTACCTCGAGTGGATGCTGGACCTACCCTGGGATAAGTCGAGCCTCGATCAGATCGACCTGGTGAAGGCCGAGAAGATCTTGGACGAGGACCACTACGGC
>JBLHWM010000169.1:0-7758 GCA_047629095.1 Planctomycetota bacterium | reverse complement strand
GGCCGTATTGACTTCGACGAAGTGGATGTGGTTGAGCTCGACTTTGGTGCAGAGTTCACCGAGATGGCTATGGAGAAGATCGAGACGCTCGTGGAAGACCTCATCGAACAAGGCTAGCTGCCTTCCGCTGAACCTGCATCGCGCCGCTGCGTTCAGCATCTACGATGACACCCACTAGCCCAGAGCGAATCGCCCAACTCCAGGAGTCCCTTGGTGGGCTGCGAGCCTCGATTGGCGAGGTTTTCCTCGGCCAGGAGCAGACCGTAGAGCTCTTGCTGCTCTCCTTGCTCGCCGACGGACACGTGCTGTTGGAGGGCGCTCCCGGCCTGGGCAAGACGACCCTGGTGCGCGCCCTTGCCGGCGCCCTGGACCTGAGCTTCCAGCGCGTGCAGTTTACCCCGGACCTGATGCCCGGGGACATCATCGGCACGCGCATGCTCGAGGGCGACGCCGGTGGCGAGCGCCACTTCCGCTTCATCCCCGGACCGATCTTCACCCAGGTCCTGCTCGCCGACGAGATCAACCGCGCCACACCGCGTACCCAGTCCGCCCTACTTGAGGCGATGCAGGAGAAGCAGATCACCACCTGGGGCGAGAGCCGCAAGCTCGACAGCCCGTTCCTGGTGATCGCCACCCAGAACCCGATCGAGATGGAGGGCACCTACTCCCTTCCCGAAGCCCAGCTCGACCGCTTCATCGTCAAGATCGAGGTCGCCGCCCCCAGCGAGGACGACCTGGTGAAGATCCTTGCGCACACCACGGGCACCCCCCCCAGCGTGGCCACCAGCCAGCTGGATCGGGCCGACCTAGTGGAAGCCCAGGCCCTAGTTCGGGAGCTGCCCGCATCCACGGACATCCTGCGCCGGGTCGCGCGCCTGGTGCTCGCCACGGACCCGGGCCGCCCGACTTCACCCCGCCAAATCCAGGACGCCGTGCGCTTTGGATCCAGCCCACGCGGCGGCCAGGCGATGCTGCTCCTGGCCAAGTCCCGCGCATTCCTCGAGGGCCGCGCGTTCGTCTCCGAGGCGGACATCGAAGCTGTGGCCGCCCCCGCCCTGCGCCACCGGTTGGTTCTCAGCTACGAGGGCGAGGCTTCCGGCGTGCATCCGGACCGCCTGGTCGCAGCTGCGGTCAAGGCCTCGGCGAAGACCGCCCGCGCGAAGTAGCACGGCGTTTCCGCGCCTTTTGCCACCGCATCGGCTGGAGATCATTCAAAATCTGCGGGTCTCCGCCCCCCGCCCCTAGACCTCCACCCGACGCACCTGCAAGATCCGCCATGGACCTGCGCCTGACCCTCGCCCAGACCAACCCGGCCCTCGGCGACTTCCACAAGAATCTCGACGACCACCTGCGCCAGATTCGCGCGGCCACCGCCGAGGGTGCCGACCTGATCCTCTTCCCGGAGTTGTCGCTCACGGGCTACTTCCTAAAGGACCAGGTCTTTGATCTGGGCATCGATCCGGAGGGCCCAGAGCTCGAGCCCCTGCGCAACCTGTCCCTGGGCATCTCGATCGTGGCCGGCTTTGTCGAGCGCACGCCCGACGGCCGCTTCTACAACTGCCTGGGATTCTTCGAGGACGGCAAGCTGCTCGCCAAGCACCGCAAGGTACACCTGGTCTCCTACGGCATGTTTGACGAGACCCGGGACTTCGCCGCCGGGGACGAATGGGGAGTCGTGGATAGCCGCCTCGGCCGCTTCGGACTGTTCCTGTGCGAGGACATCTGGCACTTGGAAGGGCAGTACTTGCGCATCCTCGAGAGCGTCGACGCCTTCCTGGTCGCCAGCGCTGGACCGGGCCGCGGTGTGGGACCGGACGGTCCCGGCACGCACTCGGACCTCGAAGGCCAAGGGAACCTCTACCCCGGCGGGCAAGCCCACGAGTTCGAGTCCGTCGGCACCTGGCGCAGCATCCTCACCGCCGCTGCTCTGCACGCCCAGTGCTACGTGGCCTGGGCCAACCGGGTCGGCTTCGAAGACGGCGTCGCCTTCTCGGGCGGCTCCGCTCTGCACGGCCCCAGCGGCGAGCAGCTCGCCCACTTAGCCGGCCTCGACGAAGGGAACATCACCTGCCGCCTGACTTCGGACGTCCTGCTGCGCTCACGCCAACGCACGCCGCTGCTGCGCGACTCCAAGCCCTGGGTCCTGGCCAAGGCCCTCGGGGTCCTGGCTCCCGTTGCCCCGAGCCAAGACTGCGCGCCACCGGCCGCCCCCGCTCCAGACGCGGACTGAGCCCATGAACCCGCTCGACATCAACCCAGCCCTAGTCACGGACATCCTGGTGCGCTTCCTGCGGGAAGAGCTCGGCTCCGCGGGCTTCTCCCGGGCGATCCTCGGCCTGTCTGGCGGAATCGACTCCGCCGTCTCGGCCGCCCTGGCTGTGCGCGCCTTCGGACCCGAAGCCGTCCAGGGCATCATGATGCCCTACCGCACCTCGAACCCCGAGAGCGAGGCCCACGCGCGCCTGGTCGCCGACGCCCTCGACATGCCCGTGCGCAAGGTCGACATCAGCGCCATGGTCGACGGCTACCTCGACCAAGAGTCCGTGCCCGCCAATATGCGCCGCGGCAACGCCATGGCCCGCGCCCGCATGATCGTGCTCTACGACCTATCGGAAGAGTGGCGCGGCCTGGTCGTGGGCACCAGCAACAAGACCGAAATGCTGCTGGGCTACTCGACCCTCTTCGGCGACTCCGCCTGCGCCGTCAACCCCCTCGGCGACCTCTACAAGCACCAGGTCTTCCAGCTCGCCGAGTACCTGGAGCTCCCGGACGAGGTCATCCATAAGGCGCCCTCGGCCGACCTGTTCGAAGGCCAAACGGACGAAGCCGAGCTGGGCTTCTCCTACGCCGACGCCGACAAGCTGCTCTACCCTATGGTCGACCAGCGCTACAACGAAGCACAGCTGATCGAGGCCGGCTTCGAGCCCGACTTCGTGCGCATGGTGGCCAAGCGCATCATCCGCAACCAGTACAAGCGCTGCCTGCCCCCCATCGCCAAGCTGTCCCACCGCACGATCAACCAGGACTTCCGCTACCTGCGCGACTGGCTGGCTTAGGCCGGGTCAGTCCGCTGCGGGCGGCCGGTTGTCGAGGCTCGAAATTTCGCCATAGGCCTTAGGGATGTGCAAGCCGGCCCCATTCCAGTCGCTCCCACGCCGGCCATCTCGTAAAGCGGCATTTTGTGACTTGTGGGCCTATGGTCCTCCACTTATGGTCGAGGGAGACCGGCCCGGGTCTCTCCCAATGGGCCGAGCTCCAAGTCTGTCGGTGGACTGCCCAGCCCGGTGCCCACCCTCGCCCCTTGCCCGCAACGCCCTTCCACTGGAAGACCCAGCTATGCCCACCTCAAGAACAACCCTGCGCTCCCTCTCCGCCCTCACCCTGGGCTGCCTAACCCTCGGAGGAGCAGCTACGGCTCAATCCCTAGGCGCCACCTTCGATAACAACATCGACGGGTACATCGAGATCCCCTACACCCCCTCGGTCGTTCCACAGGGAGGGATCACGCTAGAGGCCTGGATCAAGTACGACGAATCGACCCTGCCCGCTGGTTGGCGCTTTCCTACGATCGCCCGCCAGAACCCCAATGCTGGGCAAGAGGCTTACTTCCTTCGGATCGAGGCTGGCACCACCAAGAACAATGCCCTTCGCTGGCTGATCAACACCACGGGCAGCGGCCCCACCTCGATCGAGTGGAACTTCGGTGCGGGTGGACTTCTGGAGTGGACTCACGTGGCCGCCACCTACGACGGGAACCAGATGAGGATCTTTGTCAATGGCAACCAGGTCTCCTCGGGCTCGGCCAGCGGCAGCCTCATCGACAACGGTGACGTGCTTCGCATCGGCAAGGGCTCCGACGTCGGCGACCCGGCGATGGAGGTCTTTAATGGATCCATCGATGAGGTGCGCCTGTGGCCCTTTGCTAGGACTGAGGCTGAGATCAAGTCCACAAGACTGCGCACCCTCTTCAACATGCCCGGGCAGGTCTCCACATGGAGCCTCGACGGGCACACCCTAGACTTCTCCGGGACCAATAACGGCACCGCATCGGGCTCGGTCCTCTTTGCGCCGTCGGGCCTCGACCTGATCGTCGGTGCACTCCAAGGGGCGAACTTTGGCAGTAGCTCCCCCGGCTGCCTGGGCCCCATCCACGCGTCTGTGGGCTCTCTACCCGAAGCTGGCAACAGTGGCTTCTCCATGGTGGCCCACAAGGTCCCCAGCGGAGTCCCAGTGTTTGCCTACCTGGGCCAGTCGGTCCTGAGCACGCCGCTGCCCCTAGCCGGCATCGGCGTCCTGATCAATCCCGCGACAGCCTTTGGGCTCTACCCCGCGTCGGTGAATGGACTCGGCGTGGCGCGTCTCGACTTTGGGATCCCGATCAACTTCCCCGTAGGCATTTCGGTGGCATTCCAGTTTGCCGCCCTCGATCCCTGCGGCCCCCAGGGCTTCACGGCTTCCAACGCCGTTGGCATGCTCACCATGCCCAAGGTCCTGACGCCCTTTCCCTAACCCAACCAAGACGATCCAAGCCCCAGCCCGGGACTCGGAAATGAGCAAGGCGGCCGAGCACCTTATGTGCTCGGCCGCCTTTTGCGTCGATCTGGTCGGGGCGCGGCCTACTCGCTTTGAAGCTGGGAGGCGAGCTGATCGAAGTCGACAGCGGAGACCTCTTCCCGGTCAATCGGACCAAGGTCGCGGAACTTCTTGGCCTCTTTGTTCGAGCTCATCTCGATGTAGGCACCGGTCGGGAAGAACGTCTTACTCTTGGCGGACTGGGCCTTTTGGTTATTGTGCATGTCACCGACAACACCCTTCAGGCTTGGCGGAAGGTCCTCGGGCAGGGCTTCGCGGCGCTCGAGGGCAAGCTTGGCCTTGCGACAGACCTTGAGCGTCCGGGTCAGGTTGTCCTGGATCCGAGTGAGGCGTTCAATGTCGGGGGAGTCGCCGGCGAGGGAGCGGCGAACCTTCGTGCAGGCGACGTCAAGGACAGCGATTAAGCAGTTGAGCTTACGCATTACCTTTTCGCGGTACTCGGGAGAGTCGATGCTGTTTGCGTCGTCGTTCGAGTTGCCGGAATCGTCGAAATTAGAAGTCATGGTCTGAAACGTCCGTTCTTGGGTAGGCGAGGGTGGTCTCGGTGGCGAGGCGAGTAGGTAGACGGGGAAGTGGGGCGTCCCGTAGGCCAAACAAGAGTACCCCGGAATTCAGCTGTTGTCGGATTTTGGGGCTTTTCACCTCAAGTTCCACAAGACGGGGTCTAGCCCCATGCTCGCAGGCCCAAAAACCAGCCTACTCGCTACTGAATCGCTGACTCGACGAGCAGTTGAAGGTCCAGCTGGGGCACCTTTCCCACAGCGATGATCTCATGCCCAAACATCGAACCCTGAAGCACAGTAACGGGACCGGATCGGAACAGCTGAAGCTTCTCTTCCATACCTTGCGCCGGTGAAAAGACGCCGACAGGCACGGCGAGGGCCGGTAATGCCAAGCCGCAGTCCAAGTACAGGATCGTCTGGACCCCATCGGTGTACTCAAGCTTGGCCCAAATACCGCCATTGCCGTCGTCCAGCCCAGTCGCGCTGACGAAGCGGAATGCGCTGTCGGGAAGTAGCTTAGGAATCAGGGGGTCAAAACCAAGCAGTACCACCGGGTCCTGGGCACCCATGAGGTCCAGCTCGATGTTGCTTCCCTGGTGGAAGGTTACGCCGGTCAGGTCCGGGTTAAAGTCCACGGACTCATAGACCATGGACGAGTAGAGGCGACCTTGCCCATCGTACTCGTGGTAGCTCAGGACGATACCGGTGGCGATATCCATGGCCACTTCCCAGCTTGAGCTGCCGTCCTTGCGGGTGACATCCAGTAGGTAGCAATCGCGGCCAGCAACTGTGAGCTGGCGACCCCATGAGCGTAGCTCGTAGTTGTCGAGGAAGGTCAAGAGGTCGCGCACCAGGAAGTCTCTGTAGCGCCCGTTGAACCCCTCTCTAGATTTCAGCAAGAACTGGAAGGTCTGGCTGTCCACATTAGAGCTTGAGAGGACCTCGAGTGGGTTGATCGTGAACTGGCCCAGCCCATCCGTGATCACCTCTTCGCGGTAGGAGACTGTGTCGTCCTTGCCACTATGGTTGTAGAAAGACTCAACCTTGCGAGTGCCTCGGTGGGTCGTCTGGGACGGAGCGTTTTGGATCTGCTGGAGCAGATCCGAAACCTCGGCGGTGACGCCTGCCCCCTGAAGGCCACAGCTTCCCATGAAGCCGACGGCGCTGATCATCACGGAGCCTGCAAGTTGCCGGAAGCTAAACCTCACAGTCCACCCCCGTCAGTCGTGGGCTCATCCGGCTTCTCGGAGGTGGAACCCAGCCCCATGAAGTTAGCGGCCATGGACTGTGCAAAGGGGCTCAGCTCGTTGAGATTAGAGACTTCGACCACCTGAAAACGCAGCTGGGGGGCCTTGGCATCCGCACTGAAGTTCGGCATGGCGATCCAAACCAAAAGGGCGGCGGCGGCCGCGGATCCCCATCCTAGGGACCGTCCCATGGACACGCGCGGTTTGCGTGTGGTACTGATCTCCCCTTTGAGGCGACCGTCCAAGGTCTTGGGGCATTCTTTACGGGAGAGCCCCCCTACGAAACGCTTGGTGATGGCCTGCTCGCTAGCTGAGAGCTCCTCGGAGACGAGCCGATCGAGCACGCCGGGGGCATGGGCATGGGGCAGTTGCTCTATGAGGCGGGTCCAGGCGGGCGCCAAATCGTCTTGAGCGAGTTGGTCCAGTTGTGCGGCAATGAGCTGATCCAGGGCGGCCGGAGCGGCCTTCAGCTCAAGGCTGCGTAGAACACCCGTGTATTCCCCTGCGCCAAGCTCGAGCTCCTCACGAAAACGACCCTCAAGCTCAGTCGG
The DNA here is from genome assembly GCA_047629095.1 of Planctomycetota bacterium. GTDB lineage: Bacteria > Planctomycetota > UBA1135 > UBA1135 > CALBMX01. The sequence goes on along the minus strand of JBLHWM010000169.1, from coordinate 864 downwards.
CGCAACCAAGCGGTCCATGGAGCTTAGGAAGCCGGTAGTTAGCACCGCGTTCTCGGTCCAAGCCTCGCAATCCATGCAGGTCTCCGGATGCCCATCCACCAGCGCCCCTAGGGCGTCTGGCTCGCGCAAACCAACGAGTAGTGACTCGCGGTAGCTTTCGCAGCTTTGGGGGGTGGAGGAGGACATGGCGAAGAGTGAAGAGGACTTAACCTAAGTAGTGTTTGTGGAGAACGGGAGTGAGTTCGCGATCCATGGCTGCGTGAGCCCGCGAGAGCCTCGACTTAACCGTTCCGAGGGAGATGTCGAGGGCTTCGGCAATCTCGTCGTAGCTCAGGCTCTCGATATAGCGCAGCACGGTGATCGAGCGCAGCTTGGGAGAGAGGCGGCCTATCGCGCGCTGGACTTCGGATTCCAGCTCACGGCGTGAGGCGACCTCGGGCGGAAGGTCTGCGGTCGGGTCCTCAAGGTCGAAGCTTGTGCCTTCGCCCTCTTCTGAGGAGGTGATCGCTTCGAGGGAGGCCAGGCGCCTAGGTCCCTGGCGTCGCTTAAGGTCGATACTCGCGTTGATGGCGATGCGGTAGACCCAGCTGGAGAAGCGTGACTGGAATCGGAAGCCGCCAATCTTGCGGAATAGGATCCCAAAGGTCTCCTGGGATGCGTCAAGGGCATCCGTCGCGTTTCCTGTCACCCGATAGCACACGTTGTAGACCCGATCCTTGTAGAGATCGTAGAGGGTCCGAAACGGTCCCTCGAGCCCAGACACTTGCTGGGCTTGGCATGCCTCCACGAGGGAAGCGTCCGGATCTAATTTGGGTGCAGCCATTTACCCGATTACGACGACCTTATCTGGGGTTAGGTTCCAAC
>JBLHWM010000168.1:0-7871 GCA_047629095.1 Planctomycetota bacterium | reverse complement strand
TCGTAAGAGACAGCGTCGCCCCAAGACTCGAAAGCGTGGGTGCGAGGCAGGTGCCAATCGCACAGCTGTGAGGTCTCGTTGTTATAGAGGCCCATGCGCACGGTGTTCGCGATCTTCGCGATCGCACCGGCCACGTCTAGGTCGGCGGGCGCGTCGTAGGCAGCGTTGCCCTCGAGGATCACGAGGTGCGTGATCTCGCCAGCGTTCGCAGCAGCGACCATAGCCGCAAGTGCGTCCGTGTGGCTGGGACGGGTGGCGGCGGGCTCCTCGGTGAAGGTGACCGTCTTGCCAATGTTCCCGAGCAGTTGGTTCAGGTGCAAGAGGCGCGCGTGAACCTCGGCGGGCTGGTTGGGGCCAGCCACCAGGATCGAAGCGCCCTTGTGGGCGGCCAGATCGCTGGCGATGGCTTGGGCCATGGCCTGGGTTTCGTCGCCGCTCACCGCAGCACCCGCAGCAGCGGGGCTCAGGGAAAGTCCGTGGTCCTTGGACAGCAGGTTCTCGACCAGGGCAACGAAGTCGCTGACGTCGACCGAGCGCATGGGTGCGCGGTGGTCCGACATGCCGCCTTCAATACCGAAGCGACTACCGGCCTCGTACAAGCGACCCATTTGGCCATTCAAGGGACGACGGTTGTGGGCCCAGTCGCGGTTGTGCTTGATCTGGGCCGGGTGGCCCGAGAAGAAGTCCGAGTCGAAGCTGACGATGACCTTGGCAGCCTTGGCGTCGTACTGGGGACGAGCGGCTTCGCCAAGGGCGATCTTCGCGCCGGCGATCTCGTTGTCGCGGGAGACGGACTCGTACTCGTACCACTTGGCGCCAGCGTACTCCTTTTGGAGTTGGGTGCGCACGGTGGCAACTGTGGGCGAGGAGCTGGACTCGGCCAAGAACGCAAGGCCCTGGCCCGCGCCGCGCAGTGCGGTGAACTTGGCAGCGCCGTCGGTGTCCCAGGCGGTCCAGGTGGACTCGGCGTTGGACATCATTACGGTGCGGCTGCGGTCGGGATCGTAGAGCTCCAGGATTGACGCCTGGGCAAACACGTCCGTGGCACCGCTGCTGATGCTGTCGAGCTTGTTGCCTTCGACCTTAATCGGGCGACCGTCGTAGCTGGTGACGCTTACGCCGTGGCCGAAGCCGCCGCGCTCGAGGGCCGAGGCGTAGTGCACGGCCTTGCCGGGGATGCGGTTCGCGGGACGCGAAGCGAAGGGCAGGATCTTCTCGTCTTGCCAGCGACAGCTCGAGACGCCCGCGAGGGCCATCGACGCGCCGGTCAGCTGCATGAAGCGACGGCGTGAAACGCCGCTGAAATCCTCGGGAAGGGATTCGGCAAGATCTTCTGCCGCCTTCGCCTTGAAGTCGTCGGTCTGGTTGAGCTCGCCGAGGCTGCGCCAGTATTGGGTTGTGTTGGAATCCATGAGTCGTTGTCCGTCGAGTGGCCGTCAGGCGCAGGGAGTTAGCGGTGGCAGCCGGAGCAGTTGGTGGGAGCGTTAAGTTCGCGTCCGCGAGCGAGGGTCAGTGCCTCGGCAAGGGCCGCTTGGTCTTCGGCCTCCCAGGTCATGTTCGTCACTTCGTCAATCGGGCGGATGATGTCTTCCGGGTTCCGGTGACAGTCCAAGCACCAGCCCATGCTGAGCTTCTTCTCTTGGCGCACTTGCACCATCGTGTCGACGCGACCGTGGCACTCCACGCAACCCACCCCTCGGGTCACGTGCGCACTGTGATCAAAGAACACGTAGTCGGGCAGGTCGTGGACCCGATTCCATGCGATCGGGTTGCCGGTCTCAGCGCTCTCGCGCAGAGGCGCAAGCGCGACACTCTCCGTGTGAATACCCTTGTGACAGTTGACGCAGGTCTCCGTCGCAGGAACGGCCGCCTTCGCGCCGAGCTCTACTGTGTTGTGACAGTAGCGACAGTCCATACCCATTTCGCCGGCGTGTAGCTTGTGGCTAAACGGGATCGGCTGTTCGGGCGAGAAGCCCACGCTCAGCGTGTTCGGCGAAAAGCCAAAGGTAACGATGGTGGCCACAAAGAGGCCACCGCCACCGAGGGCGAAAGGAAGCAAGTCGCGAACCGTGCTGGTCCACGCCGGGAAGATGTTGCCGTCCATATGGATCGATTGAGCTGTTCTACAGTCCGACTTTCGTGCCCGAGAGGGGCGCTTGGCAGGTGTAGTGATCGCGGTGCCATGGGGGGGTGGTCGCGACCGAATTTGGTGGGATGGTCAAAAGTCTGACCGGGGGGATTTTGCCGAAGAGGATACGCGGAACCTACTCATCGCACAATCCCGACCGATGATCATTTATGGATCATCATCTATTTCTTAAGGCATACCTAAGTCGTGCCACTCAGGCCCGACTCGCTATCAAGCTGCCCTCCACGAAAACCTTGGCGCCCGTGTCGGCCTTCTTTGTGCCCAAGCCCCCCCTCCATCTTCACCCCATTTCACCCTGAGTGCCGCCGCATCGAGAGTCACGCTTTGCGCAGGATCTCGCGCCTTAGCGCTCCACAGTCAGTCATGACCTCGATTTATTAATCGCCCCGCTTTACTCCTTGTTCACCATCGGCTGCCTCCAAGCTGTGCGCGCTTTGGGGGGAGGCGCGACGCGCAGGGAGGTTGGGGCGTTGCCGTTGAGGCGCTGCGCGCGGGTTGGGATGCTGGGCACCCGGCTGCTCTTTCGCCGGGGGGGGCTCCAGAACCCGGATGGCCGATGACGCCGAGGGGGGAATGGATTGAACACCAACGGGCTCGTCCCTAAGGGACTCCTCGCTCCCCCCCTGGCGGAAGAGCTCCCTATAAGAGAGCGTCACGATCTGATGGTAAGGGGAATGGGGCTTGCCCTTGGTGCCGGGCTAAGACAGGGGGGGGGCACGCCTGACAGGCCAAAATGAAACTTTGACATCCATATAGAGAGAACTTGGGCGAAAATTAGGCGATTCGAGGAGCGCTACCCCTTACCGCCCTTGCAGATCCTCAAGCTCTGCATGGAAAGCCATCACGATATGGCCGAGTGGGGCCCACTTGAACATCAGCTACCCTAATGTCCATCAATTGCACATCAAAGGGCCACCAAGTAGTGCACAAGTGTCGAGGTCCGCCTTTGCGGAGCGTCCTTACTCGCCCCGCAGCCACCCTAGTAGGCTCTCTATGTCCTCCGGCAGCTCCGCACCAAACGTCATCCACTCATTGGTCGACGGGTGCCGCAGGGTCAACTCCACCGCATGCAGAGCATGCCGCCGCATCCTGGGCGCCCCATCGGGCAGCACCGGACCACTGCGCCCCCCATAAAGGACGTCCCCGACGATCGGCAGGCCCGCGGCGTAGAGGTGAACGCGAATCTGGTGTCGCCGCCCCGTCCGAGGCATGCAGCTGAGCAGGGTCGCGTGGCCGAAGCGCTCCTCCACGGTGACCTCGGTCAGCGCGTCCTTGCCCTCGCCCTTCTCCAGGTAGGCCTGGCGATCCGTGCCGCCGGGCTTTTGATCGATGTCCCAGTCCAGCACCGCCGTCTCGAAGTCCGCGTTCCTGTGCGCGATCGCCAGGTACACCTTCTCGATCTCACGGTTGCGGAACTGCTCGCGCAGGTCGTCCATGGCCTCGGGCGACCGCGCCAGCACGATCACGCCGCTGGTCTCGCGGTCGAGCCTGTGCACGATACCCGGCCTGTCGTCCCCCATTATCAGGGGCATGCGGCCGTAGCGCAGCCGCGCCAGGTCCGCCAGGCTGCCATAGCGCTGCTTCTCGGTAGCGTGGGTCAGCATGCCCGCGGGCTTGTTCACCACGACAATGTCGTCGTCGGCATAGATGACATCGAGCGCTTCCGCCTGGGCGACCAGGTCCGCCAGCCGCTCGGCGTCGAGCCCCGGCATCAGCAGATGCGCCGGCTCACCAGCCTCGAGGCAGTTCTCTTGATTCGGATCCACGGGCTGGATTCGGGAGTCTTGGACCGAGCCTTGGCTTGAGTCCGGCTTCGCCCCTGCACTCGCGGCCTGACCCGCCCGGCCTTGGCCAGAGCCGGTCGCGCGCTCAAACCCAGCCGCCGAACCGCGCCGCTGGCCATCACCACTGGCCTTGCCACCAGCACCGCCAGCCTCACTCGGCGGCGCAACCTCGCCCTCGCGCCGGCGCTTGTTGCCCTTCGGCCGCTCCGCCTCGGGCCGCTCCTGCCCAGCGTCCCAGTTGATCTCCAGCCGAGCACCCTGCTCCAGCCGCAGCCCAGACCGCGTCAACAGCCGCCCATTGACGTGCACGCCTCCGCGCCGAATCAACCGCTGCACCGCCGACCGCGAGAGCGTCGGCTGAAAAACAGCCATGACCTCTTCCAGGCGTTTGCCCACAAGCTCACGCCCAAGTAAATACCTATGTACCCGCCCCATCTAGATCCCCGCCCGCATCACACTTTTGCCTTCCATCATCATCCGCACAGGGTAACCGATCCTCACCCCGCTCGAAGTTCCTGTCCAAGGAAGGTGCCCGCCAACTAGTGACTTCTCCCGCAACCCCCATGCTGGAGCGGATCGCCGCAGCAAGCCCAAGCCGGAGATACCGAGTCAGGACTCCCGGGTTTGGCTTGCTATGATTTGAGTGCGCACCGCTTCCCACCCAGCCTCAACTTTCTACCGCACTTCCTATGGGCGTCTTAGCTCTCCTGCTTCTCTCCGCAATTCCCCAAGTCCAAGATCCCGGCCTGGAGGTCGCGCTTGCCCATGCGGGGGAGAACCGCTCTGAACTCGAGGCGGCCCTCGAGCGAGTCACCGAGGAAGAGCTCCCGGGGCTTGAGTTCCTGATCCGGCACATGCCCGACGGGGATCTCAAGGCGCTCACCGCCGACTACCTGGTGGAGCATGTGCAGGTCATCTACCAAGCCTGGAATGAGGCACCTTGGTCAGAGACGATGCCGCAGCAGTTCTTCTACGAGAACGTCCTGCCCTTCGCCAGTATCAACGAGCGGCGCGATGCCTTTGCGCGCGACTTCAACGTGCGCTTTGGGCCACTCGTTGCCAAGGCTAAGACTCCCTCCGAGGCCGCGGCGATCCTCAACGCCTCGATCTTCCCCATGGTCGAAGTGCGCTACTCCACCCAGCGTCCCAAGGCGGACCAGAGCCCCTACGAATCCATCGAAGCGGGCATGGCGTCCTGCACTGGACTCTCGATCCTGTTGATCGATGCTTGCCGCTCCGTCGGTGTGCCCGCGCGCTTTGTCGGCGTGCCCGCTTGGTCCGACGACAGTGGCAACCATTCGTGGGTCGAGATCTGGGATGGCGAGTGGAAGTTCACCGGCGCCGCCGAGCCCACGGGGACCGAGCTGAACAAGGCCTGGTTCACGGGGCGCGCGTCCAATGCGGTTGCGGACTCCGAGAAGTACGGCATCTTCGCCGTCAGCTTCATCAAGACTCCCCAGCCCTTCCCCATGGTCTGGAAACCAAACGCCGACTTCGTCCATGGGGTCAACGTCACGAGCCGCTACACCGAGAAGTTGGACCCCGTCCCAGAGGGGTCGGCCCGGGTCTACCTGCGCGCTCTCCAATCAGGAACTGACGAGCGCATCGCGGCAGCTGTGCGGATCACGAACGAGGCGGGTGATTTGTTGCTTGAGGTCACGACAAAAGATGAGCGCTTCGACGCCAATGACCACGCCCATGGGATCTTCCCCCTGGGCCAGAAACTGAAGATAAGTACCGGAAGCGGACCTCAATCGCAAGAACTAGAGTTCACCGTAGCGTCAACCGATCAGCTCGTCTCGCTCGAGATCACCCCGAGCCTCGATGCCCTGGGCGCGCGGCAGTTCGCCTCTGAGCAATGGGAGCTGCACGCCGCGGACTACCGCACCCAGCACGCCGCAGAGATGCAGGCGCGCGTCCTCACGGAGGGTGACGTCGAGATGCCGTTCTGGTACTCCGTCCACGGCGAGGCTCCCGCGGGTGGGCGCAGCCTCTACATCTCGATGCATGGCGGCGGCGGTGCCCCGGCGCGAGTGAACGACGGACAGTGGGAGAATCAAAAGCGCTTGTACTCCATTGACGAGGGTGTCTATGTAGCGCCGCGCGCGCCGACGAACACATGGAACCTATGGCACGAGGGCCACATTGATTCCCTGTTCGACCGGCTCATTCAAAACATGATCGTCTTCGAGGACGTGAACCCGGACCGCGTCTACCTGCTGGGCTACTCCGCGGGCGGCGACGGCGTCTACCAGTTGGCACCTCGCATGGCCGATCGATTTGGTGCCGCCGCTATGATGGCGGGACACCCCAACAACGCCCTGCCCGACGGCCTGCGCAACCTGCCCTTCACCCTGCACATGGGCGGCGACGATGGCGCCTACAACCGCAACAAGATTGCCGCCGAGTGGAAGACCAAGCTCGCCGACCTGCGCGAGTCCGACAAGACCGGCTACGACCACTGGGTCGAGATCTATGCCGGCAAGGGCCACTGGATGGATCGCGAGGACGCCGCCGCCCTGCCGTGGATGGCCGAGCGCACGCGCAACCTGCGCCCCGAATGCATCGTCTGGCGCCAGAGCACCAGAACGCACAAGCGCTTCTATTGGCTAGCCGTAGAGACACCTGTGGCTGGCAGCAAAGTCGTTGTCGAGCGCAAGGGCCAGACCATCACCGTTTTAGAGTCCAACGGCCTGACGGACCTGACCCTGCGCCTTGACGACACCATGCTCGACCTCGACCTCCCCGTTGTCGTGATGCAGGGCGAGCAGGTCCTGTTCCAAGGTACCTTGCTGCGCAGTCAACAGGTCATTCAAGCGACCCTAGCGGAACGAGGCGACCCCGCCGGTGTCTGGTGCGCCGAGGTGACGGTGACGCTAGCGCACTGATGTGAGTTCGGGTGTATTTACACCTCTCGGCCAGCCTCAACTTACGACCCAACACACCATCTCCATGCCCCCACTGCCCGAGCCGCCAGCGATCCGCCGCTGCCAATGGAACACCAGCGACCCGGATTACATTGCCTACCACGATCACGAGTGGGGCATGCCCGTCACCAACGACCAGCGGCTCTTCGAGAAGCTCTGCCTGGAGGGATTCCAAGCTGGCCTCTCCTGGCTGACCATCCTTCGCAAGCGCGAGTCCTTCCGCAGCGCCTTCGCCAACTTTGAAATCGAACGCGTCGCCCGCTTCAACTCCCGTAGCGTGGAGCGCCTAGTCCAAGACGCCTCCATTATCCGCCACCGAGGCAAGATCCAGTCCACGCTCAACAATGCCAAGCGAGCCTTGGAGCTACGCGCAAAGTGCGGCTCCCTGTCCGACTACTTCTGGTCCTTCGAACCGAAGCGCCGGCCAGCTCCGAATCCCGCGCCGGCGACCTCGCCCGAGTCCATTGCCCTAAGCAAGGACCTCAAGCGCCAAGGCTTCACCTTCGTTGGCCCCACCACCGCCTACGCTCTCATGCAAGCTATGGGGATCGTCAACGACCACGTGTCGTCCTGCGACGCCCGCAACCGGTGCGAAGCAGCCCGCACCGCTCTGGGCACGGCCACTTCCAACGCACCAACCACCTGCTCCTAAAAACTCCCCTCCCCAAAGGCAGCCAAGAACCCCCATGCCCAAGCCACCCCGAGTCCCTCCCAGCTCTCCCACTTCTTAGCTAGACTTTACCCCACCGCAAGTTAGACTCCCCCCAGTTGAAGTCAGCCCCAGGCCGACCCCAACTCCCCTAGCGGGCGTAGCTCAGTTGGTAGAGCGTCAGCTTCCCAAGCTGAATGTCGAGGGTTCGAGTCCCTTCGCCCGCTCCACCTAACTCGCGTGTGGGTAAAGGGTTAGGGCGGCGAGGCGCTATGCGCAATCCTAGAATGGGGTCAATTGTCACGTTTTAGGGCCGGTGTTGCGTTGACTGTTGCTGAGCATGGCGATTTTCTTGTCGATGT
>JBLHWM010000167.1:0-7875 GCA_047629095.1 Planctomycetota bacterium | reverse complement strand
GTAGGGCACTTTAGACCCGGCTTGGAAGTGGGGGCGCGCGACCGCAGAAGCCCGCCTCTTCTTCAAAAGCTCCCCATTCTCGGCCTTGTGCACTTGCCGGCCATCTTCTAGACTGACGCGCTTGCCACCGCTTGGGATTGTGTCCCTGGGGGCTGGCCTGCGTACCCTTGCCCTCTCCCGGTTGGGGGTTACCCCACTGCAAAGTTATGGAACAAACACTTCCCCAGCGTCTTCAAAAGTCGGTTAACGGCTCTTTCCACAAGACCGCTCTGTTGCAGAAGCGCGTGCGCGAGATCGTTCGCGGTGCGGCTCCTCTGATCGAGACTCGCGAGACCAACCCGATCAAGATCGCCTTCCTGGAAATGGAACGCGGCCTCATCGAGTTGATCCCCGAGGAAGACCAGCCGCTCCTCTAGCGCGGCTCCGAGCCATGTTTGGGCTCGAAGGACGAAGAGCCCCCTGGTTGGGCTACCTCGTGATTGGCGCCTTGCCCCTTGGCCTCGCCGCTTGTGGGGAAGGTGTGCCCACGCTTCCGGATCCAGCGCCCCTGGTGCTGTGGATCGAAGTCGACACGCTGCGGGCTGATGCGCTCGGCTGTTACGGCGCCGGTCTACTCGGCCCAGACTCTCCGGACCTGACGCCGAACCTAGACGCCCTCGCCGCCGAGGGTCTGCGCTTCGACGCGGCCTACTCGACGGCGCCTTGGACCCTGCCCAGTCTAGCCAGCGCCTTCACGGGGAAGTGGCCGTGGGATCACGGCACGACGAGGCTGCTCTCGAAGCTCGGGCAAGGCCACGTGACGATTGCAGAGCGCTTGCAAGATGCCGGCTACAGCACCGCTGGCGTGATGACAAACTTCGTCGCCACCGCCGCCTACGGATTCGACCAGGGCTTCGATCTATGGGACGACAGCTTGGCCCTCGGGCACCAGGGCTCCACGTCCATGGCGGCCACGAGGCTACTGCTCGCCCAGTACGACGAGCTCGCCAAGGGCGACCAGCCGATTTTCCTATTCGAGCTCTTATTCGAGCCCCATTGGCGTTATGAGGTCCAACCTGGCCTTGTGGTCGATGCGGATCCTGAAGGTCGAATGGCCAAGATCGAGGACATCGCCGAGGCTCGCAGACTGCTTGTCGATGGCAGTCTGAGCAGCGCGGACCTGGCCGAGCTTCGCACGCTCTACGCGGGCGAAGTTGCCCAGGTGGACGCGGCCATTGGCGTGCTCATCGATGGGCTCAAGCAGCGCGGGGTCTGGGACGACACGCTCGTTATTTTTACCGCCGACCACGGCGAGTTGCTCGGGGAAGAGGGGTGGATCGGCCACACCAAATCCCTGTCCGACGAGCTCGTTCGCGTGCCTCTAATTTGGAAGCTGCCGAAGAGTAAGACACAGCCCAAAGATGAATTGTCATTGGCCGACGGCGGGCGTGTCGTCAGCACTCCGGTGAGCCAGGTTGACCTGCATAGTACCCTGCTCGAGCTCGTGGGTGCCCCCGCGCAAAACCTGCACATCCCGAGCCGCTCCTTCGCAGACCTGCTTCGCGGGCCCGGGGCAGCGGCGGACTTCCAACCTCGCGAAGACCTCTTCCTGCACGTGGACTTTGAGCCTCTGAAATCAGGATCGGACTCCCTTGTCAAACGGACCCATAAGTGGGGCGTGGTGAAGGCGAGCGACGGGACCAAGTGGACCGTGGACCACCTTGCACCCGGCGGGCCGAAGGGCCTGTTGGTAGACCCGACTTTGGACGTGGACGAAGCCGTCGATCTCAGTGGCGATAGGACCGAACTCGAGCTCGCCGAATACTGGCGCCTCGAGGGACTCGTGCCGCGGGCATTGGGTACGAAAACGGGCGGAGACCCTCGATGAAGAGCGGAGTCTGTGCTGGCCTACTTGGAGTAGCGCTGGCGGGTTGCGGCGGCTCGGAAGATCCCGTCTCCCATCCCAATGTCGTACTTGTCGTTGTGGACACCCTGCGCATGGACCACACGAATCTGGGCGACTATGGCCGTCCAACCACGCCATTCTTGGCCAAGCTCGTCGCCGACGGCGCCACCTCCCTGCCCCATGTGCGCGCCGCGGCCCCCTGGACCAAGCCAAGTGTCGCATCCCTCTTCACAGGCCTCGCTCCCGGGGCCCACGGGGTACTCGAGCACCCCGACCGCCTGCACTCAGCCCACCGGACCCTAGCAGAGGCCTACCAGGCCGGCGGCTACCAGACCGCGGGGTTCCAGACCAACGTGCTGCTCTCCAGCGTCTTCGGCTACGACCAGGGCTTCGACACCTACAACGAAGACCACCTCGCGACCCACGAGCACTCCACCGGCGCCGCCCTCAACACCGCCGTGGCGACCTGGCTTGACGATGACCTCGATGGGGACGAGCCCTTCTTCCTGTACGTCCATCACTTCGAGCCGCACTTCGAATACCTGCGCTCGGGGGAGGAGTGGGGCGGCTCCTACGACGGCCGTTTGACGGGCGCGGAGAAGATGGACCAGCTGATCGCTGTGACGGACCAGATGGAGGCGCCGGACGTAGAGTTCTTGGTCGATCGCTATGATGCCGAGGTGCGCTACCAGGACCAACTCTTGGCCGAACTCTGGGCGTCTTTCGGCGAGCGCGGCTTGCAAGAGAACACGATCTTGGTCGTGACGTCAGACCACGGCGAAGAGTTCAAAGACCACGGGCAACTCTCGCATCAGTACACCCTCTTTGATGAGCTGGTACGAGTCCCCCTGGTCGTATTAGCGCCCAATCTTGAGCCCTATTCACCGATTGGGCATTACCAGAGCCTCTCCAACCAGAGCCTCTCCAACCTCGGGGCGAGCCTGTTGGATTGGAGTGAGCTAGAGCATGATTTCCCCGGCGCAAACTTCGATGAGACGCCGGGGGACCCCGCCGTGGTCTCCAGCAGCGTGTGCTGGAATGCTGACGGCGAAAAAGGGCTTCGGCACAGCATCGTCACCCGGGGCTTCAAGCTAATCCGGACCGAGGGATTCGGAGCTGACGAGGCCACGCTCGAGCTCTATCACTTGCGCTCCGACAAGCCCGAGCTCATGGATCTAGTCCCCACGATCCCCCAGTTTGCCGAGTCGCTCAATCGGGAGCTGACCGAGGCACTCGCCAAGCAAGCTGCCCTTGGGCCTATTGGCCTGGAGCCGGAGAGCTTCACGCCAACGGAAGAGACTCTCAAGCGCATGGCCGAGCTGGGGTACCTCTAGGTGACTGGCAACCGACCCAAGTCGCGACCTGAGGATCTGCTCGCCGAGGGCGGGGTACTAGTGGAGCTGCTGCGCGTGCCGGCGGCGCTGTTCGGTGCGATCGCGCGCACCCGGGGGATGCTCTACGATCGTGGGCTGCTGCCCGCGGTCCGGGCCGAGGTGCCCGTGGTCTGCGTGGGCAACATCACAGCCGGCGGCACGGGCAAGACGCCCATGGTCGTGTGGCTCGCCCGCAAGCTCCAGGCCAGCGAGCACCGGCCGGGGATCCTCTCCCGGGGTTATGGCAAGGCCGGCGTGTCCGGGGATCAGTCCGACGAGGCGCGGCTCTACGGTGAGCTGCTCGGGGACCTGCCCCGGGTCGCCATGGCGGACCGCATTGTTGGCGCCGCGCGACTGGTGGAGATGGGCGCGGGCCTGGTGCTCATGGACGACGGCTTCCAGCACCGCCGGCTCGCCAGGGACTTGGACCTGGTGCTGGTGGATGCGACCCGGCCCTGGGGCCTGGCTCGTCCTAAGGATGGGGGCCCGCCCGTGCGCGCATTCTTGCCGCGGGGGCTGCTGCGCGAGGCACCGGCGGCCCTCGGCCGGGCTGGCGCCATCGTGATCACGCGCAGCGACCAGGTTACCGAGACCGAGCTAGCGGACCTAGAGTTCGAGCTCGCCGCCGCAGCTCCCACGGTGCCGCGCCTGCTGGCGATCACGGCACCTAGCTCATTGGCGCCGCTCTTCGAGGGCGAGCCTGGGGATAGCCCCAGCCTGGACCTCGACGCCCTCCGGGGAAAGTCCGTGCAGCTCTGTAGCGCCATCGGCAACCCGGCCTCCTTTGAAGCCGTCGTGGAGTCCCAGGGCGCAACCGTCCTGGACCACCTGCGCTTCGCCGATCACCATGAATACGAGGCCGAGGACTTGGCCGGGCTCGTCGACCCCGACGCCATGATCTTGATCACGGCCAAGGATGCGGTCAAGCTGCGCAAGCTCGGCAGAAGCGTCCTTGGGGATCTAGTCCCGCGTCTCTACGTCCTCTCCATCGAGTTCCAGGTGACCCGCGGTGAAGCGCTCCTCGACGAGCTCCTAAGCCAGCTCCCCGAGGGACGCGTCAACCTGCACCTTGCCAACCTGCACGAGGGCCTCCATGGCTAACTCCAAAGAGGGCGCCGCCGAGAAGCGCAGCATGCCTGATGTTGAGCCCGACGACCATTGGCCGGTTGAGCGGCAGATTGTGCGCGGTGACCAGAACGGCATCTTCGCCAAGGTGCAATATGGAGCTTACCGCCTCTCCATGGCACTCTTTGCCCGAATGCCGAAGTTCGCCATGAACGGCTTCGCGCGCGTTTTTGGCATGCTTGGCAAGCGGCTCGATCGCAAGCACGCGAACGCGGCCCGGGGCTACCTGCGCCAGGCGTTGAACGAACACGCGGGGCTCGGCCTGTCCGAGCGCGAGCTCGAGCGCCGGGTAAACGTCGCCTACGAGCACCTGTTCCACGTGGCCGTGGACACGGGTCGCTTCGACCGGCGCTTCGGCGCAGAGTGCTCTTGGGAGCAGCTTCTCGAGCGCGCCGATGTCGAGGTTGAGCCCGAAGCGCGGGCGGCCATGGAGCGAGGGTGCATCGTCGTGTCGGGTCACTTTGGCGACTGGGAAATGTGTGCGCGCTTCGCATCCGCCGTTGGCTTTCGGCCCATGTATGCGATTAGCAAGCCACCCAGGAACTACCCCTTATCCGTCGAGTTCCAGCGCCTTCGTGAGAGCTGGGGCATGCGCTTGTTGCCACGCCGGGGGGCCATGAAGTTCGCCGCTGAGGTGATCGAGGGGAAGGGCATCTTGGGGATGCTGCTCGATCAACGCGCACGCAAGCGTCCCGTTATGGTGCCCTTCTTTGGAAGGGACGCAAGGTGCGACCGGAGCGCGGGTGTGCTGCTGCGGCGCCTGCGCTGTCCCGTCGTTTTCATCGCCTGCTACAAGCAGCCCGAAGACCTGCGCTGGCGCTTCTTCGCGGGCCATGTGATCCACCCAGAGGACGTGACGGGCAGGTCACCAGAACAGATCACCGCCATGGTGAACACCAAGCTCGAGGAGCTAATTCTCGAGGAGCCCGAGCAGAATTTCTGGCTCCACGATCGCTACCGCGGCGCCTAGCACGCTGACTTTTCGGGCACAAAATCCGAGCCGAGAACACGCTCCCCAAGAAGCGCGCTATCATGCCTCAATGGGAGGCAAAAGGCAGGCGAGTGGGCAGAGTCGAAGTCGTCAAGTTGAGGCTGTTTCAGCCCATTTTTGGACCAAGAGTGCTCGAAAATGGCTCATTTTTGGCTGCGTGGGCCCGCTACTGATCCTGGGAGCATGCCGTGCCCCAGCGCCCCCGACCCCGGACCCCGGGCCGCTTCTGCCGCCCCCGGGCCTCGACGTTCAAAGCTACAGCTTCGCGGGCTCGCCGATCAAGGGCCCCGAGCGCAGTGCGATGGCGAAAGCCCCGGACCCCGGCGCGGCCGTGCCGTTTGAGGTCGAGTTTCTTTACCTCGAAGCCGACCTCCAGGCACCGGGCACCGCGGCCGGTCATCGGCTGGACTATGGCACCCATCCCCTGGCCCTCGCAGTGGACTTGGCGCTGGCGACGGATCGCCGGGCGGGGGTGCTTGGCGCTCCCCAGCTCTTTAGTGGGGCGCGCATCGCCAGTGGCCCCTCGGCCCTCGCTGCTTGGACGCGACTTACGACGGGAGAGGCCGGGCGCGCCAGCGGCTTGCTCAGCTACGAGGGCCTGCTCTGGCCCGGAGTTGCGGGCGGGTTCGAGGTCAGGCTGATGGAAGATGTGGTGGACCGAGACAACTTCCTGCGCGAGTATCCCGAGCGGGGCTCCGTGCCGAAAGCCGTTCTCATGCGGGTTGGCTTCGATGGGGCCTTCGCCCGCGCGGGCATCGGTATCGCGAGCGCCGCTCCGCGCCTCGACCCCGATGACCTACTCTCCCCGGAACAGGCCCTGTTCAGGCCCGGGGGACCGGCTCCCCTTGAGGAGTGGGTACGCCCCACGCTCCAGCTCACGGCCGCATCGAGTCCGATGGTTGTGCTCGTGCCCAGCCCCTTCAACTCGGGCGACGGCCGGACCTTGGCTCTGCGCTTCTCCCTGGGGCAGTCTCTACTCGGCGACCAGGATGAGGTGTCCCGTGACGCTCTTGAAACCGAAGTCATGAGAGCCCTCGAAAGTGCCGAACGGACCGCTTTCCTGCGGTTTGGTGCCCGTAGAGATGCTCCGGTGTCCTCGACCGAACGCACGGTGTTCGCCGCTCTCGAGGGCCTCCGCTACGCAACGGATCTACGCGCCGTGTTCGCGTACTTGACCGGTGTCCTCGAGCCGCCGCTCGCCTTGGATCTTGTGCTGACCGCGGACAAAGACGTGCTGGCCAAGCTGGCCGAGCGCGTGGCCACGGACCGTCTGCTCACACCAGAAACCATGGGGCCGGACGCGGGCCTTGGTGGGTCCTTTGACGCGAAGTGGAGCATGGAACGCGGCGCCTGGACCCTGCTTGTAGACCGCGCCTTGGCCTCCGCATTGACGCCAGGCGACGCCTCGCTCATGCTTCGCCACGGCGGCGAGGTCGGTCGCTTTCCGACCTTGCTGGAAGGTGCCCTTGGGGCCGCCCGCAACACCTCTGAATTCATCGCTTACCTCGAGCGAGAGAACGGCGTGTTCTTGAGTGACGCGAGTCCGGCCGCCCGGGTGCGCGCCTTCGATTGGTTGTCCGCACGGGGTATGGCCCCGGAGGACTTCAATCCCCTTGGTACGCGGGGCGAGCGCAGGCGAGTGCTCGACAAGCTGCGCGCCGAGAGGGAAGCCCTGCTAACTGTTGGACCGGCGACGAGTGGAGGAGCTGACCAGTGACCGAATCCAACAAGCTTCCGGACCCGATGGATCTGGACAGCGCGTCCGCAATCGAATCCCCCGATCCTGGAACCGAGCCCGGTTCTAAGGTCAAGCGACCAAAGCGACGCTTTTCCAAGACACGCCGTGTACTTGCAATCGCAGTCGTACTCGCCCTCGTGGTTCGGATCTCCCTACCGCTATGGCTGCCGCCCCTGATCGACGGTTTTGCGAAGAGCGCGGGGCTCGTGGTTCGTTACGACGATCTGAACCTCTCCTTGCTTGGGGCGAGTGTCGAGCTGTGGGGGCTTGAGGTCGACCTGCTCGAGCCCGTTGAGGGCGAGGGGGCGCGGGTGCTCGATCTCGACTACTTCGCGGCGGACCTCGATAGCTCGGCGCTCTTGCTGGGCAAGGCCATTTTACACCGCGCTGAAGTCGGCAACTTGGCGATCTTCCTGCGCCGCCGTGCGGACGGCACATGGCAGCTGGCCGAGGCCTTCGGCGGCGCTCCCGATTTGTCGGAAGAGCTGGCTAGCGCGGACCTCGATCCGTCCAGCGCAGCGGCTGACCCTGTTGACCCAAAGGCCTCGGTTGACCCGGAGCCGGTCCCCTTTGATCTCAACCTGCCCCTGGCCATCGAGCGCCTGACGGTGACCTCTTTGGCGGTGCATCTGGACGACCGTCTACGCAAGGAGGTTCGCCGCCTGGACTTCGAGCTGGCCTTGAGTGGACTTGGCAACCCTGAAGAGGGGGCCGCCCAGCTCTTCATCGAGGCAAGCGTTCCCGGATTCCTGGCCGCCCTGCG
>JBLHWM010000166.1:0-7937 GCA_047629095.1 Planctomycetota bacterium | reverse complement strand
GACCCCGCCTTTGAAAGTGTCGAGAGGCTTATCTAGGGGGCGGAGTCGACCGTGATCCCAGACTGCGGTGAATCTCCAACAGCCCAAGAAGAGCGCGCCATAG
The DNA here is from genome assembly GCA_047629095.1 of Planctomycetota bacterium. Lineage (GTDB taxonomy): Bacteria > Planctomycetota > UBA1135 > UBA1135 > CALBMX01. The sequence goes on along the minus strand of JBLHWM010000166.1, from coordinate 7,834 downwards.
CCGTCAGGTTGAAGTGACACACGCAAGCTTTCTAGGTTGTCGAACCGGCCTACTTCCTCGTGCAGTAGTTGGAATCCATCCTGAGTTCCCAGTCCTAAGCTATCGGCGCTGAGAACCCAGGTCTGCTCTGCACCGACGGACAGGATTTCGCGGTGGATTGCGATCGCCGGCACTCGTGGCACATGGGGAAGGGCCGTCAGCTCTCCAGCCGGACTGAGTTCAAAGACGCCCTGTTCGGTAGCGATCAGCAGGTTCTTCGGCAGGCATTGGAAGTCGCGAACTTGTTCCGCTATCCGTTGCCACGTGTTGTCCACGAGGCGGAGCAGGTCACCGCTTGTGAGCAGTGCGAAGAGTTGCTCCCCGTTGGGCCCCTGCCCAAACTCAAGCTCCTTGATCTGTCCCAGGAACTGCTTGGCCCCTTCGGGCTTGACCTGCTGCCACTCGCCGTCGCGCAGAACGCCGAGTCCATGGAGCAAGTCGGTTGAGGTGAACCAAGGCGAGCCCTGCTCGTCGAAGGCTAGAAGGCGGGGTGAAGCCGCGAAAGAGAAGTCCGTCTGCTGCCTGTGCACCTCCCAGTGAACTCCATCGAAGCCCGCGATGCCGGACCTCGTCACGAACCAGGCGCGGTCATCGGGCCCAATGTCCACGTCATAAACCAGCGAACTTGGCAGTCCATCTAGCTCGTTGTAACTCTTGGTGCGGAAGCTCTGGCCAAGGGCCGTGTTTGCCAGCAGAAGCAGGGCAGCGGACAAGACCAGGAGATTTCGAAAGTGCGTAAAGGAGAAGGGACTCATTTTAGGGCCGATCCTAGCAAGGCGCGCATGTGCGCTCGAAGGACTTCCGGTATGGAATGGCATACAGGGGGAGCTATTCCCATCCGTGGCACAGAAACTAGAATCGCTTGGGCAGCTTCGAAAGGTTCGGAAGCGGGAGGACGGGGTGGATCTTCGGGTCCGAAGTGAAGAGGTCAATCAGGGAGTTTCGCAGGATGACAACGGGGTTGTACAGGTCGCCCTTGACCTCAACCGTCAGAAGGCTGTTCTGCAGCCAATACAAGAGCTCGCGTAGGGGGCCGAGCTTGTCCACTAGGCTGTAGCGCACCTCAAACTTGGCACCAAGTTCCGAGTTCATATCCAGGAAGCCATCGCCCACTAGATTGAGCAGCGGGCTGTGGGCGCGCATGCTGTTAAAGGAAATGCGGCCACCGGAGATGGCGATGCCTGAGCTCATGGAGTCAAAGACAGCGGTCGCGTCGAAACCTAGCTGGGTGAAGAGTGCGCGGAAGACGGGGATCGACCAGAGGCGCGCATTGCGCAGGCGCAGAAAACCACCGCCCTGGGCTTCGAGCAGTGCGCCTGGTGCGGCCTCGAATCTGAGAGATGCATCGATCTGACCCGAGTTGTCATCGCTGCCGCCAAAGGCGCCCGCGAACAGTTGCTTGGCCTCGACATCGCGCAGCTCCACCGCCACGGCAAAGTGCCGACGATCCGATAAGTCCAGGGCAAGGGCCGCACCACCGTGGCCTTCCACGCCACCAAGGGAAGCCAATGTGCCACCCGCGAAACTGACGTTTAGATCTTCGATGTTCAAGCGCTGGTCTGCATAGGAGAACAGCAAGGTGCCGCCAGTGATGGCACGACCGCCGATACTGCCGGCGAGGTCCGCCATTTGGCCCCAGGCGCGCGCGCGGCCACCTTCAAGGATGAGCTCTTCCACATGCACGGCGGCCGTGTGGACTTCAACCGGCGTGCCGGCGATTAGCTTCAGACCCGTGGGGACAGCGTGCCCAGAGAGGACCATGCGGTAGCGTCCGTCGGATGCCTGGGCGAGCTTCAAGTCAATGTCGTCCAGGTCGATTTGGCCGCTCAGGTAGAAGCCCTCGAGCAGCGCGGTCAGGGACTCCTTGTCCAAGAACGCGCCCATGTGCTCAGCGTCGAGGGGGAAGTCCTTGGCCTGCAGCTTGGCACTCATGACGACCTCGTCCTTGCGCGCTTGCTCGGCTAGGGCTACGCGCAGGTCCGAGAGTAGGATCGGCGTCTGGGCCAGGAGCGCGGTGACCCGGGGGCCAACAAGGGCACCGGCCGTTAGTCGGAGTTCGCCCTGGAGGTCCGTTAGGGTCAATGGACCCGTTTGCAGGGTGTTATTCCTAAGGAAAAGCTCCAGGGCCAGTTCGGGCTCGGCTCCTTCGATGAAGTCGATTTGCCCGGTGAGGTCAACGCGGCCATCCAGGCTGGCGCTGGTCCAATCGTCCCCGGAATCCATCGCCCCCGAAGGAGCCAGGAAGCCGCTGCTGGCGGACTCCGTGGTGTCCGCCAGTGCTCCAAGCAGGGCCTGGTTCGATGGGTCGATACCGGCGGCGAAGAGCTTGAGGTAGGAGTCGCCTTGCCCGGCTAGGTCGCTGCGCAGGATCGCCGCGCCGCCCATTCCCGCAACCCAATCGCCCGTGAAGATGGCGTCCACCGTGCCAGTGCTCTTACCGTCCTTAGTCGTGACCGCCGAGTAGCCAGCGCGGCCCTCGACCTTGCGCGTGACCATCGGGAAGTCCCGGGGAAGCAGCTCGACAACCTCGGGCGTAACCTCAAGGGCCACCTCCCTAGCGCCGTCGACCACGCGCGCATGTTCGGTCCATTGGAATGCGACCTTGCCCTTGGCATCGAGCTCCTCAGCGCGCTCGCCCAATCCCGGAATCGAGTCTACGAGCACATCCCAATCGGCGCCTCGCAGGCCCAAGCCGCTGCCTGAAACCGAGAGGGAGTGCACATTGCCCGTGCGGGTGATGGGTTGTTCGGAGCCCGGCACGGGGAAGCCTTCGAAGATGCGCGGCTGGGTCGGCAGCGCCCGGGGAAGCGAGCCCATGTTGACATCTCGGAACGAACCCTCGATGCGCAGGTCCTTGACGGACGAGGTCTCGCCCGTCGCCACGAAGTGAATACCCAGGTCGCGCTGCTCTTGCCCGTTTTGGCGTTTTCGGGGATAGGCGCCCCAGGCGAGCTCCATGTCGAATTCGTCGACAAAGGCGGCGACTGGTAGCCCTTGCCAGCGGAGCGGCGCTTCTTCGACGTGAATACGTCCCGCGGCTGAGAAGCCGCCCTGGTCAGCGCGGTCGCGCAGGTGGAACTCCGCCGATGCCCAGCCGCCATCGATGCCATAGGTCGAATACAGGTCCCTGGTGCCCGCCATATACTCAAACACCGTCCCGAGCTCGGAGTCGAGCTGCCTGCGCTCGACGTTGATCTTGATATCCATGTCGCTGCCCATGCGCTCGGTAGCCGGCGAGGCGACCATACCCTCGGCGGTGGCCATGCCCGTGCCATGGCTGCCGGACGCATCGAAGATGCCGAGCAGCTCGCTGCGGGCATTCTTGCCGCGGTGGGCGAAGACGACGTGGCCGCTGACGAGATCGCAGGGCAGGGGGATGCCCTCGCGCTCGAGGGGTCCGTCGCCGTCCCAATCCCAGCCCGAGAAGCAGAACTTACCCTTGCGATCGGACTGCACATCCACCGCAATGTCCAGGTCTCGCTTAGGATCGAAGTCGCCGGTCAGCGGCATGCGCAGGCCCAAGCTGACATCGGCCTGGCCGCCGATCCCGAGGGCCGTCCAGGTCTTGCGAATCGGTGCATCGGGTGCGAGGCCGGCTTCGATCAAGAAGCGCTCGTCAATGGCTACGTTCTTAGCGGCCAACTCGGCTTCGAGGGCTCCGCTGCGGGTTAGTCGCGCCGCGCCGACCATGGTCTCTCCGAGCACGTTCGCCGTGACCTCAGCGCGCACGGTTAGGGTCTGCCAGAGCTCATTCAAGTCGCTGTTGGCCGAGGGCGTCTCCCGGGGCAGCCACGTGAAGTCGCTCACGATGGAGACGTTCTCTAGGGGCGGCAGGGAGGTGGTCGGGCGCAGGTAGCCCTCTTCGATACGCACATGGGCCCGGGCCCGGGGCGGCAGCCCACCGGTGGGGGACAGGGTCATCTCGAAGTCCGTCGAGAGCTTCATATGGGCGTCGAGGTCCTGCAGCGCCGGCGGGAAGAGCGCGCGCAGTGGCGATGTCCTGCCCGAGACGCCGAGGTTGCGGGCCGCGGCTCGGACCTCGAGCCTATCGTCGGCGGTAAGGGTCACCCGGGCGAAGAGCGGCAGCGGCGATGCGCCCTCCTGGGGCAGGGCGATACTTCCAACCAGGGTCAGGTCCTTGTCGGTGTTTAACTCCAGGCGCGCTTGGCCCTTGCCAAGCTCAACGAGCTGGCCGTCCACGAGTTGCAGGGCGATATCGACATCGCGCAGGGTGAGCGTCGGGATAGCGAGGGGCTTTGCCGGGACCTCGGTCTCGTCGAGTGGGTCGAGCTCTGAGACGCCAAAGCGCTCGCGCAGCTTCTGTTCCACCTGGGCGACGGAGCGCGCACACGCCTCGACGAACTCGCGCTCGAGTAGCAGGCGCCCGCGATCGATGGAGACTGCCGAGAGGGGTGAGGCCGCGTCCTTGGAGAGGTCGAAGTGACACTGTAGGCGCTCGATGAAGGCCTCACCGTCGGCGCCGACGATGTGCAGGCCGGTCAGTGTGATGCCCGGCCCGAACCAGTCGATCTCGAGATTGCGAACGGTGATGTCGAGGTCGGGCTCATCCTCGATTAAGGCCAGCAGTTCCTTTTCCAGCTGGCTGTGAAATACGCCCGTGGCATCGCAAATGAGCAGGGCAGCTAGACCCGCGCCAACAAGCAGCCCAAGGCCAACGAAGGCCCGGGTTAGGTAGCGAAGGAGGCGTTTCACGGGGTAGAGCCTAGGGCATCCGTACCGAGTTACCTAGGGCTTGTGGCTAGGCTTTCGCCCGAACTGCCCTGGGAGTCTTCCCGGTCGTCGCCCGTGACGCGCTTCTGGTTGCACTTAGTGGTACCGGGTGTGTTTGGCGTGCGAAAGACCCGCGCCACGCGCTTGCCGATGGAGCAGGCAATCTCGTAGGGGATCGTCTCGGCGCTCTTGGCCACGTCCCGCAGCAGCAGAGTCTCGCTCCCATCGTCGCCAATCAGGGTCGCGACGTCGTCCACATTGACGTCTTTGATGTTCGTCACGTCGATGGTGGTGTAGTCCATGGATACGCGGCCGACGATCGGGGCGCGCTGGCCCCGCACAAGCACCTCGCCTTGGTTCGACAGGCGCCAGGGCACGCCGTCGTTGTAGCCCACGGGCAGGGTCGCAATGCGGCGCTTGCCCACGGCGGTCCAGGTGCCGTCATAGCCGACCGTAGAGCCGTCGGGCAGGTCCTTGAGGAAGATGATACGGGTGCGCAGAGACATCACGGGGTCGAGGTCCGATCCCCAGGTGGCGTCCTTGGGGACCACGCCATAGGCGCTAATACCCACGCGGACGCAGTCGTAGAGGGGCGAAGTGCCGCTGAAGAGTCCTGCGGAGTTGGACATGTGCACCCAACCGGAGACCAGGTCTTCGGCGCGAGCCTCGGCCAGCACAGCCTCGAATCTGGCGGTCTGGGACGCGATACCGTCGGTTGAGTCGCCCTTGGGCGAGGAAATGTGGGTCATGATGCCGGCGAGCTCGAGGTGCGTAGCGGTGTGGATCTCGCGCAGCAGCTCGACGGCGCGCTCGGGCAGTACGCCGAGGCGGCCCATACCCGTATCAATGTTAAGGTGAACCCGTGCGATGCGGCCCTGGCGACGCGCGGCCGCCTGTAGAGTGCGGCAGCGGTTCATCGAGTGCAGGCCGATGTGAATGTCGTGGTGCAAGCAGGCGACGACCTCTTCATCAACAATCGTCCCGAGCACAAGGATCGGAGCGCAGATGCCACCGTGCCGCAGCTCGAGAGCTTCGGTGGAGGTGCCCACGCCAAATGCGGTGACCCCCGCACGTGTTGCATGGTGCGCAATGGCGATGGCACCATGACCATAGGCATCCGCCTTGACCACAAGCATCACTGCGACCTTGTCCCCAATGGCGTTTCGAATGACGGCGAGATTTCTAGTGAGGGCGTCGAGATCGATATCTGCCCAAGCGCGGTATGCATCCATAACCTAAAGATACTAAGGCGCGCTCGGCTCACCAAGACTTGTCTCGGAGACATGGGAAAGAGGAGGGGACACTTTCTCGGGAACGGCTCGAATACCCACAAAAACCCCAAGATTCGCCCGTTTTCCTCTTTGACACTCGGCCTCGGAGTTGCATTCTTCTTGTTGCGGGAGTGACGCATTTGTTTGCCCACACTCGTTCTCCTTATCGGACCACCGTTTGTAACCGACGTCTTCGCTGAAGACGCGCCCGCGAATGGCTCCCTCATCAATCAACCTCAAGCCCACGGATACCCCCTATGGCAAAGAAGAAAGCTAAGAAGAAGGCCGCCAAGAAGGCGCCTGCTAAGAAGGCAACCAAGAAGAAGGCCGCTAAGAAGGCCCCTCGCAAAGCTGCGAAGAAGGGCAAGAAGAAGCCCCTCGACATGATCATCAGCAAGAGCCGCACCAAGAACTGCGCTGGCATTAACGTGTCCGGCGAGTTCTACGGCGCACTTGACGCTGCCGTCCGCGAGATCATCGCTGGCGCCGAAGCTCGTGCAGTGTCGAACGGTCGCAAGACCCTTCGCCCTCACGACCTGTAGCGCCCCGCTCCCTCGGGAGTAGGCACTACAACAAGAACGCCCCTCGGCTCTTTCATGAGCCGAGGGGCGTTCCCGTTTAAGGCCGTGCCCATCTCGCCCCATCAAGGCAGCTGCCGCCGTGGAAGAGCCCAAGTGGAACGCTGGCTCCGGCGACGAGAGCGTCGACCGCCTTGCCTAGTTCCACGACACCAACACGACGGTCCTAGCCTAGCGCTTGCAGTCCCAGCCTGGGCGGGACTAGCGCTTGCGGACCTTGACGGCGAAGGGACGCAGATAGAGCGGCGCAAGCTGCTCGGGGGCAGTGCCCCCGTCCCGTACTAGCTTTGGAAGCCCAAGCTGCAGCACGTGCTTGGCGGTAGGGGTGACGAACTCCAAGTCCGCCGCAACGTCGATGCGCTCGAGGGTCTTGGCCGTGGCTTCATCCCCGAGCAGGCGCGCGCCACGCTGACTCTCAAGGAACAGCTCGAGTCCGGCCTGGTCCACGACCGCCGCTTCCGTTTCGAGCTCGAACTCGCCCGCTATCCGGCCACTAGCCACATAGAAGCCCCCGGATCGAGCGTCCTGGATCCACGCGCCGCGCTCGCCTGCGTTCAAGCTGCCCGCGAGCAGCGCCTCGCAGGACGGCACGCCCAAAAGCTCGGGTGTGCGCCCATCGACTTCACCTAGGGCCAAGCCCAAGGCCGTGGCCACGCTGACGCGCAGCCCCGTGTAGCTGCCCGGTCCGATGCCCACGAGCACCGCGTCCAAGTCCGACGCCTGGAACCCGCGCTCTTTCAAAAGTTGCGCGAGCATGGGCAACAGGTCCGAAGCGTGTGCAGCCGCGCCGTCGAGGTTGCCCGCGAAGATTTCTAGGCTACCCGTGTCCGCGAAGTCGTCGCCGATGGCCAGGGCCACGCTCGAGCTCCGCGTCGATGTCTCAAATGCTGCAGCAATCATGTCTAGGTCTCTGTGCAGGAACGCAGTCGTTTGGGGCGCGGATCGAGCCTGTCAGGGCAATCAAGTGGAAATGGACCGATCCGCGAAACCGTTGGTTAAGCGCCGATCTCGCGCACGAATAGAGCCGCGAGGTTCTGGGCGTGCTCCTCGATGAGGGGCGCACTTGGGCCCTCGACCATGACCCGCGCCAGGGACTCGGTACCCGAGTAGCGCAGCAGGACGCGGCCGTCTTCGCCGAGTTGGGACTCGACCTTCTTGGCCGCCTCCTCCAGGCCGGGGATGGTGGCAAAGGGCGGCTTCGAAGAGACCGGGATG
>JBLHWM010000165.1:0-8020 GCA_047629095.1 Planctomycetota bacterium | reverse complement strand
TGGGAGTGCTCGACCTCGGCGGTGGGCTCGAAGGCGACCGTGCCGCCGTCGAGTAAGACGCGCCGGGCCCAGGCCATGTCCTCGCCGAAGTTGCGCTCGGGAAAGGGCTTTTGCTCCCAGGTCGAGCGGCGCACCGAGCTGGCCACGTTGTCGAAGGCGCAGCGCAGGTAGCGCTCCATGGGCGGCAGGTTGTTGAACTCTTCGAGGGAGCCATCCGCATCGGCCTGGACGAAGAACTGCTGCACGGGCTCCGTGCGGCAAGCGGTCCAGCCGCGCAGGCGCTCCTTCAGAATCGGATCGCAGTCGTCCTGGGGAAACTGCCGCGCATAGACGCCGTCCACGGACGCGTCGGCGTAGGGCTTCAGCATGTTGCTGACAAAGTCCCGGCCCATGGGCACCGCGTCCTGGGTCAGCAGCACGATCACCTGGCCGGAGCTGGCGGCGATGCCCTTGTTGCGGGCGCCGCCGTGGTTGAAGGTCTTCTGGTCCTGGTGCACGATCAGCGCGCCGGCAGCCTCGGAGGCCTCCCGCGTGCCGTCCTTCGAGCCCGAGTCCACGACGACGAACTGGAAGCCGCCGGCGATGTCTTGGTCGGCGAGCACGCGCAAGAGTTCGAGGTAGCGCGGTCCGCCGTTCCAGGTCGGGATGACCACGGAGACGGGACGCGGGTCCTTGGTAATGGCAGAGCTCATGTTGAACTAGCCCCGCTTGGCGTCGGCGAGCAGTGCGATGGCCAACTTCTCGGCCTCGATCACGCACTGGTCGGAGTTGTGGTAGTCGTAGCGCCCGAAGCGCCCCAGCAGATCTAGGCCGATGGACTCGGCATAGGTGAGGGCGGTCGCCTTGCGCGCCTCGAAGGGGTGGTCGTAGACAATGTAGGCCCAGCGCGTGTCCGTGCGGTCCGTGAACAGGACCTCTTCCTTGGTCAGCAGCCCCGCCTTGGCCATGCCGTCCACAACCTCGTCTGCGAGGGTGCCGTCCGGGTAGGCGCCGCCGCCAGGGGACGTGACTTCGCATAGGAACGAGGCCTTGCCCGCGGGCGCGTTGTTCGGCGAGTAGTTCGACATGTACGTGATGCGGTTCGCCGGCCCTTGGCTGTGGTGGGGCAGGTAGACCCAGGACAGGTCGGGGTGCTCTTCGCGATCGAGCGCGATCAGGAAGCACGAGATCTGGTTGTTGGAGAGCTCGCGCATGGCGCTGGCCGCGTTGTCGGGCATGCCCTCCAAGAAGTCCGGCACCAGGTTCATGGGGACCGTGTTGACCACGCGGTCGAACTCTTCCCCGTTCACGTGCCAGGTCTCGCCGACCTTCCGCACGTCGGTGACCGGCGTACTCAGGCGGATGTTCTTTTCGAGGCTCGTGGCGAAGCCGTCGGTGATCGCCTGGAAGCCGCCGTTCTTGGGGTAGGCGAACTTCGATTGATGGGTGTAGCCTTCTGTGCGAATCCCGATTGAGGCCCGCAGGACGTCTTCAATCGGCGCATCGGGCACGCGGCCCGCAACCCAGCCGCTGGTGATCTCGGCCAGATCGCGCTTCCAGATCTTCTCGTTGTAGGGCCGCATGAAGTGATCGCAGATACCCGGCCCGAAGCGCCACTCGATCCAGTTCGCGAAGTCCGCGGGGGCCTCGTCACCGCTCGATTTGCGCTCGTGCCAAGCCTTCACATAGCCGGACACGCATTCGAAGTTAGCCTCGTCCGGCAGGTCGCCGATACCGTTCTCGAAGGGATAGTGCACCCAGCGATCTTCAAAGCGAATCTTCGTGTGACGCTCGTTCCAAGTGAACTCATCCCGGCCCCCAGCCTCTTCGATGATCCAGTCCATTACAGGCTTGTTCTTGCTGAACAAGATGTGGCCGCCGGTCTCATCGTAGGTGTAGCCGTCTACGGTCTTCGAAGCACAGAGTCCGCCAGCCCGGGTCGAGGCCTCGAAAAGAGATATATCCGATGCATCGAGGCCGCCCTGGATGAGTTTTTGGGCAAGAGCCATACCGGAGATGCCGGCGCCTAGGATCGCGATCTTCAACTGTTAATAAGGGGGGTGGCTTGGGGGAGGGGGGGGAGGTGCGCCAAACTTTATCACGCCACAGGGCAGTTGGGCTGCCTAAGGCTGCGCGAAAGGGCCGACCTAGGATCTTGCGATCCTGGGTCTTGGGTACACCGACTACTCTTCGCGCAGTGCGAAGGAGTCGAGGAAGTCGGCCCAGGCGGGCTCCCGGACGGATTCGGTGCCCAGCAGCTCGATGCGGCCGGATTGGAGGAGCTGATCGGGATTCTCTTCGCCGAAAAGCAGGGCGTGGAGCCCCATGCAGTCCGCTTGGACCAGCAGATCGGGCTTCATCGGTGTGCCCTCGACGCTCTCGAATTGCTCCGTTCCCAGTCGTACCTGCAGACTCTTCTCGCCGGAATTGAGCTGTACGATCCAGCGCTGGCCCGTCTGCTTGTAGTTGCGCCCGAGGAACACGGGCAGCCAGCGGAAGTTCATCTGGTCGCCAGCGGTGGGGGAGGGACCGTGCTCCCGGCCCCAGTTTCCTAGCTGTCCAATGATGGGCCCAAGGGCGTTGCCAGCTGCGGTCAGGCCGTAGAGGCCACGAACCGCGCCGCCAGTCTCGGCCGCATCCACGACGATGGCTTCGATCAAGCCCGCTTCGGTCAGGTCTCTAAGGCGCTTCGCCAGCAGGTTCGTGGTGAGCCCGGGTAGGCCGTCCAGCAGGCTACAATAGCTCGCAGGCCCCAATAATAGATCCCGTATGATGAGCAGAGTCCAGCGCTCGCCCACCAAGTCGAGGGCCTTCGCCACGCCGCAGAGTTGTCGATATGTCTTGGTTCCCATGGTGAGTACGATGCTATCTTGCCTTGGAAAGGTCTGCATGGGGTCCCTGGGGACCACTTTGGAGCTTTCCAAACAGAAGTGTAACCGGCTTGGCAAGGGATTCCCTTGACGAGTCGAAGACTGTCGGTATTGTTTTCCGAATCTAGTTCGCTTTACTTTTTAATAGTCAGTCTCGGGCTGGCCGATCCTACCCATCACAACACCATGACTCTCCAAGCCACCCTGCGCCTACCCTCTCCCAACAACACCAAGATCCAGATCGCCCTGGCCTACAAGCAGATCCCCTACGAGATCGACGCCATCGCCGGCAATGATCCCGAGACCATCGCCAAGCTTGTCAAGCTCTCGGGGCAGCCCCTCACGCCCATCATTAAGCACAACGACACGGTGCTGTATGACTCGGGGGCCATTCTGCGCTACATCGACGCGAACTTCGATGGCCCGCGCCTTTTCAGCGCCGATCGCGACGAGATGAAGGCCATCGAGGGTTGGGAGGCCTTCCAAAAGACCGAGGTCATGGCCGCCATGCGCCCAGCGTTCGAGGTTTTCTTCGGCGGTATCTCCGGGGCCCAAGCCGACGCCTGCATCGAGCGCGCCAACGCCGCCATCAATAAGGTCACCGCCCAGGTCGAAGAGCGCCTTGCCTCCCAAGCGGCCGCGGGCAGCGACTGGCTGGTGGGGGACACCATGACCGCCGCCGATATTTGCGTCGCTAGCGTGCTGGGACTAGCCGACCTGCCCGCAGGCTACGCCGACTGGAACCCACTCTGGAAGGCCGTCGACAAGGCGCTCACCCTTGGCGAAGGTCGCGAGCGATGCAGCGTGCACTTCCAGCGCGTGCTGGATTACATCCCTACTCCCGCAGGCGTTTAGCCTCGATCAAATCAAGACAGCCCAGAGCGACTCCATGACTACCCCAATCACAGTCACCCTTCGTCAGCAGACGCCGAACAACATGAAGGTGGAGATCGCCCTGGCCTATCTTGGGATCAAGCACCAAGTCGTCGCCGTGGACGGCAAGGAGCCCGGGACCATCGCCAAGCTAGTGGCCGAATCCAAGCAGCCCCTCGCCCCCTACCTCAAGCGCGGCGAGCTGGTCATCTACGACTCCTCCGCCATCCTGCGCTACCTCGACGGCAACTTCTCCGGCCCGCGTCTCTTCAGCGATAACTACAAGCAGATCAAAGAGATCGAGGCCTGGGAGATGTACACCAAGAACGAGCCCATGCCCGCAATGGCGCCCGCCTTCGGCGTCTATTTCCAAGACAAGCAAGGTGCCGAAGCAAGCGAAGCCATCGCGAAAGCAAACGCCGAGCTACACCGAGTCACCGAGAGAGTAGAGCAGCGCCTCGCCTCTCAAGCCGCCGCCGGCAGCGACTGGCTGGTTGGTGACGCGATGACCGCCGCCGACATCCTTGTGGCGCCCTACCTAGCCTTCGGCGCATTCCCCAGCGGGTATGCTGCCCGCCACCCACTCTGGGCCTGGTTCCACGACAACGTGACCCTAGGCGAGTCCCGCGAGCACTGCCGCGCGCACATTCAACGAGTCCTGAATTACCTACCCGCCCCCGTCTAACACACACCGAATCGACGCGGTCGTTTGGCTCTAGCGATCGCGGATGAGGACGCCTGGCGCTAGGCCCTCAGCGGCGACAATCTCTGCGGCATCGATGAGCCAGCGCCTGCCATCCTGGGTGTAGCCAGCGGTAGACTTCAGGCCTTCCATCTTGCTGCCCCAATAGCGATTGAAGCCCTCCATCGCGGCCTCTCGGCCAAACTTCGCAAAGCACGAACCCAAGGCGGTCGTAAAGCTGTGGTCCTCGCCCTTCTCGGTGAAGGAGACCACCATGCGGGTACCCTCGGCGGGCGTGCCTTCCAAGCCGTCCAATCGATAGGAAGAGGTGCCTTGCTTCTCCTCCAAGGTTGTCACCGTCGTATTCGGGAACGCACCTTCGAGGGGCCCCGCGTAGTGCGCGCGAGCTCCCTGGCGATCGACGATGACAATCAGGCCACGCATACTAAAGCGCTCCCACAAACGAATCAGCGCTTGGAACGTGTACTCGAGTACCGTCATCGCTTTGTTGTTTGTGCGCTGGTAGCTGTGGTTGAGTTCGAGCGCTGGCACGAGGCGCACACCACCGTCGACCAAGCTCATGCCGCCGTCGGCGAAGGCTCGCCGCAAGCGCTCGGCGGTCAACTCCAAGGTGCCAGCGGCTGAGTGCACAGGCATTGCGCCCCTGGGTGATTTGAGCTCGTCGTACCAAGGCGCACCCTCGATCCACCGCGAATCCGGGCCTAGGGGGCCATCTGCGAGGAAGGAGCCATCAGCGGGCAGGTCCGCTTGGCCTTGGAGTTGGGCCAAGAAAGACAGGGCCGTGCGCTCGAGGCGCGCCCGTCCGCGGGGGTTGCGAGTGAAGACGCGCTTGGAGTCCGCGACCATCAAGTGCGCGCTGTCGAGCTTCTTCGAGCGCGGCGAGACCTGGCAGACCAGCGGCGCCAAGACGTCCCAGGGATCGGCACCCTCTACGGAGGATTCAATCGCCGACCAACCCAAGCTCAAGGGGCCGAGTAGGGGACCTAGCCCCGCCTCGTCAATACCGGCTTGGATGGGAAAGGACTCGGCCAAAATTAGCTGCGCTGGACTCCGGGGACCTGCTCGGTGCGGCCGCGGAACTTGATCAACAGACCAAGCACTAACGTGCCGGACACGAGCGAGATCAGCTGGCTTGTTGAGAAGCCGCCGAACCAGACGCCGCGCAGCTCGTCGCCGCGGAAGCCTTCGATGATGTAGCGCGTAATCGCATAGTGCAGCAACATGACCAGGGCCGCCTGGCCCATGTAGCGCCGGCGCTTCAAGACGTAGAAGCCAACCGCCGCAATCACCAGGGCGTTGATGGTCATCCAGGGTTGGGTCGCCCAGAGAGTCTTGCCCGCAAGCTCGGCGGGGAAGAGGCTCTCGGGATGGGCCTGGAGCCACTCGAGGCTCGGCACCTTCAACTGGATCGGGAAGGGCATGCCCTCCTTGCCCGCGGCCACTACGCTGCCGTAGTCGTCGCCGACCAAGAGGCAGCCGATGCGCCCAATCCCCTGGCCCACGAAGCCGCCGACTAGGGCCGAGTCCAGTGCGTTGATCGGGTTGAGTCCGTGCTTTTTCGAGGACCAGAGTCCCAAGAAGATCGCGCCGAAGAAGCCGCCGTACATCACGAGCCCGCCCTCCCAGACCTTGAGGATCGAGACCGGATCGTGGATGTACCGATAGCCCGCCGAGGTCACGTCGTCGCTGCTCATGTAGCGCAGGGTCTCGACGATCACATAAAACAGGCGCCCGCCCAGCACGACACCGACCAAAATGGCCATGGTGGCAGAGGCAGTGCGCTCGGGATCGCCCTCGGGATCCTCGCCGAATCGGCCCATGAGACGCGTCCACAGGTGCGCGCCCACCAGGAAGGCCAAGGCGAGCATGACGCCGAAAGAGCGGATGGGGAGGCCGTTCCCGATGGGGATTTCAAATAAGACTGGATGCATAGCTCAAGAGGATAGGACCCAGGGACCTCACTTGCCCCTTGAGCGGATAGAATCTTCCGCTCGTTTTCCAATTAAGCATCGAGCAGTCCAATGAGCCAGTCCACGAACCAGCCCCTCACCACCAAGATCTACGTCGAAGGCCGCTACAACAAGTATAGCCGCGACCTTCCCCAGACGATCTTCTACTGTCCCGAGTGCAAAGGCCACCCGCGCCGCCGCAAGAAGTGCGAACACTGCGAGGGCTTTGGCAAGCTGACCAAAGACTCGGTCCAGGAGCTGATCGCATGGGTCGCCGGCAAGCAGTTCGGCACCCGCAAGAACAAGTTCCACGGCTCTGGCCGCGAGGACATCGACGTGCGCATGCTCGGCACCGGCCGTCCCTTTGTGTTCGAGCTAAACAACGCGAAGATCCACGACGTGGACCTCGCCGAGCTCGAAGCCGAGATCAACCGCCGCAACGACGGCCGCATGGCCGTGCGCAACCTGCACTACTCCGAGAAGGCCCGCGTGGTCATTCTCAAGGAGAGCAAGCACGCCAAGGAGTACGAGGCTCTTGTCGCCGTCGAGGGCACCTTCGACGCAGACAAGGTCAAGGCGGTCCTGGAAGAGCGCGTGACCATCCAACAGCAGACCCCGGGCCGCGTTGCTCATCGCCGCGCTGACTTGACCCGCGAGCGTTGGATCGAGATCTTGAGCGTCGAGATCGCAGACGATGCTCCCGGTGAGCTCGACAAGGACGGCAACGAGATCCCCGCAGGACGCGCCCGCATTCGCATGCGCACCGCCCACGGCACCTACGTCAAAGAGGTGCTCTCGGGCGAGAGCGGCCGCACGGAGCCCAACGTCGGCGAGCTGCTCGGCGCGCCCTGCCGGTGCCTCGAACTCGACGTGCTCGGCATCCTCGGCGAAGAGGGTGACGAGGTCGAGGAGAAGGTCGTGTTCCAGGCGCCGTTCGGCGGCGGACTGACCTAGGGTGGAGGAGCTGGAGGGAGCAGCGTGCTGGCTCCCTTCGGCTTGTCCGTTAGCGCCTTTGTGGATGCGGTGGGCGAAGGCCTATGTGTGCATGGCCCGGAGGGCGTCATGGGAATCAAGCCGCGATGGACGAAGAGGCAGCTTACTCTTGCGGGCTTACTCTTAGGTCTGGTGGGTGCAGTGCTGTACGGGATCTCTCATCCAATC
This sequence comes from Planctomycetota bacterium, assembly GCA_047629095.1. Classification (GTDB taxonomy): domain Bacteria; phylum Planctomycetota; class UBA1135; order UBA1135; genus CALBMX01. The sequence continues at coordinate 485 of JBLHWM010000165.1, read as the reverse complement.
AAAAACCTGGGCCTGGGTGAATCGGGATGAGGGCGACTTGATCGTGCGGGAGCTCGACGCCTACCACGCGATCCACGGTGAGTACCCCGAGAGCTTGGACTCGCTAGAGCTAGGCTTCTCCGCCAGGTCTTTGTGGGGGAGCTGGGGGTACGGCGAAAAGTCACCCGGCGAATACGTACTGTATCTGCCCTACATCAAATGGCTGGGCGACTACTGTGCTCTCGTCTACCGTTCGGACTCCCACGTCGATTCGAAGGGGAGCCAAGTGGGCGCCTGGCAGCTCGTCCCTGCTTTCGCGATGGAAGTGACGCGCTTGGAGCGCAGTTACTTTTCGCGAGTTCTCGGCTTGGGCGGACTTGGGGGACTCTTGTGCATTCCTTTGGAATGGCACGTTCAGATCCTGGGGGGCTGGGATTTGAAACGGAGAGGGTGTCGCTTGTGATGGGGGTGTGCATTCCTTTGGAATGGCACGTTCAGATCCTGGG
>JBLHWM010000164.1:0-8062 GCA_047629095.1 Planctomycetota bacterium | reverse complement strand
GGCCTTCCTCTTCCCGGTCGAGCACCTCGATCCGATCCACATCGGCACGGAACTGATTGAGGAACGAGGCCGAGGCCGTGTTGGTGAAGTGGCGCGGCTCGCGACGCCAGGAGTCCGAATCCTTAATGTCGAGACAGGTGCCGGCCTGGTCGAGCGTGTGGATCACCGCTAGGGCGATGCCGGGAAAAGAGTCGGGGGACGCCAGAGCAGGCTCGAGTAGTGCATCGAGCTCAGAATGGCGGAGAGTCGGTTGTGCCATGTCAGTTTGGGGGGAAAAGGCCGTTCGATTTCGCGAGACACTCATTAGAGCGGAGTTCCCAGGCAAACCGAACGCCAACTAGCAGACCTCTTTATCTTCATACCCATCCCACCGCCGTAAGTCATCCCCATACAAAGAGCTAGGGGCAGTCCCACATGTGAGACTGCCCCTATTGTGCGCTAGAAAAACCCAGTGCCTATAACTGCCAGTTGGTTAGCTGGTCTTCGCCGGCTCTTCGCTGAAGCTCGATTGCTCTTCCCTGGGAATGTACGCCTCGAGGTGCTTGAGGTTCGCGGTGTCCTTGATCAGGGCGCGGGCGACCACCATGCGCTGGATCTCGTTGGTGCCCTCATAGATCTGCAGGATCTTGGCGTCGCGGAAGAACTTGGCGACGGGGTAGTCCTCCATGAAGCCGTAGCCACCGAAGATCTGTACCGCGTCCGTGGCCACTTCCATGGCGGTGTCGGTTGCGAAGCACTTGGCCATGGCGGCCTTTTTGCCGGCCTCGGAGGCGCGGCCGTTGTCGACCATGCTGGCTACCGAGTGCACGAGGCAGCGGGCAGCCTCGGTCTTCATGGCCATGTCCGACAGCATCTTCTGGACCATCTGGAAGGAGTTGATCGGCTTGCCGAACTGGCGGCGGCGCGCAGAGTAAGTCAGGGCGTAGTCGAGGGCGCCCTGGGCAGCGCCAACAGCTTGGGCCGCAACGCCTGGGCGTGCGTAGTCGAGGGTCTCCATGGCGTTCTTGAAGCCAAGGCCCGGACGGCCGCCGATGATGTTGCTCTTGGGAACGCGCACCTTGTCGAAGCGGGTCTCCACCACTGGAACCGTGCGGATGCCCATCTTGTCCTCGACCTTACCAATCGTGAATCCGGGGGTGCCCTTCTCCACGATGATCGAAGAGAGGCGGCGGGAGCGGGAGTCGGGGTCCGTCACGGCAAACACCGTGTAGATGTCCGCGACGCCACCGTTGGTGGTCCACTTCTTCTCGCCGCAGATGACGTAGTCGTCGCCGTCCTCGTAGGCGCGAACGGCTAGGCCGCCAGCGTCGGATCCAGCGAACTTCTCCGAGAGGCAGAAGGCGACCATCTTCTCGCCCGAGGCGACCATGGGCAGCCAGTGCTTCTTCTGCTCTTCGGTTCCACCCACAAGGATCGGGAAGGATCCAAGGGCGTTCACCGCGAAGGCCACACCGAAGCCGGAGTCGGCCTTGGCAAGCTCTTCGACGATCAATGCGAGGGCCAAGACACCCGTGCCGTTGCCGCCGTACTCTTCGGGAATCCAGGTCCCGAACAGGCCGGCCTCGGCGCATGCCTTGGTAGCTTCGTAGTTGTACTCCTGCGCCTTGTCCAAACGAGCGGCGTGGGGGCGTACGTGCTTCTCGGCAATCTCCTTAGCAATGGCTTGGAGCTCGAGGGCCTTCTCGCTGTAAATGATGTTCTGCATGGTGATCCTAAGTTCTGTTCTAGGTGGCGAGTGCGTTTCGGGGCGTATTCCTCGCCTGGCAAATCGGGGCAAGATTATAGGGAATCCAGCCCCAAGATGCCCCACAAACCTCGGCCATCCCCGGCCGCCACCTTCACTCGGGCCAGGTTCGGCTAGAAGCGGCTCGCGAGCTTCGCGGAGATGGCCACGTAGGCTGGCACGGGTGGGTAGGCCACGCGAACCCGATAACCGGTGAAGTCCTGGAGCTGCCCCCCCTCCCGGCCCATGCGCTGTTGGGCTAGCTCAATGGCATCCAGGACCGCCTTGCCGTGGCCTGGAAACTCGAGAAACGCCAGGCTATTGGGCGTCGGCTGGAAGGTCTCGACGTCCACGGTGATGGGCAGCTTCTGGTCCGTAGCGGTCTTATGGGAAGCTGGGCCCATCTTGAGCTGGCCGAAAAGGCCGGCCGTCGGCACTTCGAGAAGAGGGATGTCCTTGTGGACGAAGAGCGTGAACACAACCAATTCCGCTGGGGTGCGAAGGTGGATTACGTCTAGGAACTTGTCCTCCGCCGAATCGGGGGCCGATTGGATGACCCCCTTGGCCTTGGTGGCCACCAGGCAGGTCACCAATCCCGTGCGACCGACGCGCCCGGCTTCAATCTCAAAGTTCTGGAAGCTCTCGCTGTCCTCGAAGGCTCCGACGGCTGCAGTCGGCTCTCGAACCCCGTCACCCTGCTCGTAGAGTAGAGCTCCGGGCGGTATCCAACGCGGCTCCAGACTTGGATATCGAGCGTTGACTAGGCTTCACTCGGTGACAAAAGCGTCTTCCTGCAGGGGCGGCTCGCTGGGGAGGACTCCTAGGCTATTTGGTGTGGATTTGGGGGTTATGCCGCCGAGCCCGAATGGGGGACACGGCTCAATTTTGCCCCAAGGTCCGTATTGTCGGCCGACTGGCTTAAAGGAACGCCCCCAGTCACCCGATGGAAGAAGCACGGGGGATCTCACCTGTTCGAAAGGAACGGTAAAGGCCATGCGATTTGGGGGACAAACCTCGGCGCTTTGGCTATATCTGGATCTCCCGTCTCCGTGCAGCCGCTACCTCCTCACCTTTGGATCCGACCCACTTCTCCATGAAGTACCTCCAACTTCCTGCAAGCTTACTCCTCGCAGTCCTGGCCACTTCCCTTTCGAGCTGCAACGGCGGTGCTGTCAAGATCGTCTCCCCAGACCAGCAGGCAGCTATGATCGATCTTGGGTTCCGGCTCATGTTCGACGAGGAGTTCTCGCGGCCCAACGGCATCTCCTGCGCGACCTGCCACGACCCACAGCTCGGTTGGGGTGACGACCGGCCACAGGGCAAGGGCGTTCAGGACCACACCTTGGATACGGCGACGGGGACGGTCCCCCACGATGGCAACCTCGCGGTTGCCGGAGCGCGCTACAAGACGATCTTGACCGGCCGCAACACGCCAACGATCTACAACGCCCACGTCTTCCCGAACATGTTTTGGGACGGCCGCGCGGGAGATCTCGCCCACCAAGCGAACTTCCCCGTGGGTGGCTTCAACGAGATGAACTCGGACTGGGGCACGGACGTCATCCCCCTGGTGAAAGCGAACACGGAATACATGGGCCTGTACAAGGCGGCCTTCAAGACCGCCTCTGTCACTCAGCTCAACCTAGTCAATGCCATCGGCGCTTACGAGGAGACCATCAGCGTCTTCGACACGCCCTACGACAAGTATTTGGCCGGCGACACGGATGCTCTGAATGCAGCCGAGCTAGCTGGCATGGATCTGTTCTTCGGAAAGGCCGCGTGTGCAACGTGCCACACCTCGCCGCTGCTGACGGACCTGGACTACCACAACATTGGCGTGCCCGACTTTGGCCAGATTGCCCTCAACGGCGACACGGATATTGGGCGCGGCGCGGGTGACGACTGGACGGCTGCCCCATCCGGCGCCATGACCGCAACGCCGAACCCCGCGGATGACTACAAGTTCAAGACTCCCCAACTACGCATGTCGAAGGTCACCGGACCCTACTTCCACAACGGTCATGCGGAGACGATCGAAGAGGCCGTGGCCTTCATGGCTACGGGCGGCGGACCGGATCTCTCGGGAACCGGGACCAAGTCACCAGAGATCATGGATCGCGGCCTTACGGCCCAAGAGCTCGACGACCTAACCACCTTCGTTCGTGACGCCCTGATGGGCACCGAGATCAAGTAGAGCACCCAGCCATGAACAACACTCAACAGACGACCCTCTGCCTCGGTGCACTTTGCCTTGCCGCTGCCAGCGCAACCGGCCAGAGCATCACCCTGCCGCCGACCATAACCGATGCCGGTGGCGCCAATGTGCCGAACCTCGGCATGCAACAGCTCAAGGTCGACACGACCGGCGCCGGCTACTTGCAATCGCCGAATGTCAACATGCCCACCGGCACAGTGCTACCGGCGGACGCCATGGGCCAGGCCACCGGCACGGTGTACGAACCGGATGCGGCCGTGGACACGAGCCTCTACGCGTTCCTCAATGACACGCAGTTTCCCCAGGCGATGAACTTCTCGAACACGGACCCTTCGGGCTCCCTGGATGGGACGGCGTTGGATGGAAGCGGCGACCCGATTCACTTCAACCTGCTCTGGCCCCAGGAGCGGCCGGAGTCGGTTTGGATCGAAGACATGGGGCTCGACTGCAACTCACCGACCAACGACCTCGATGCGGTGCTCGCCGACATTGTCGCCACGGGCACGAAGTTGCGCGTGCAGGAAGGCTTGGACATCTTGCTGGGCACCAACTCTTCCGGTGCGCTCACGAACAAGGCGTACAACGGCTACGAGCTCTTGAACTATCGCGGCCGCAAGGACAACCAGACCTGGGATCCGGTAACGCGCAATATCACGATCGAGCAGCTGTGGTACGACAACGAGATTCGCTCGGACTCGAACATGGTCAAGGTGCCGATGAATGGCGACTACACGATCACGTGGAAGCTCCGCGGCCTCGGCGACATTGGCGAGGACCGAATGAAGTCGTTCATCATTGACGAATTCAGCGCTATCCCTATGAAGACGGCCTCGAATGGCAACTTCTGGGGACGCAACTCTTGGATCTGGAAGTGGTTCGGCATCGTCGAAGCATCCGATGGCAGCGGGCGCAAGTTCACGCTTGAGGACCTGTTCGCAGCTCACACGGGCACGGCGGCGGCGCCGACTTATCAAGACCTCGCGCCGCCTAGTCCCCAGTATTGGCTGCGGGCTGACCGCAAGTTCAACATGGGCAGCTTCATGGGCCAGAACACCCTAAACGACCCCCAGGATCGCTGGGAGACCTCGGACTTGGATCTGTCCGGTTTGATCGGCGGCTTCCTAGTCGATGGCACGGACACGGGGCTTGCTTACGACGGTGCGACGAACAGCGCCGCTCAGTTCAACCAGTACGGCAACAACGAGTACGCCGTACCGATGATCGACTGGAGCGCGGGGCCCTTTACGGCGCCGCACTTCGCCTACGACTCGACCTTCACCACGGTGCGCAAGGGCATGGCCACGGACGCGGTCGTGCGCTATGGCCAGGGCATGAACCAGACCGGCATCTACATCTGGGGCTGGCGCGTGCATCCCCCCCGCATCAACTGGATTGAGAGCTACTCCGAGGGCCAGATGCTTCCCGGTGGAGTTCCGAAGGACTGGCGCTTTGGCGTCAAGTGGGACGAGGTCGCAGCGCTCGGCGTGGACGCCCTTGGGGATCACTCCCCGGAGAAGGTCATCTACAATGCGCTGATTGCGTTCTTCGGGAGCCCCGGCGCTCCGGCCGATGTGGATGCATTTGCGTTAGCCACCGACGGCATGGTCAGGCACATTCGCGACCGTCGCGGCCTGCCTCCCACAGACGACATCTTGGGCTTCCCCAGCGCCACCGCCGACGTCAATCTGCTATTCAGCAACCTCGACATCTTCGGGGACAAGGACACCCTGGGCTCGTCCGGCAAGCGGACCTGGGCCGAGGGCGACGCGATCGAGGTCACGATTCACAATGACGAGGACTTCACGCGCTACTTCCGCGTCGTGGACTTTGGAACCACGGACTACCAGTTCAATGGCGTCGACATGGGGCGCTTCGATTGGAAGCCCGTGTTCGGCGTTCCCCAGGTCGTGGCCAAGGCGTGGGCAGGCCAGTTCGGCATCCAGGGCGCACCGACCAGTCCCTACTGGGATGGCAGCGCTTTGGATGGCACGGGCAACCCCTTCTATGTGGATCCGGCCCAGCCCTTTGGCGTGGACCACCTTGGCAGCTTCCCGAGCCTGAACTTTGCGGGCTCCGAGCGCGACATCGATCACGTCTTCGCCGACTTGGCCGGCTTCAGCGGTCCGGGTTTCCACAGCCTAGCCGGCGGCGGCTACGAGCCCTGGGGAAGCGACGATCTAGCGGGCAAGGCAACAGGTAGCGCGGGTATGTGGGACTACGCCTATGGCCAACCGATCCCGGCCCACACCACGGTGACCATCGATGTGGAGGCGCCCCGCGCGGCTGGCCTCAACACGGGCGCCTTCTATATGTTCGATCCCCAGTTCCACTACTCTGCGATCTGGACCATGCACCCGACGGCGCAGCATGTGCCCGAGGGGCTGAACGACTGAGCTAGGTTCGGTTTTACGCGAGGCGGCATCGGGGTATCCCCGGGCCGCCTCGCTTCGTTTAAGCACACTCCCCTGGTGGGATACTGCTAAGCTGCGCGAAAAGCCGGGCGGGTTTTCTGCAACCGAACCGCGCGGCGACCGTCCCTATGACCATGACCACTCCACGACTCTTCGATCGCGCCGCCAAGGAAGAGCGCGAAGCCTCGCACCTCGCGCCCTACGCCATGCGCTCGAACCTATCGCTCGGCCGCGTGCATCCCCAGAAAGCCGATTCCCTGCGCACCGTTTGGGAGCGCGACCGAGATCGCATCACGCACTCGATGGCCTTCCGCCGCCTGCGCCACAAAGCCCAGGTGTTTGTGTCTTGGGAGGGCGACCACAACCGCACGCGCCTGAGCCACAGCCTGGAGGTCTGCCAGGTGGCGCGCAGCGTCGGCAATGCGCTCTATGTGAACGAGCCCCTGTGTGAAGCCCTAGCCTTGTGCCACGACATCGGGCACCCACCCTTTGGGCACCGCGGCGAGTGGGCCCTGAACACCCTGATGAAGGACCACGGCGGGTTTCGCCACAACGCCCAGGTGCTGCGCGTCGTCGACCTGCTCGAGCGCCGCACGCCCCTGCATCCCGGACTCAACCTGACCCGCGAGGTGCGCGAGTCCCTGCTCAAGCACGAGAAGACCGAGGACTGGCCCGCCGAGTTCGGCGCGCCGCCGAAGCAGCCCTGTGTCGAGGCGCAGATCGTGGACCACGGGGACTCGACCGCGTACAACGCCCACGATGTGGACGACGGCCTGCGCACGGGCATCTTCAGCGAAGCGACCCTGTTCGAAGGCAGCGCACTCTGGCGCCGCGCGTGTGAAACCGTCGAGCGTTCGTGCCCCGGCTTCTTAGCCGACACCAGCGACATGGCCCTGCGCAACCGCCGCGTCGTGAACGACATGCTGCGCCTCTCGATCGAGGACTTGATGGCCTACACCGCGGCACAGCTGCAGGAGTCTGGGCTGGAGTCCTCGGCCGCCGTCAAGGCCTCGAGCCAAGTTCTCGTCGGTCACAGCAAAGAGATGCGCGCCGAGGTTGGCGAGCTCCAGCGCTTCCTCCACAAGAACTTCTACAAGCACCCGCACCTACTAGCGACCGAGCGGCAAGCCTCCGACACCCTCAACCAGCTCTTCCAAGCCCTGCTCGCGGCTCCCCACGAGATCCCGGACTGGTACCAAGCCTGGCGCGATCAAGTCGGCCCGGAACGGGCCACCTGCGATTACATCGCGGGCATGACCGACTCCTTCGCGGACTCGGAACAGAAGCGGCTCTGTTAGCGCCGTGTTGGAGTTCGGACTTCGGTGTCGCGCGATTGGGCTGCTCCACTAGGATGAGATTGCGGTGTACTTGAATGCAACGTACGCCGCCTCCCACAAGATTCCCCGATCGCTCCAATCCCGAGGTTGCCATGCGACTCTTGACCATTCCCGCCCTTGCCCTCTCCGCGCTTGCCCTTGGCAACGTCCCCAGCGATGTGCCCATTGAGCTCGGCCTCGTGAATTGGGAGCGCAGTTTCCCCGCTGCCCAGGCCATGGCCAAATCGGCCGACAAGCCCGTGTTGTTGCTCTTTCAAGAGGTGCCCGGCTGAAGTGGCTGCAAGGACTATGGTTCTCAGGTCTTGAGCAACCCACTAGTGATCGAAGCGGCGGAAGAGCTGTTCGTTCCCAGCTGTATCTACAACAACACCGAGGG
>JBLHWM010000163.1:0-8089 GCA_047629095.1 Planctomycetota bacterium | reverse complement strand
ACGAGCTCTTCGACACCCAGCGCATCCTGGACTCGAAGAACGGCTGGGCCGGCTTGATCACCAGCCGCGGATGTCCCTACCGCTGCACCTATTGCCTGAATCACGAGGTCATCGACACCTACCGCGCGGACCTCGGCGCGCCCGTGCGCGAGCTGAACTTCTTCCGCTTCCGCCGCCCCGAAGAGGTGCTCGAAGAGATGCGCTTCTTGCTGGGCAGATATGATCGCGTGAACACGTTCATCATGGACGACGACCTGTTCACCCAAAATGTCGAACACGCCGTCGCCTTCTGCGACGCCTATATAAAGTCCGGCATCGGCGTGCCCTTCGTGGTCAACGCCCACGTCAAGCAGCTCGACGAGCGCGTGGCCAATGCGCTCAAGAGCGCCGGCTGCACGATCCTCAAGATGGGCATCGAGTCCGGCTCGCCGCGCGTGCGCAAGGAGGTGCTGCAGCGCCCCATGAGCGACAAGGACATCTTCGAGACCGTGCGCCTAGCCGAAGCCGCTGGCCTGCACAGCTCTGGCTTCGTCATGGTTGGCCTGCCCGGCGAAACCCACGCCGAGCGCTGGGAAACGATCGACCTTCTGGCGCGCCTGGAAATCGGCCGCTTCCGCAGCTCGATGTTCTACCCCTTCCCCGGAACCGGCGCCTTCAAGCTCTCCGTGGACGGCGGCTACATCGACCCCGAGAAGGTCGAGCGCTTGACCGACTTCACGGAGTCCTCGTGCTTGGACTTCGGCGCGGCCGAGAACCTCTTCATCGACAAGCTGGCCGTCTGCATGCCCTGGTTCGTGAACGCGCGCCTGGCCAGCGCCCGCGGCGTCGACCCCAAAACCCTGCCCGCCGTCGCGCGCTACACGCCGCTGATGGACCAGGTGCTCGTGATGAACGATGCCGAGTGGCAGGCCTTCAAGCCGAAGGTCCGCGCCATCGACAAGCGTGCCGCCGCAGCTGCCGCAGCCGCTGGTGAAGTGCACTACGCGATTAAGTACAACGCCTTCATGGGCGTGCGCGACGACTACTACCTAGCCGAAGAGCGCGCCGACGCAGCCTCGAAGGTCGACACGGACGCGATCGCGAAAGAGTGGACCACGGCGGCGGCTCCGCCGAAGTAGGACGGGTCTGGGCTAGGCGATGGAGTCCGTGGTCCAAGTTGAGAAACGGCGGGCCTTTCGCTTTTCCTTGTGTTACTCGAAGACTCCAGTGTCAATCTTCTCCATGCGCGCTTCTGTGCTCCCTGTAGGGCTCGTTCCTTGCGCACTCGCCTCTTTGTCGAGGCTCTCGAAAACATTCGGAAGAGCGAGTTCGACCCGCGGGCTCCTTGGCTGTGGAGTCTTGGCAGGCGAGCCAGTAGGATCAAACGGATGCGAGTTCGAATCCGTGATGTGTCTTTTGGGGTGAGTGACTGCGTCACGCGCTTGCCGTTTAAGTTTGGAATGAACACGATGACCTGGGCGCCGACCCTGACGGCGCGGGTTGTGTTGGAGACCGAGGCTGGCGAGGCCGTTGGGCACTCCGCGGACCTGCTGGTGCCAAAGTGGTTCGAGAAGGACCCCAAGAAGTCCCTCGAGGACGACGTGACCGGGCTCATGGCCAGCGCCGTTGCGGCGGGAGAGCTCGCCAAATCTGGCCCGGGCGCTGGCAACTCGGAGACAGTCTTTGAGCTCTGGTGGCGGATGTACAATGGACGGGTTCACGGTCGGCCCCAGGCAGCTGCAGACCGGCTGCTACGCGGATTTGGAGTCGCCCTCGTGGAGCGCGCCGTCATCGATGCCGCCTGTCGCGCGGGTGGCGTGAGCTTCTTCGATGCGCTGAAGACGGACCTGCTCGGTGTGCGACCAGGTCTCGTCTATCCCGAACTTGAGGATTGGTCCCTGGCAAAGAGCCTTCCCGACAAGCCCGTGGATCGCGTCCACTTGCGGCACACGGTCGGCCTGGTGGATGCCCTGCGCAGTACGGATTTAGAGCCGGGTGAGGGGCCCGACGATGGTCTGCCAGAAGCCCTTGAACAGGACATCGAGGCCTTTGGCCTGACGTGGTTTAAGTTGAAGCTGTGTGGGGCTAGCGAAGTCGATCTGCCGCGCACTCTCGCCTTTGGGCAGGTTCTCGATGAGCAGGTCGGCGACGACTTCCATCTGACGGTGGACGGCAACGAGCAATTTCCGAGCCTCGACAAGCTGGTCTCTTTCCTCGGCCAGCTGGATCAAGAGCCCACGGGAAGGAAGCTACTCGAGCGCCTGGTCTGCATCGAACAACCGCTTCCCCGCGCCATCAGCTTGGACGAGAGTTCCAGGCGGGGGCTCGCAACACTGGGTGACTTTGCACCGGTCATCCTCGATGAAGCTGACCATGGGATTGAGGCCTTTCCGCGGGCGCTCGAACTCGGCTATCGGGGAGTCTCGATGAAGAACTGCAAGGGGGTGCTGCGCGCCCTCCTGCATCGCGGCCTCTGCGAGCGGAGCGCGGCCCAGGGCGCGTTTCAGTCAGGGGAGGACCTGACCAATCTCGGTGTGCTCGCCCTGCAACAGGATCTAACCACCGCCGCTGCCCTTGGGCTCAAGCATGTGGAGCGCAATGGCCATCACTACTTCAAGGGACTGGGGCATCTATCGCGTGCTGAAGCGACTGATGCGGCCAAGATGCACCCGGACCTCTGGACTGGCAACGGCGAAGAGACGCACCTGCGCATCGACGACGGGCAACTCGACCTGAGCTCATTGCAGGGCATCGGCTACGGCTACAGCTCTGCGATCGATTTTGACTCCCGCACCCCCCTCGCCGATTGGCGCTTTGAGGAGCACTAGACCGTGAAGATCAAGACACCAGGACAGTTCAAGACGCTCGAGGATTTCGAGCAGCGTTGGGCAGAGCTAGCACCCGACCTGGGATTTGATCGCGAGCTACTCGGCACTGCCGGTCCTTTGGGCCAACCCATGGAGGTCCATGGACGAACGATCGGCAACCGTTGGGCGATCCATCCCATGGAAGGCTGGGACGGCACCGCGGAGGGCATGCCTTCGGAGGACACCCTACGCCGCTGGCAACGCTTTGGTCTGAGTGGCGCGAAGCTGATCTGGGGAGGCGAGGCCGTGGCGGTTACGGCCGACGGACGAGCTAACCCGCACCAGTTGTTTGTCAATCCCGAAGTGGAGAGCGAGGCGGGGCTGACTCAGCTCCGCACGGCCTTGTTGGACGCCCACGTTGGTGAGGGCATGTCCACCGACGACTTGTACATGGGGCTGCAGCTGACCCACTCCGGTCGCTACGCAAGGCCGAGTAGCGAGGGCCCCAAGCCGCGTGTTGGCTACCGGCATCCCGTGCTCGATGAGCGTTCCGGTGTGACCTCCGATGATGCGATCCTGACCGATACCGAGCTCGATGATTTGATGGGAGACTTTGTCGGTGCGGCCAAGTTGGCCCAGTTGTCCGGCTTCGATTTCGTGGACGTCAAGTGCTGCCACGGCTACCTGTTGCACGAGCTGCTCGGCGGCAAGACTAGGCCCGGTAAGTACGGCGGCAGCTTCGAGAACAGGACGCGCTTCTTCCGTGAAACGGTGGCCGCCATCCGCGCGGAGTGCCCGGGCCTCGACATCGGAGTGCGCGTATCGATTGGTGACATTCTGCCCTTCCAGCCCGGCGTAGATCGGCGCGGCGAGCCCCAGGCTTGGAGCGGCGAACAGCCGTACCTCTTCGGCTTCGGCGTGAGTGAGCAGGATCCACGTCAAGTGGATCTTGGGGAGAGCCTCGCGTTTCTCCGGCTCGTGCGTGACCTCGGTGTTCGCCTGGTCAACTTGACCTTGGGGTCGCCCTACTACAACCCGCACCTCCAGCGGCCAGCGGCCTATCCACCCAGCGATGGCTACCAGCCTCCGGAGGATCCCCTGATCCAAGTCGCGGAGCACCTGCGCATCACAGCCCGCTGCAAGGCCGAGGTGCCCGAGCTGGCACTGGTGGGCACGGGTTATTCCTATCTGCAAGAGTGGCTGCCTCACATCGCCCAAAGTCAAGTTGGCGCAGGCCACGTGGACTTCGTGGGGCTTGGGCGAATGGTATTGAGCTATCCCGATATGCCTCGGGATGTGCTCGCGGGCAAGCAGCTCGTACGCAAAAAAATCTGCCGCACATTCAGCGACTGCACCACTGCCCCGCGCAATGGAATGAAGAGCGGCTGCTATCCCTTGGATGACCACTACAAACATCGCGAGGAGTACAAGACCCTGCGCGAAATCAAAAAGCGCCTCTCATGAAGGATTCCCGAGAAGAGCTCGCCCAACTCGAGGCACTCGATGCCAAGTCCTTCTTGCCGAGGACTCTCGGATACATGCGGCACATCGGGCCGGGGTACATGCAGTCGGCGATGACTTTGGGCGGCGGCACGGCCTTCGCTTCGATCTTCGCTGGGGCGGCCTTTGGTTACCAGCTGCTTTGGGTTGCGCCCCTGGCGATGTTGCTCGGCATCATAGTGCTGTCGGCGGTGGCCCACCAGACCCTGTCCACGGACGAAAATCCCTTCCAGGCGATGAAGAAGCATGCGGGCAGCTTCTATGCCTACAGCTACGCTATTGGTGGAATCGCCTCGTCCATCATCTGGCAGTTTGCCCAGTACGCCCTGGTCAGTTCGATGCTGGTAGCTGTGGCCAAAAGCTCGGGCTACGAGTTGTCGAAAGGGGCCATGGGCATCGTAGCCCTCGGTTGGTGCGTAGCCGTCGCGATGCTCTACGACTCGCGCCCGAGTCTTGTGCGCCTCTACGAAAACCTGATCAAGGGCATGGTCTGGTTTATTATCGCCTGCTTTGGCTTGGTCGTGATCAAGACGGGTATTCCCCATCCGGGGGATCTGCTATCCGGCGCCGTACCCTTCCAGATCCCCGGGGTGAACAAGGGGGTCGAGGGCATGACCCTCGTCGTCTCAGGGCTTGCCGCAGCGGTGGGTGCCAACATGGTCTTTGTCTATCCCTACACCTTGCGCAAGCGCGGCTGGGGACGTCCCCATCGGCGGCTGGCCCGCATTGATCTGGGCTTTGGCATGTTCATCCCCTACGCGATCGCCGCGAGCTTGATGTTGATCGCCTCGGCCAGCGTCTTCTACTACGGCGATCCCGAGCTCTTCGTCGGCAAGAAGATCTCCCCCCCGGACGCGGCGGCGATTTTGGCCGCACCCGACCGACTCGGCCCCACCGTGGGTATGTGGGTCTTTGGGTTGGGCATTGTGGCCATGGCGCTCTCTTCCATCACCATGCAGATGCTCTGCTCGGGCTTTGCCCTGTGCGAGATGTGCGGTTGGGAAGCCAAGGGGCCGCGCTACAAGTTCGGCATGATGTTGCCGGCCATCGGCGTGCTGGGCTCGGTGTTTTGGAGCGATATGTCCCTCTGGATCGCCGTGCCCACGAACGTGGTCTGCGGGTTCCTGCTGCCGATCTCGTACGTTGCCTTTATCAAGATGAATCGCAACCGCGACTACCTCGGTACGGACACGCCCACGGGCACCACCGCCGCTCTGTGGACCTTGGGCATGTGGACTTCGACCCTAGTTTTGGTGGGTTTCCTCGGGACCTATGCGTGGGACAAGCTTCCCGGTTGGATCGAGGGCTTCACAGGTTGAAGGTCTCCATCGAACACAGAGGCTTGGCGCTCGAGCTCGACGATGGAATCTTGGAGCGCTACGAGCGGGAGCTCGAACTACTTGGGGATACCCCCCGAGTGCGCGCGGTCTATGCCGCCGCCCACGTCGTCATGCACAAGTCCTACAAGGACGTGGAGCACAGCCTCCAGGCACCCGCGCCCGGCGGTGAGATTGCGCCCCATATCAACTGGAAGGCTACGGCTAAGCTGCGCAGCCGCCTGGACAGCTTGGGCTTCGGCATCGCCGAGGCCATGGATACCGCCCAGCGCTTTCACATCGGCTGGGACAATGCCCTGCGCTTGATCGAAGACACGGGGCGCGCCCAGCTGACCAACGGCTTCGTAGCCGGCGCGGGCGTCGACCACCTCGCAGAGGTCGAGCACGAGGACCAGCTCGTCGCCGGAGTCGTCTTCCAGGTGAAGGCCATTCAGTCTGCCGGTGGAATCGCGATCCTTTTACCCCTGGTCTGGCTCTGCGCGAATCACTACGACGAACAAGGCTACGTGCGTGTCTATAAACGCATCATCGACGCCTGCGATGGACCACTGCTTGTGCACTGGCTCGGAGAGATGTTCTTGCCCGCTCTTGCCGGGTACTTTCCCGGCGCTAGCTTCTCTCGCATCATGGCCCTCGACCCGGGTAAGGTACGCGGCGCCAAGCTGTCCCTACTCGATGCGGACATCGAGCGCAGGCTGCGCAAAGAGCTGCTCGAGCGCGACCAGATCATGCTGACTGGGGATGACTTCAACTTCGGCACACTCATGGCGGGGCACGAGGTCCTGCGGACTACGGAGCTCGCCGGTGAGTCCCTGCCCTTGGGAGATTTCAGCCACGGGCTGCTCGGGATCTTCGACGGCGTCGCAAGACCCGCCAGCCTGGCCCTCAAGTTTCTAGCCCACGACAAGCACGATCGCTACCTCGAACTGATGGCACCCTGCGAGCGCCTGGGACGGCACCTCTTCCAAGCTCCAACCCAGCACTACAAGGCGGGGCTGGCTTTCCTCTCTTGGCTCAATGGGCATCAGGACAACCCGATGCTGGCCCTGCACGAGCAGCGGGCGCGAGACCTCGCTCACTACTGTGAGGCAGCCCGGCTGGCCTCTTTAGCGGGTGCTATTGAGCATGCGGGCGAGGCCGGAAAGCGACTCGAGCGACTACTCGGGCAATCCTAGCCACCCTCGACACGACGAGATCCAGGGTGGCTAAGGCCGATCTATAGGGAAGGCGAGTGCCAGACCACCATGCGCTCTAGGGTCATGTCGCGCATCGTATGCCCGATGCCGCCCATGCCAAGTCCAGACAGCTTGCTGCCTCCGAAGGGCATCCAGTCGACGCGGAAGGCCGTGTGGTCGTTGACCATGACGGCCATGCCGTTGAGTCGACGCGACACTCCTAGCGCCGTGTTCAGGTTCGATGTGAAGATGGAAGCCTGGAAGCACACGTTCAATGAGTTCGCGCGCGCGATGGCATCGTCGATGTCGTCGTAGGCGTAGATGGCCACGACGGGCCCGAAGACCTCTTGCTGGGAGATGGTCGACGAGTCTTTGGGCTCCCAAAGAACTGTGGGCTCGTATGTGGTGGGGGAGATCCTCTTGCCGCCAATGAGGATGGTTGCCCCTTCGTCTTTGGCCTCTTGCACCCACTTGTCGACCCGATCGACCTCGCCCGGATTGATCAGAGGACCGACGTCCGTCGCCAAGTCTAAGGGGTCGCCCACCTTGAGCTGGGAAACGGATGTAACAAGCCTCTGGGCAAAGTCATCTGCGATAGAGCGGTGCACGTAGATACGCTGCACGGAGACGCAGACTTGCCCGGCGTGATAAAAACCGCCCCTCGTGAGGGGAGGCAGAGCGGCATCCAAGTCCGCCGTCTCATCGACGATGGCTGGTGCAACACCCCCATGCTCTAGGGAACAAGATGCTCCTGGAGCTAGTTTGGATCTCAGGTACCAGCCCACTCGGGCAGAGCCAATGAAGGTCATGAAGGACAAGCGTTCATCCTTGACGATCGACTCCGTGATCTCGTTGCTGCACAAGAGTAGCTGGCACCAACCAGCGGGCAGGCCGGCCTCTCCCAGCATCTCGACGATGCTCAGTGCCGACAAGCAGGTCGCAGTTGCCGGCTTGACGAGCACGGGGCATCCAGCCGCGACCGCAGTCACCGCCTGGTGAATGATGAGGTTGAACGGGTGGTTGAAAGCGCTGATGGCCAAGACGACGCCGCGGGGTTCCCGGAAGGTATGCGCGACGCGCTGGCTGGACGCCGCGTTGAGACCCATGGGGATCTCTGTGCCGTGGAGCAGCGGGATCTCTGCGATCGCGACCTGCACTCCTTCGATGGCGCGCTCGATTTCGATTTGAGAATCTCGAAGGGGCTTGCCTCCCTCTTGGGCAGCTTGTCGCGCGAGCTCGTCCTTGCGCTCAAGTGCCAAGGTTACAAACGCCTCGAGGATTTTGATGCGCG
>JBLHWM010000162.1:0-8116 GCA_047629095.1 Planctomycetota bacterium | reverse complement strand
TCGATGTGCTGCGGAAGCTGCGCCTGCCCATGCAGGACCGCGAGCAGCTCTTTCGCCGCATGGCCTTCAACGTGCTGGCGCGCAACCAGGACGACCACGTCAAGAACATCGGCTTCAGTATGGACAAGTCCGGTACCTGGCGCTTGGCGCCGGCCTATGACCTGACCTTTGCCTACAACCCGCGGGGCGACTGGACGGCACGGCACCAGATGAGCCTGAACGGAAAACGCGACGACTTCAGCCTCACCGACATCGGTGCCGTGGGAGCCTACGCGGACCTAGCCCGCAATCGTGGCGCCGCCATCTTCGACGAGGTCGCCTTGGCGATTGGCCGCTGGCGGGACTTCGCTCAAGAAGCCGGGCTCCCCTCGGACTGGGCTGGCCAGGTGGAGGGCCAAATGCGCCGCTTGTAGGCGCCTCTGGCTCACCCGAACAGGTACTCGCTCTCCTTCGACCAGGCCGCCCAGCGATAAAGGCCTTCGAGCCCCTCCAAGGCGCGAATCATGTCCCCCGGCACGCCTTTGCCCAGGGCAAAATCCCGGTTGCCCTCGGGCGCGGGCCAGCGGAAGTCGACGGCTAGGCTGTGCTCGCCGGGCGTGTAGAACTTGAAGAACTCCGCGAGGCTCTCGCGGGTCAGCTGGCCGCAGATCCACTCGCCCTTCCAGTTGTCCAGGCGCAGGCGAAAGCCGGGCAGGGCGTTCAAGATGCCCAAGAGCTCCGCCTCGCCCCCACCATCGTAGCGCCGCTTCATGTTCTGCCCGTCGTACCACGCATCGACGTGGATGCGCAGGCTGACCTCGAGTGCATCGGACTCGATCGCCAGGCACAAATAGGCGTTCTTGTAGGCCTGATCGAGGTCCTTTGCGAGGTCCGCGCCGAGGGTCTTCTTGAGGCGCGCCTTCTCCTTCTTCGGCCGCACCAAGTACGCCCAGAGTCGCCCGACGCGCTTCCCATTGAACTGGTGCGGGTTGTGCAGACTGGTGCGCTGTTCGAGTTCGAGACCCGACGTTTTTACACGTTTCACCGCCTCCTTCGCCATGTCGGCCAGCTTGCGTTTGGTCGCCAGGCGCGCGTCGTTGAACTCGGGATTCTTGCTGGGACCGTCCCCAAGGGGGCGGAAGTCGGCCTCGGAGAAGGTCAGGTCGTCGATATTCACTGCTGGAGTCGCCATGGAGGGAGGGTAACCGGGGGCGGGTGCTGTTCCAACTTCCCGCCGGCTGCAAATGCGATTCGGACTCCAAATGGTGTCGACGCCGCACAGTCGTTAGAATGATGGACCCGGGATGCCTGGCGGCCCGGGAACACCCATGAAATTTGGCAAGGATGATCGCTACGAGTTTGATCCCAAGGTGGATCGACTCGGTGAGAGCCCGCACTCGGAGGTCTTCCGAGCGCGGGATCTTCAGCTCGAGCGCGACGTTGCGCTCAAGATCCTGCGACCCAACGCCGAGATCGACCCCGCGGCCGTCGAGCGCTTCACCCGCGAAGCCAAGAACACGGGCACGCTGATCCACCCGAACGTGGGCATGGTCTACGACTTCGCGACCCTGCGCGGCGACGAGTTCGGGCACTTCGACGGCGCCAGCTACATCGCGATGGAGTACCTCAACGGGCGCTCCCTCTCCCAGGTTTTGCAGCAGCGCCCGCTCTCCTATGAAGAGGGTCTGCGCGTGGCCGAACAGCTGACCGACGCGCTGGCAGCCGTGCACCGTGCCGGGCTCATCCACCGCGACCTCAAGCCGGCCAACGTGATGCTGCTCGAGGATGGCACCGCGAAGCTGCTTGACTTCGGCATTAGCCGCGTCAAGGGCGAGCTGAGCTTGACCCAAGACGGCGTGCTAGTGGGCACGGTCTTGTACATGTCCCCGGAGCAGGTTCGCGGCGCGGACCTAGGCGGGTGCTCGGACCTCTTCTCCCTTGGAGCGGTGCTCTACCACGCCCTGACCCAGACCCTGCCCTTCCCCGGGCGCAGCTTTCCCGAGGTTTGCATGGCGATCCTCGACGGCCGGCCGACGCCGCCGACCCAGCTTCGCTCAGGCTTCCCGCCGGCCCTAGAGAACTTTCTCTTGCGCTGCATGTCCCCGGATGTGGACGACCGCTACCCATCGGCCGCGGCTGCCCATGGCGCCCTACTCGAAGTGCGCAACTCGATGCGCCTCGTGGGTCGCTCGGCGCCACCGGATTCCCTCCAAGGGCGCTTGTTCCTGCTGCCGCTTACGGTCACGAAGCCACCGGTCGAGGAAGGCGGGGCCGCCCCCACTGGTGGCTACGATCCTGCCAAAGGTATCGCACGCGGCCTCATTCGTGACCTGGACGCCAACCTCTCACGCTCGACCAAGCTAGAGGTTGTGCGCCTCCGCGCATCGGACTTTGCCATGTCGGCGACCCTCTCCAACAAGGCTTTCTCCGCACCTCGTGAGGGCGACTTGATGGTGCGTGGCGCGATCACCGTGAACGGGCACGAAGCGACCTTGGAGTATGAAGTGGGACGCCGGGAACCGGACCAAGCGGATGCGAACAAGTCCAGTGACGTAGGAGTCAGGGACCCGAGTGGTGGCTCTTGGAGCAAGCTCTGGACCGAGCAGCTCTTCCACCACGACGAGAACGACTTCGGCCTGCAGTCGCACCTCTCGGACGCCTTGGCGCGCACGATGCGCAGGCGCCTCGCGGACCTCGTCAAGACCGCAAGTCCATCGAAGCAGCGCGAGACCGCCCAAGCCCGGGGGATCACCCTGCGCTCCCACGAGATCCTGCACAAGTCCACTTCACGGCACCTGCTGCGCGCCATCAGCGGCTTCCGCAAGGCCTTGGATGTGGACCCGACCTGCGCCATCGCCCACGCGGGCTTGGCGGAGGCGCTCGTCTACAAGTACCTGATGTGGGACGGCGACAGCAGCTTCCTGACCGACGCCCAGGACGAGGCCAACCGCGCCCTAGACCTGGATCCGAACTGCCCCGAGGCGCACACCTCCCTGGGGTTCGCCTATTCGATGCTGGGCCGCGGCGCGGACGCCCGGCGCGAGTGGCGCCTAGCGATCCAGCTGGACCACAACGAGTGGCTCGCCTATCGCCTGCTGGGTGCGCGCTATGCACGCCGCGGCAACTTCGCCGAGGCGATTGCGCTGCTCAACAAAGTCGTCGATCTCAAGCCCGATCACCTGGCCGCCTACGACCACCTGTACTCGGCCCTGGACAAGGCGGACCGCTACACGGATGCCTTGGTGATCGCGGACAAGGGCGTGCAGAGGGCGAAGGTTCGCCTGGAGAAGGTTGGCGACGACCAGGACGTGCGCTTGCACTTGGCGCTGCTGCTCGCGCGGCGGGGCTCGAAGCAGGATGCCTTGGAAGAGGCGGGGCGCGCCAAGGCGATGTTCCCGAAGGACGGCTACACCCTGTTTCACCTGGCCTGTGTGCACAGCTTGTGCGGCAACTTTGACGCATCCCTGGCGCTCCTGAAAGAAGCCCAAGGCCGTGGGTATTACGTGCAGAGCGAACTGCACTCGAACTCGGACCTCGACCCCCTGCGGGGCAACCCCGAGTTCCAAGACCTCTAGGCTGAATCCCGGTTTAGATTCCTCTCTCGCCGCCTATTCGCCCTTTGCAAAGATCGCGGGGAAGGTCATGCCCTCGTCCTTGAGGTAATCGACGAAGCCCTCGCGGTAGTCGGGCAGGGTATCGAAGATGCCGCCGCGGAAGGAGAAGTTGATGTCGCCGTTCTCGTCGCCGAAGACCATCACGATGTGGTCGGATTCGATGCGGAAGTCCTTGGCGGCAGCAAAGGCCTGGCGCATGAGCACGACGCCGTCTTTTAGCTCTTCCCCCGTCGCCTCGTCGGACTCGGTCAGCATCTCGCGGAAGACCTCCAGGCTGTACGCCGAGCAGATCGGCAGGCTGACTTCGAGTCCCGCCTCGGTCCATGTGACCCAGTCCTTACCCGCCTTGGCGTCCGCTAGGAAGATCTTCTCATTGCGTGCCTCCAGCATCTGCATCGGCGAGCCAGTCGTGCGGATTTTAGGCTCCTGCCCGAGGGCGTATTTGCGCATTTCCGAGTTGAGCACAGCAAGCGCGCTGGACAAGTTAGGGACATGGATCTTCTGGTAGAGGTTCAGCTCACCTTCACGACCAAGGCTTGCCCTAGCCTCCACCACCGAGATGTTCCCAAGGATGCTGAGCCCCGCCTCATCCAAGTCTCCGAAGCTCGCCTTGCGATCTAGGTCCCAATCCATGTAGGGCACGAACGCAATGAAGATGCGATCGCCCCTCGCAACCTTTCCCACGAATTGCCGGGCAGTCTTGAGTCGCTGCTCTTGCTCCTTCTCCGGGTCCTTCGTCCCGCCCCAGAGTCCACTGCTCGTGTACTCAACCGGCCCGACGTCGAGGTACTCGAGCTCCAAGGTCAGGGAGTCCGACTGCGCGTCGAAGTTGAAGGCGAGGTCCTGTTGCTTGAAAGTGACCGAGGTACAGGCCGAGGCGAGGGTGACCAGGACGGCGGTGGCGGCGATGCGGAGGCTGAGGAAGCGTTTCATAGGGGTTGGGCCAGTGGCTTCAAGGGCGAGGACGCCCAGAGAGTGAGGTCATGCACTCTACGGCCAGCCCGCGCGGCTATCCCGGCGCCCCGCACATTTCGGAGTTGCGAGCCTCCTTTCTTAGGACCCAGTGTTCCGAGAATGCCGCCCGGCTCCGGTGCTGCCGGGCTAAAATCTCGCCATGGTCAAACGCCGCACGCGCCCCAATGCCCCCGTCCTAGACACCAAGGACTTCCTCCCCACCACTGCGGAGGAGATGCGCGAGCTCGGCTGGGACCAGCCCGACATCGTCTTTGTCTCCGGCGATGCCTACTTGGACCACCCGTCTTTTGCCGCTGCCCTTTTGGGCCGCGTGCTCCAGGCGGCCGGCTTCCGTGTGGCGCTGCTCAGCCAGCCCGATTGGAAGTCCGCCGAGCCCTGGCGCGAGCTTGGAAGGCCGCGTCTCTTCTACGCGGTCAGCGCGGGAAACATGGACTCGATGGTCAACCACTACACGGCCAACAAGCGCCGTCGCAAGCAGGATGCCTACTCGCCCGGCGGCGAGATCGGCCTGCGCCCGGATCGTCCGACGAACGTCTACGCCCAGCGCTGCCGCGAGGCGCACAAGGGCGTGCCGGTTATCATCGGCGGCGTCGAGGCCTCCCTGCGCCGCATCGCGCACTTCGACTACTGGAGCGAGACCATTCGCCCCAGCATGTTGGTGTCGAGCAAGGCCGACCTGTTGGGCTTCGGCATGGGCGAGGACGTGATCCTGGAGATCGCGAAGCGCCTAGATGCCGGCCAGACCCTGCACGACCTGCGCGACATGCGCGGGGTCGCCTACTTGCTGGGCAAGAAGGATGAGCTGCCGGAGCACGAGGGCGAGACCGTCGCTCTACCGAGTCTGGATGAGGTCAAAGAGGACAAGGTTGAGTTCGCGAAGATGACGCGCACCCTGCACAACGAGACGAACCCATTCAACGGGCGCCGCATCACCCAGGTGCACGGCGACCGGACCCTTGTGATCAATCCCGCCGTCTTGCCCATGAATGATGGTGAGATGGACGCGCTGTACGACCTGCCGTTCACGCGCCGCGCGCATCCCTCGTACACCGCGCCGATCCCGGCCTACGAGATGATCAAGGACTCGATCACGATCATGCGCGGCTGCTTCGGTGGTTGCACCTTCTGCTCGATCACGATGCACCAAGGCCGCACGATTCAGAACCGCTCGGAAGAGTCGATCCTGAAGGAGGCCCATACCATCGCCGCCGCTCCCGACTTCAAGGGCACGATCAGTGACCTCGGCGGGCCGACCGCGAACATGTACCGCATGCGCTGTACGAAGCCAGAGGTCGAGGCGGTCTGCAGGCGCCTGTCCTGCATCCACCCCACCGTCTGTAAGCTCCTGGGCACCAGCCACAAGCCCACGATCTCGCTGATGCAGAAGACCCGCGCGATTCCCGGAATCAAGCGCGTGCACATCCAATCCGGCGTGCGCATGGACCTTGCCGCGAAGGACGACCAATACCTCGAAGAGCTAGCCGCGCACCACGTCGGCGGGCACCTGAAGGTTGCGCCCGAGCATGCCAGCAAGCGCGTGCTCGACATGATGAAGAAGCCCGACGTGGCCTCCTTCGACGAGTTCGCGGACAACTTCAAGAAGGCCTCCCAGCGCGTTGGCAAGGAGCAGTACTTGGTCCCGTACTTCATCGCCAGCCACCCGGGCTCGACGGTCGAAGACATGATCGAGTTGGCGGTGTTCCTGAAGGCCCGTGGCTACAAGCCGCGCCAGGTCCAGGACTTCATTCCCGCGCCCATGGACATCGCGACGTGCATGCACTACACGGGGCTCGACCCCACGACGATGAAGCCCGTTGCCACGGTGACCAAGCTTCGCGATCGCATGACCCAGCGCGCGCTGATGCAGTTCTTCGCGCCGGAGAACTACGACACGGTGTACGAGGCTCTTGTTGGCGCCGGGCGTCAGGACTTGATCGGCAGCGGTCGCCTGTGCTTGATCGCCGAGCGCGGCAATCAAGGTCGCTCTTCTCAGAGTAGCGAGACTCCGAGTCGCGCGCGCCAGACCACAGAGTCCGCGCCCAAGCAAGCTGGCGAGCTCAAGCGTCGCCATGGCAAGGCCCCGGGTGGCCGCGATTCGCGTCCCAACAAACGGCGCAGGTAGCGCTCCGAGACCCTTGGCGACCCCCGACTTCACTGCGAGATCCCTGCGGACAGCAGGCGCGCCGCCGGCCGTTGCTGCTGCACTACCGCGCTTGCTCGCCGAGCAACTCGGGCCGGACGACGTCGTCCTCAAGCCGAGGTTTGTCTATCGAGTTGCGGGGGACACCAACGGCCAGGATCTAGCCATCAAACTCTACCCAAGGCGTGGAGGGCTCGGTGCGAAAGCGCGACCAAGTCAGGCGAAGCGTGCGGTTGAGGCTTACCTCAAGCTCTTCCCCATCGCCTCGCCCAAACCCGTCTTTTGGGATCGCCTCGACCATGCCGACTTCGAGAGCGTGCTCGCCTGCGAGTTCGCGGAGGGCCCGGACCTTCGGCATGCCTGGAAGAGCCAGGACGCCCCGGCCCTGTCCGCGGTGCCCGGCATCCTTGCCGAACTCTTCACCGCGCGCATCCTGCACGGCGACCTCCACGGGCGCAACCTGATCTGGAGCAAGGGCGCTTGGCTCGTGATCGATCTGGATGGCATTCGCTCCGGCATCCATGGACTGCGGCGGCGAACCATCTGGGAGCGCACCTGGGCTCGGCTGCTGTTCGACTTAGAAGGTTCGCCCAAGGCTAGAGCTCTCTTTGACGAGTTCCTCCGGAGTGCGCAGCTCGCCTGGTCCCCCGACGAGACTTGGACTCGCATTCACGGATTGTATGACGAGGTCTGCGCCAAACGGGCGAAGCGCGGCGTCTACCCTGGCGACTGAGCGCTGCGGCCCGCTTGGCGAACGCGACACTAAGCTCGAGCGAAGTCTTCGCTCGAAACCGGTGTCGCGCACTGAGCTGCTTCCCCCTAACCCTAGCCGCACTCGACTCCCCCTCCGCCCCATCCATCCACATGCCCGACACCAAGTCCGACCTCCAAGCCAAGCGCGCTGAACTGCGCGCTTCCAGCCAACTGCTCGCCGGCCACGGCCACGCCCACCCCGCCGATGAGTTCGAGCGCGTGGCGGCCTACATCCGCGAGCACGACATTGCCTCGGACAACTACGGCACCGGCAAGGTACTAGAGAAGTTCGAGCGAGAGGTCGCGGAGCTGCTCGGCATGGAGGCCGCGCGCTACATGCCCTCGGGCTGTATGGCGCAGCCGATTGCCCTTCGCATTTGGGCCGAGCGCGTGGGCGTCTTCGAGACAGCATTTCACGGAACGTCGCACCTCGAGCTACACGAAGAGAAGGGCTACTCGGCCCTGCACCGGCTCAAGGCGCACCTGCTCGGCGACATGGACCGCCCCACCCAAGCATCCGATCTCGATGGCTTAGAGCCTGTTTCAAGCCTCTTGGTCGAATTGCCCGCCAGGGAAATCGGTGGCCAACTCCCGACCTGGGAAGAGCTGCTCGAGCTGACAAGCGCCGCACGCAAGCGCCGCATTCGGTTGCACT
>JBLHWM010000161.1:0-8148 GCA_047629095.1 Planctomycetota bacterium | reverse complement strand
CCGCGGCGGGCATCGGCGGGTTCGAGCAAGACTGCCAGGCTGCGCTTGGGTGCCGCCACGGGGCCGCTCTCACCCTCGATCTGGGTCGCTTCGAAGCTGGTGGCGATGCGCCTAGCGCTGGTGCCGCGCGCGTCGAGCACGTTGCTTAGGAAGGAGAAGCTGCCCGGGTCTTCGAAGTAGAGGGTGCCGTTGGGCTGGCCGGTGAGGCGCCGGAAGTCCTGGTCCGGGGCGATGGATGAGACGAGCTCGGCGACTGTGCCGTCTGGCTTACCGGCTTGGTGGACCGGCAGGATGCGGTCGGTGGAGACTTCGAGTCCGAGCTCGCGGAACAGGGTGCGGGCCGCGTCCGAGCTGCGGCCGCCCGCGACGATGGCCGAGCGTCCGGACTCGAGATAGCGCTCGAGATTTGCAAGGGCACTTGGACTCGCATCGGTCGGGGCCATCAAGAACAGGAAGTCGCTCCATAGGTCGAGCCCCGTCTCCGCGAGGTCCGCGGTGCGCAGCTCGCCGCGCTGTTCGAGGGCGGCTTCCAGGGTGCTGAAGCGCTCGGCGTCTTGGGCCGGGCGCGCTAGCAAGATGCGTGGCTTGGTGGGCGTCTCGCGGGTGGCGAGTCGCTCGAGCAGGATCGCTTGGAGGTCCCCGAGGTGCTCGGGGCCGATGTGCTCGATGCGCGCATCCGGGGAGCCGGACTGTTCGAGGGTCAGGCTGCTGTAGATGGGCCGGGTGGTGTCCGCATCGGCGCGGACCGAGAGGGCGCGGAAGGACGAGACCCGGCGCGAAGAGGCGTACTCGGCTAGGTCGGGATCCTCTTCCGGCCGCACTAGGGCGAAGTCAAAGCGGCCGGGTGCGCTGGCCCGCAGGCTGGCGAGCAGGTCGATGACGCCGTCTTTGGTCGCGCGTCTATCCGCCGTGAGGGCCGAATCGGGGCTGACGTAATAAGTGGCGTAGACGGCCGCTGTTGCACGATTCAAGAGGTCCTTGAGATCGGGCTCCACATGCAAGACGCGCCGCTCCGAGAGCTCGATCGCCGCGCCGGGCAGGGTCGCGCCCAGCCTCGACACACAAATGGCGGCGACCAGGCCAGCCAGGAATAGCAGCGCGCTTGCGCCCTTCGCGAGGGGACTGCTCACGTGCCCTTGCGGTCAAGACGCCGCGCTGCAGCCCACAGGAAGAAGACCGTGAAGGCGGTCAAGTGCAAGAGTGCCGGCAGTCCAACCACGCCGCTCAGGAACTGCTCGAAGGCCGGGGTGGGGGAGACGACGGACGCTAGGTCCGAGCCCAGGGACTGGCCCTCGGTGAGTCCGTCGAGCACGCGCTTGACGCGGAAGTCGCCGAGTAGGACGAGGCCTGCGCCGGGCACGGCAGCGGCTACGAAGGCGACGATCTGGTCCGTGGTGATCGCCGACGCCAAGACGCCAAGTGCGAGCAGCTCCGCGCCCAGGAAGAACACGCCGAGGTAGCCGGCGACGATGGCGCCCAGGTCGGGACTGCCCACGGAGATCAGTAAGATGGGAATCGCCAGGGTACCCGCGAGGAACAGGGCGAAGAGGCCGAGCGCCGCGAGGTACTTGCCGAGTACGGCTTCGCGGGCGGTGATTGGTAGTGCGAACAGGACCTCGATCGTGCGCGTCTTGTGCTCCTCGGCGAAGAGTCGCATGGACAGGGCTGGCAGGAACACGGCGAGGAACAGCGGCATGGCGCTGAAGAAGCTCGCCATCTCCACGCGGCCCTCCAGGAAGAAGCCGTTCATGAACGCCGTGTTCACCAGCAGCACCGATGCGACCAGGACCACGGGCGCGATGGATGAATCTAGGGCAGCGGACAGGTCGCGCCCTGCGATGAGACGCGAGAGCTTGAGCGACTGGCCAAGGCCAAGCTTATTGGAGCTCATGCCGAGACCTCGGACGTGTTGCCTTCCATGGCGCCGACCACGAGCAGCTCTAGATTCGTGCCCTGGGCTTCTGCGCGCTGGCGCAGATCGTCTGTGCGCTCGTCCATCAAGAGCTTGCCGCCGCGGATCACGAGGATGCGGTCGGAGATCGCGGCCACCTCGGCCAGGATGTGGCTCGAGAACAGGACCGCGCGACCCGGCGCGCCAGTGGCGGGCCCGGACGTGATCGGTAGGGTCGCTAGCTCGCGGATGAAGTCGCGGAAGGCGACGACCTGCATCGGATCGAGTCCGTGGGTCGGCTCATCGAGCAGTACCACCGGTGGATCGTGCAAGAGCGCGCCCGCCACGCCGATGCGCTGGCGAAAGCCCTTCGAGCACTGGTTCACGCGCTTGTGGAGGACCTCGCCCAACTCGCAGCGATCGATAACCCAGGCCTTGCGCGCGGCCAGGCCATCGCCCGAGAGTCCGCGCATCTTGCCCACGAAGTCCAGCAGCTTGCCGACGTTCATGGTGTCCCACAGAGCGTTGTGCTCGGGCAGGTAGCCGAGGTTGTGGCGCACGGCGAGGGGCTGCTCTTGGGTGTCGATTCCGGCCACGGAGATGCTGCCCGCGTCGGGCTCGTGCCAGGTGGCGATCATCTTGAGCAGAGTGCTCTTGCCCGCTCCGTTTGGACCGAGAAACCCGACGACCTCACCCGCACGAATCGAGAAGCTCACGTCGGACACGGCAACCGCGCTCCCGTAGGACTTGGTTACGCCGTCAACACGGATCATAGGATTGGTGGCAGCGTCGATCACAATGGGCAGGGCAGGGGCTACTTAGGGAGGGATAGGGGTTCGAACCCCATGTCTAGACGCACTCTTGTACCATCTCGCGGCGCGAGTTTCGATGCGCCCAAGGACCCAAGTGCAAACAACTCTAAGCAGCCCGCGGAAAGCCCCCAAGGCATGGCCGACGACTTCGGCCCTTACCCGAGAAGCTAGGCAGTTTCGGGCCCAGGATTTCGAGGCTCTGCCCGCTGTCCAAAAGCTCTTTCTGCGCGACCTACTTTGGAACGATGCGAGCACCGAATACGACGCGCGCTTCCTCACGGATTGGTTGCGGGAGCAAGATGCCCAAGGGGCTTGCTTCTCTAGCGCCTTCTGGCAAACCCACGACCTCTGGGCCGCCGAAGAGCAGCGTCACTTTGAAGGGCTCTTCGCCGTTCTGACCGGCGTCTTTCCCGAAGAGGACTGGCGTGCCAAGCTCGCCGATCGAAGTGCCAGTTTCGAGCACCTGGAGTCCGTGCTCCAGGACGAGTTCTCCATACTCGTGACCAGTGCTTTCGACGAGCTGGTCACCGTGCGCGCCTACCGCGCCAACCTGCACGTCTACGGCCTTGTGGGCCCGCGCTTCTTGGACTTCGTGCAGCTGATGATCGCCGACGAGGCTCGGCACTACGCGCGCTTCCTGCAGCGCCTGCAGCAGGACCACAGCAACCGCGCCACCGATGCGAAGGTCATCATCCGCGGCGCCCGGGCGATCAGTGCGGCGCAGCCCTACGGCGCGACCTTCCTGCTCGATCACGAGGACCCCGAGTACACGCTCAAGCTTCTCGACTCGGCCGAGCGCATTCTCGTTTCGAACTTGGCCTAGGCCAATCCGGCGTGCCGGTTCGGCCCCCGGATACCTGCCCACGCGAAACTGCGCTCGCCGTTTCCTTGCCCTTCGGGAGCGGTGTACGATGCGGCCATGAGAAAACCCCTGCTGATTGCGTGCGCCGCTCTGCTCTCCTCTTGCCAGGCCTTCGGTCCTGAAGATAGGGCTCCATCCCACGCGGAGCTGTTTGGACATGCCGGTGAGCTGACCGGTTGGCAGATCCTGGGAGGTGCAGACTTCCAGACCGCCATGAGCCAGGACGAAGGAATGGAGGGCAGCATGGTGTTGACGGGCCACGCCGAGAACCTCCCTCGCAACTCGTTCTTAGTCAGCGACGCAGAGTACGGAGACTTCGAGCTCTTAGTGGATGTGCGCATCGAGGCCGGCGGCAACTCCGGCGTACAGATCCGCAGCCACGTAGACTGGGATGCCCAAGCCGGACACGGCCGGCTGTGGGGTTACCAGATCGAGATCGATCCCAGCGAGCGGGCTTGGTCGGCGGGGCTCTATGACGAGGGCCGCCGTGGGTGGCTTGCTGATCTCAAGGATAATCCCGCCGCACGCGAGGCCTTTGTGGTGGGGGAGTGGAACACCTATCGCATCCTCTGCGAAGGCGCGCGCATCCGGACTTGGGTCAATGGCGTTCCGGCCGTGGACTACACGGACGAAGGGGAGGATCTGACCCTTGCGGGGCACTTCGCTTTCCAAGTCCACAGTGGGGAGCGATCCCACGTGGAATGGCGTAATCCTAGGATTGAAGTTCGCTAGAGGCCACGAATCAGATGGTCAGGGATTCCTGACTTGCTTCACTTCTTCCGCTAGGACTTCCCTTGGGGGATCCGTAGGCTCGCCGAATTGGCCAAGCACATAGGTCAAGACGTCGGCGACCTGGTCGTCGGGCAGATGGGGCCACGGGGGCATGACGAGGTCCCAGGTCTTGCCCTCGACCTCGATCTCGCCGCTGAGACCCTCGACGACAATCCGAATCAGCTCTTCGTCTTTGCGGCCAAGCCACTTCGAGTCACCGAGGGGGGGCGCCAAGCCGTCGAGGCCCTTGCCATCCGGTTGGTGGCACGCGGCGCAGGTGACTGAGTAGACCTGCTGGCCGCGCAGGAAGGACGGGCTGGCCCCAAGGGGAGCCGAGCCGGTCTGTTGGAACGTGAGCTTATCGCGGATGGCGAAGGCGAGCTCCGCGTGCTCTCCACTCGCGATAGCGAGCAGCCCTTCCAGGGAGGCGGGCTCGGAGCGCTCGAAGGGGCCCGGTGACTTCGACTTGAGACCCGCGACGAATCCCTTGAGCAGGGCGAGCTCGGCTTGGAATGCATTCGGCCCCGGGTCCACGGGCATCTCCCAACCGGCGGCGTTCTTCGCGGTCTTGTGCACGGGTGTCGCCAGGGTGAACAGGCGCCCGTACTCGTCGTAGCTGCCGCGCTTGGCGACGAGCTGACCGATCTTCTCGCAGGTCGCACGAAAGGCGAAGGGCAGGGGCTCGCCATCGGGCTTGAGCTGCACCGGACGCAGCCAGGTGTACAGGTCGAGCTCCCGCTCGGCGAGGCCGGAGAGTAGGCCCTCCCGGAGAATGGCGTCTTGGTCGCGACCTTGCAGCAGTAGAGGGGCGAGGGAGATTGGATCGATGGGCGCGTTGCCCGGCTCAAGCTCCGTTGCAGTCTGCATCGGAGCCACAGGACGTTCGCCCAGGCTGTGGGCCATCTGCCAGTAGAGGCGTGTGGTGTCCTTGCCGCCGAAGCGATCCGGCGAGGCCGTGAGGATGCCTTCCCATGCGGCCAGGTGCTGCTGAGCAGCTCGGCCCTCGGAGACCCTTACCCATTGGGCAAGCAAGTCTGGGATGGCTTCGGTCTTGAGGGCCATGGCGATCGCCTCGTCGTTCAGCAGGCCGAGCCCCTCTAAGGTCCAGAGCGCGTTGAGTTCAGCCGTCGGCGCGTTGTCGCTGTTCGTCTGCGGGGTGCTCAAGGCCAGAGAGGCTAGGGCCCGGTCCACACTCCAAAAGGCCTGGACGAGGAGAGACTCGGGAGTGCTACCCGAATCTGACAAGGTGGGCAACTCGGCGGAGACGGCCTCGGCTCCAGCTTCAATCAAGAGCCGGCGCGCGGTCTCGCTGCGCCAGGCGTTGGGCGAGCTGAGAGCGGTAAACAGTCCGGAGGGAGACAACTTGTCCAGGGGACTCGCGTCGACAGCCTTCGACTCTTCATAAGTGATGCGCCAGATGCGCCCGAGGCCGATGCCCTTGTCCAACCCGCGCTCTTCGATCTGGCGCCGCAGGAAGCTCGTCAGGAAGACCCGGTGCTGCAGGATGCCGCGGTATAGATCGACCACGTACAGGGCGCCGTCCGGACCGTTGGCTAGATTCACGGGGCGGAAGCGCTCGTCGGTACTGGTCAGGAACTCGAACTCGTGGCGCACGGGCTCACCCGAGACGAGCCCGTCCTCTTCGTACATGCGGTTCAGGCGAAGTAGGTTGCCGGAGGGCTCGCAGACCACGGTCGCGCCGCGGTCTTCCGGCGCCAGGGCGGTGCCGCGAAAAACCAACGGGGCGCAGGCGGCGGTGTACGTCGCAAGTCTGCCGTTGTCGTTTAAGGTCGAGGGCTTGTAGCCTCGGTTGACGCCCGTGTTGAGCCGGCTCGGCAGCAGCTTGGCGTCGTGCACCAGGCGGCCGTTGGATCCTTGGGCTTGGCCCAGGGCCGGATTGCGCAGCAGGTAGTGGGTCGGCACGCGATCGCCGTGAACGGGCGTCGAGTTGTAGTTGTAGACCCACCGCCCCCAGTCGTCCTGGCTGTGGCCCCATTGGCCGCGGCGCGGGACCCGGGAGCGCTGCCATTCGCCCTCGACTAGGCGATAGCGCCACTCGTGATTAGCCAAATAGAGCCAGTTGTCGAGGCCTATTCGTGGAGCGTTGGGTGCGTGCTCGGGATTGGTGAGTCCGGCCCCGAAGGCATTGCCCTGGTCGATGACCACCTTCTTGTCAAAGCGGCCATCCCCATCGGTGTCCTTCATCCAGACGAGCTCCGGGGGCAGGATTGCGATCACGCCACCATAGCCATGGCAGATGCCCCGGGGCAGAACGAGCTGGTCCGCAAACACGGTCCGCGTCTCGAAGAACCCATCACCATCCTTGTCCGAAAGGGTCGCGATGGTGCCCACCGGATCGAGTTCGCCCGTGCCATCGGCGTCGCGCATGAGCCCTTGCATCTCGACGAGCCACATACGTCCCTGGGCGTCGAAGCTGATGTCCACGGGGTCGTGGACAAGGGGATCCGAGGCCGCCAGCTCGATCTTGTACCCCGGTGGCAACTGGAAGGTGGCGAGCTCTTGCTCGGGCGTCAGAATCGGCGCTGGGGGCACGTCGAAGTTGCGGTCGACTTTGGGTTGCAGCTCGCCCTTACTGTCGCCGTTCTGTGCGAGCACCGGCGTGGCGAGGGAGCATAGGAAGAGGCCCGCCCCAAGGCAGGCATTGCGGATGGGGCGGGCACTCTTCATGGGGATCTAGCTCGTCTGGACGGGGCTGGTCAGGTGGCAGGACGTCTCGCGGCTAGCGCCATCGATGGCCGTCAGTATGGGCTGCGTGGTCTTGCAGTGGTCGCCCGGCACGCCGTCGATCTCGGGGCAGCGCGGATGGAACGAGCAGCCGGACGGCGGGTCCAAGGGCGAGGGCACATCGCCCTGGAGCACGATGCGCTCGCGGCTGCGCTCGAAGACCGGATCCGGGTGGGGGATCGCGGAGAGTAGGGAGCGCGTGTAGGGGTGCTGGGGATCGGCGAACAGGTCGTCGCGGTCGGCGATCTCGACGATGCGGCCGAGGTACATGACGGCCACGCGCTTGCAGATGTGCCGAACAACGGCCAGGTCGTGGGCGATGAACAAGTAGGCCAAGTCGAAGCGCTCTTGCAGCTCTTCCAAGAGGTTGATGACCTGGGCCTGGATCGACACGTCGAGCGCACTGACGGGCTCGTCGCAGATGATTACGTCGGGCTCAAGGGCCAGGGCCCGGGCGATGCCGATGCGCTGGCGCTGGCCGCCGGAGAACTCGTGCGGGTAGCGGTGGATGTGGCGCGGGTTCAGGCCAACGGCCTCGAGCAGCTCCATGGTGCGCGTCTTGCGCCAGTTGGGGCGGCCCATTTTGTGGATCTTCAGGGGCTCGCCCAGAATCGAGCCCACGGTTTGACGCGGGTCGAGGCTGGCGTAGGGATCCTGGAAGATCATCTGCATGCGGCGTCTGTACGGCATCCAGTCTTTAGTGGTGCCGCCGACGAGCTCCTTGCCTTCGAACTTGATCGAACCGGAGGTCGCCTCGTGCAGGCCGATCACGGCCCGAGCGGTGGTGGACTTGCCACAGCCGGACTCGCCCACCAAGCCAAGGGTCTCGCCCTTGTGCAGGTTGAACGAGACACCGTCCACGGCGTGCAGGTAAGACTTCGGCTGGCCGCTGAAGCCCTTGCTGCCGATGGGGAAATGCTTGTGGAGGTTCTTGACCTCGAGAAGGGGAGTGCTCATGAGTTCGTTTTCTCCTCGTCGTCGGGCTTGTCCCCGATCCATTTCCAGTCCGTACCGTCGTCGCCGTCCGAATCAGTGCCCGAATCAGCGACCGAGTCAGCGACCGAGTC
>JBLHWM010000160.1:0-8164 GCA_047629095.1 Planctomycetota bacterium | reverse complement strand
GCCGACATCATGTCCCTGGCCGTGCTGCGCGCCCCCGGCGAGTTCGGCGCCGACGTGGCCGTTGGCTCCTGCCAACGCTTCGGCGTGCCCATGGGCTACGGCGGACCCCACGCCGGCTACCTGGCGACCTCGGATGCCTACAAGCGCTTCATGCCCGGTCGCCTCATCGGAGTCAGCATCGACTCCACGGGTAAGGCCGCCCTGCGCATGGCGATGCAGACCCGCGAGCAGCACATCCGCCGGGACAAGGCCACCAGCAACATCTGCACGAGCCAAGTTCTCTTGGCCGTGCTCGCCGGCTTCTACGCCACCTACCACGGACCTGATGGATTGCGCGCCATCGCCGAGCGCATGCACGGCCTGACCAGCATCCTGGCCCGGGGCCTGCGCAGTCTCGGTCACGATGTCGAGTCCGGCGCGTTTTTCGACGCCATCACCGTCAACGTCAAGGGCGGCGACGCGGCCACCCTGCGCGCCAACGCGGTCGCACTCGGCTGCAACCTGCGCGACCTTGGTGACGCAACCGTCGGCGTGAACCTGGACGAGACCACGACCCTCGAGGACGTGCGCGACCTGCTGGTCCTGTTCGGCGGCGACCCCGATAGCCTAGAAGCCCTCGCCAGCAGCCAGGCCATCAGCCTGGCCGCCGGTGACTCCAAGCACCATGCGCGCCAGACGCCGTTCTTCGAGCACCCCGTGTTCCACAGCTACCACTCCGAGCACGAGATGCTGCGCTACATCCACCGCCTCGAGCTAAAGGACTTGGCCCTGAACAAGGCGATGATCAGCCTGGGCTCTTGCACCATGAAGCTGAACGCGACCTCCGAGATGGTCGCCCTCTCCTGGCCCGAGTTCGCCAACATGCACCCCCAGGTCCCCGTGGACCAGGCCGGTGGCTACGCCGAGCTCGTGCGCAGGCTCGACGTGATGTTGAGCGAGATCACTGGCTTCGCCAAGATGTCCTTCCAGCCCAATGCCGGTAGCCAGGGCGAGTACGCGGGCCTATTGGCCATTCGCCGGTTCCTGGATACCAAGAGCGAAGCGGCCGGAGAGCCTATGCGCCGCATCTGCCTGATCCCGACCTCGGCCCACGGCACGAACCCCGCATCGGCCGTCATGGTTGGTATGAAGGTCGTCACCGTCGCCTGCGATGACGCCGGCAACATCGACGTGCCTGACCTCAAGGCCAAGGCCGAGAAGCACAAGGACAACCTCGCCGCTCTGATGGTGACCTACCCGTCGACCCACGGTGTCTTCGAAGAGGGCATCACCGACATCTGCGATGCAATCCACGCGGCCGGCGGCCAGGTGTACATGGACGGCGCGAACATGAATGCCCAGGTCGGCCTGTGTCGCCCCGGTGACATCGGCGCGGACGTCTGCCACTTGAACCTTCACAAGACCTTCGCCATTCCCCATGGGGGCGGCGGTCCGGGTGTTGGCCCGATCGGAGTGCTCGAGCACCTGGTGCCGTTCCTTCCCGGAACGCCCGAGGCCAACGACAACACCGGCGCCGTCTCCGGCGCCGAGTTCGGCAGCGCGAGTATCCTGACGATCAGCTACATGTACTGCGCTCTGCTGGGCGCGTCGGGCCTCAAGCGCTCGACCCAGGTGGCGATCCTCAACGCCAACTACATGAAGAAGCGCCTCGAGCCCCACTTCGAGATCCTGTACACGGGCATCAACGGCTTCGTCGGGCACGAGTTCATCATGGACCTGCGCCCCTTCGAGAAGACCTCGGGCGTGCACGTCGAGGACGTGGCCAAGCGCCTGATGGACTTCGGTTTCCACGCGCCGACCATGAGCTTCCCCGTCGCGGGCACGCTGATGATCGAGCCCACGGAGTCCGAGTCGCGGTCCGAACTCGACCGCCTGTGCGACGCGCTGATCATCATCCGCGAGGAGATCCGCGCCGTCGAAGAGGGTCGCAGTGACGCCAAGGACAACGCTCTGATGAACGCGCCCCACACCGCCCAGGAGGTCTGCGGCGACACCTGGGACCATGCTTATTCCCGCGAGCAGGCCGCCTATCCGGCCGCCTGGACGCGCGACTTCAAGTATTGGCCCACGGTCAAGCGCGTCGATAATGGCTTTGGAGATCGCAACCTGATCTGCTCTTGCCCGCCGATCGAAGTGTACGAAGACGAGCCGGAGACCGCCTCGGTCTAAGGCCACAGGTCTTCAAAAAGCAAGTCGCCCCGGCGCTGCGAATCCTATGGATCGCGGCGCCGGGGCGACTTGCATTTCGAACGGCTCTTCCTGGTCTTAGTCCCGCAGGGGGAAGCTAAAGACGCCCGTGGTCCCCATGGGCGGATACTCCACGCTAGCCCGCAGAACTCGGAAGTCATTGGGATCCAATTGGGCGCCCAGGAACGTCTCCTTGATCAGCTCGCTGTAGCGCGGGTAGATGTCGGTGGCCATAGCCTCGTGGCCTAGGCCTAGGTCCTGGACTTCGATCGGGATCGGAAGGGCCGAGTCGTCACGTCGATCATTTGGAGGAGCGATGCGCCCGTACAGACGGCCGAAGAGCTTGAACGTGCAGTTTTCCAGACCGGGTAGGTCCTTGTGAACCAGCACGTCAAACTGGGAGCGCTCGATGGGCAGCATGAAATCTGTCAAGAACTCACCGGCCCGATCCGTTGGCGAAGCCTTCAGAGAGGCAAACTCGCGGTCGATTCGGCCGAAGAACACATCGCGATTGCCCTGCTTACCCACGGGCCCAACGGGAAGCTCGACAACAATCTCCGAGCCTTCGGTATGGATCGCGAGGTCCTGCATACCGGGTGTGCAGAACTTGTTGAGCAGGGGAATACCGGACTCGGTAAAGGACTCGGGGTCCAAGGATTCGGTATTGCCCTGGGTCTCGCGCAAGGTGCCGTCGTCACTGTACGAGCGAAGGCGCAGCAGAGTCCAAGGCGTCTGGGGTCGCAAGCGTTGGAGCCCGATGAGGCCCGTAATGATGATGCTATCGAAAACGGCGGAGCCTGGCGCCGCGTTCTTAGAGGGGGCTAGCACAAAGGTCGTCAGGCGAGCCCGCGTCTGCATGCCCCAAATGCCAGAGTTGCCCCGGAAGGCGAGCTTGCGGGTGGGCACGAGGGAGGCACCGTCGCTCTCGCCGCTGGCGAGCTCGTCCAGCATGACCTCAAGGGTGTCTCGGTCGCCGGTGTGGTGCTCGATCAGGTTATCGAGGGCCTCGAAGGCGGCTCTCGAGCGCTCGACCGTGTCGGTGTCGGCCCCGTGGCTGGAGAAGGCGTCGAGCAGCAGCTTGATCCCGGCGTTGCCAGGAATATGCCGTAGGGCCTCGGACGGGCGCTCGGCTCGGATAATCTTCGAGACCTTCCAAGTCAGGTTCTTGTTGATGTCCAGCAGGCGAGCGAGCGGATAGGGCTTGAGCTTGTCCACATGCACACTCGCGAAGAGGTCCACAAGGGCCGCACGCAGGGATTCGAATGCGTCGTGGATCTGCTGCTCGAAGATAAGGTCACTTTTACCGGTCATCGTGCGAACAGTCTGCCGGATTTGGCCCGCGTATGCACCTGTTCAGAGAGCGAAGAGGGCGGGTGTACTGGCTCGAAGAAGATTTTTCTGACGGAGTGCACATCGAGGTCGCCCCACTTGCGCCGTGTGATGGCTCAAGCCGGCGCATTCCTTGGAAGGGTCCTGAACAGCTTGCGCGCGATCAGCCCGCCTGTGACGGTTAGGGCCACAAGGACCCAGATGACGACATTCAGGTTCTCGATTTGGTCGTAGAGGAGGCCAGAGAACAGCGCGAATACGCTGAAACTCAAAGTCATGAGTAGGAACTCGGTGGCGAAGACGCGTCCGCGGAAGGCGTCGTCGATGCGCAACTGCCAATAGGTGGTCGAACCGACCCATTGGGCGCTTCCGCCCATGTGGGCGAGCGTCACACACGTGGCTGCCAAGCCGAGGCTGGGGGCGAAGGGCAAGAGGGTGTAACCCAAAGCGCCCACGAACATGCCGCTCCAGGTCTGTCGGATCAGAGCGGACTCGGAGCTTCCGCCGATCAGGCGCGCGGCGATGGGGCCGAGCCCGGTCCCGATGCCGCGGGCGGCAAACAGCAGGCCAATGGCGCCGCCGGCATCCGCCAAGTTCATCTCGCCCTGCTGGTACCGGGCCGCGATCAGGGGGAACAGAATCACGAAGCCGCCGCAAGGACTCCACAGGACTTTGGAGAAGAGGATGCGCGCGATGCCGATATCCGTGACGTGGGCAAAGCCGCGCTTTAGGTCGCGGAACAACAGCACGTCCGCGATGTGAAACGGCTGGGGCTGCTTGGCCAACTTGGGCAGCTTCAGGTTGAAGAGCAGCGCGGCGCTAAGCAGGTAGGTTGCCGCGTCGGCATAGAAGACGGTGGCGGTCCCGTAGTTGTTCACCAGGACTCCGCCCAGAAAACCGCCCAGGGCAAGCATCGTGCTCCAGGTTACCGCCGACAGACTGTAGGCCGCGTGTAGGTCCTTTTGGGCGACCGTATTCGGCAGTGCGCCGGACCTCGCCGAGTCGAAGAAAATGCCCATGCTCATCTGCAGGAAGATGAGCACGTAGACGTACTTCAGGTGTTCGGGCTCTTTCACAAGTAAGAGACCCAGGACGACGATCGCCCGTCCGATGTCCGCGATCACCATGATCCTGCGGCGGCTGAGTCGGTCGGCGATGGGGCCGGCCAGGGGGCTAAAGATCGCGGTGGGGATTAGCCGCAAGGCGTATTCCACGGCAAACATTAGGCCCACCCGTAGCTGGGCCTGGCCAGCATCAAACTGGGGGTCGACCGTGCTAAGTTGGCCGATCAAGACCAAGACCGCGATGCGATTCAGCCAGTCCCCAATGGCGCTAACGACCTGGGCCATCCACAGCTTTCGAAACTGAGGGTTGTTGGCGAGCAGACGCAGCATGCTAGGCGCGCTCGGCTATGCCTTCGAACGCGGCGAGGCCGGTCCGTACCGCAGCCGGGATTACACAACTCGATAATTCGGCGTTCGCCCAAACTAAACGTGCGGATACGCGCGCCAAGACGAGCTTGCCACAGGCCACTTCGTACTCCTGGTCGAAGCTCTTGTTCCCCAGTCGCGAGGTCCGGATACCGACCGTTAATACCATGCCGGCGCGCCCTGGTGCAAGGTAGCGGGCCGTTGTCTCGCCCAGCAGGAAGTTGAAGTCCGCGACCCCATCGAGCATGCCCAGGTGATCGAAGTACCCGTAGCGAGCCTGCTCCACGATGGTCAGGTAAACGGCATTGTTCAGAATGCCCGCGGCGTCAATGTCCTTCCACCGGACCGGTAACTCAATCGAATATCGGAAGCTCATGGAGACATGATAACCTGTGCCCATGCGAGTAGCCGTTACAGGAAGTACAGGTCTTGTGGGAAGTGCCTTGGTCCGTGCCCTCGAGGCCAGGGGCGACGAGGTTCTAACCGTTCAGCGTCACAAAGAAGACACCGCGCCAACCGGCTCGTGTCTGTGGAATCCGGATGGCCCGCCGGGCGCCACCAGCCTGCCGGACGGCGCAGACGCCGTTGACGCCATCGTCCACCTAGCGGGTGCTCCCATCGCCGCCAAGCGCTGGAGCGAATCCTACAAGCGCATCCTCTCCTCGAGCCGCATCGAGGGCAGCCGCGTCCTCGTGGATGCGATCGGCCGCCTGAAAAACCCGCCGCGCACCATCGTCTCGGCCTCGGCCCTCAGCGTCTACGGCGAGGACTCGGACCGTATCCTCGAGGAGGGCCTGTTCACCGAGCAACAGGTACGCGACGGGGTCACCGAGCCCGCGGGCGCCGGGACGGGCTTCTTGACCGAGCTGGCACGCGGCTGGGAGCGCGAGGTCTATCGAGCGAGGGACCATGGGGTCGATCGCGTGGTGACCTTTCGCATCGGCCTGGCCCTCGACCCCGCGGGGGGAGCGCTCGGCAAGATGCTGCCGCTCTTCAAGCTGGGGCTCGGCGGCACCCTTGGCAACGGGCGCCAATGGATGAGCTGGATCCTGCTGGACGATCTCGTGCGTGCGCTGCTCTTCGCCTTGGACGAGCCGGGGCTGGACGGTCCGGCCAACATGATCTCGCCGACGCCCTGTACGAACCGCGACTTCACGCGCGCCCTCGCCAAGGTCCTGCGCCGCCCGGCGATCTTCCCGGCCCCTGCGCCGATGCTGCGTTTGCTCGTCAGCGGTTTCGCGGACGAGGGGCTGCTCGTTAGCAATCGCGCTGTCCCGAAAGCGCTGCAAGAGGCGGGTTTCGAGTTTCACGCGGTGGATCTCGAAGACGCACTTCGGACGGCAATCCCTAAGTAGACCCCTGCTCTAAGGCATTTACGGTCTTGGGCCCGCGCAGGAAGACCCAGCTGGTCAACAGGGCGGCGACGACGAAGAGACCGACGCAGAAGCCCCAGTAATAGTCGCCGATTTCGGGCTCGTGGCGGCTCGCCAAGAAATGGCCGAGGGGCATGCCTATCGCGTAAAGCCCAAGGGCATGGGCCAGGGCCGGCGCCCGGACTCGCCCCATACCGCGCAAGATTCCACCGCACACGCCCTGTACTCCGTCGCAGAGTTGGAAGCATGCGGCGATGGGGAAAAGCCCTGCGGCGATGGCGACGAGCTCGGGGTCGTGGGTAAAGATGTGGGGGAGGTCGTTGCGGAACAAGACGAAGATGACCGAGACACCAGCCATAAAGATCCCCGTTACGGCGAGGGCCACGTGGGCTGTCCGCTGGGCGCCATGGGGATCCCGCGCTCCGATCAAGTTGCCCACGCGGATAGACGACGCGATTCCGAGGCCGAGAGGGACCATGAAGACCAGGCTGATGATCTGCATGACCAAGCTGTGGGCTGCGAGGGAGTCCTCGCCTAGGTTGCCAGCCATCAGAGACAGCGCCTGGAAGCCCCACATCTCCACAGCGAAGGAGATCGTGATCGCCCAGCCGAGCTTGGTGATCTGGGTCATGCGAGCCAGGCGGAAAGACTCTCTGTCCCAGGGCACCCAAGCATTGCGTGCGAGTCCGCCTCGCTTCACCCAGACCAGCAGCATGACGATCATCAGCGAGCGCGTCACCAAGGTTGAGATCGCGCAGCCCTGAACGCCCATGGCCGGCAGGCCGAGGTTGCCAAAGATCAGCGCCCAGTTCGCGAGGATATTCAGACCGTTCGCGATCAGCACAATCCAAACCGCGGGCTTCACAATACTGCGTGCCTGGAGCCACTGGCGCCCTAGGCTGAAGCCCAGGAACAGGGGCATC
Organism: Planctomycetota bacterium; assembly: GCA_047629095.1. Taxonomy (GTDB): domain Bacteria; phylum Planctomycetota; class UBA1135; order UBA1135; genus CALBMX01. The sequence goes on along the minus strand of JBLHWM010000160.1, from coordinate 922 downwards.
GACGGCAGGTTGATCAGGATGTAGTTCTTGGCGAGGGCGATCACCTGCTCGGGTTGCCCAAAGGCTCGCAGCAGATCCGGGGCGAAGAATCCGGCCAAGAAGATCGGGATCGAGACCACCGGTAGCAGCAGAATCCCCCCCTGAAGGATCCGGCCGATGCGGTGGGACTGCCCAGCCCCATGGGCCTGGCTCATCAGCGGATCGGCGCCCATCAGCAGGCCCATCAGCGGAATCGTGACCCCCATTAGCATCAGGTTGCCGAGGGTCGCCGCCGCCATCTCGGTCCCTCCAACACGCCCTAGCATCATCATATCGACGATCCCCAGCATCTGCGCACCAAGCTGGACGCCGGCAACGGGGGCTGCCAGCTTTAGCAAGCGCACGACCTCTTCCCGCGTCGTCCTTACGCTGAATTCAGACATGGAAGCCAATCGCAGTAATGGGAATTGCCTTTTGAGCACAATTTCCCCTCCGGAAGACTCCGGCGATCTCCGGGCGAAGTCGATACAGAACGAGTCCCGACCTAGGACAAATCCCCATAGGCCTAGCCTCCGAAATGCCTTTCCTCCAAATACTCTGCTTGCTTCCGCTCATGGAACCATTGAGTCTATTCGCCCAAGAGCCCGGTCTGCGAGCTCTTTCCAGGCGTGGTTGGGGGATATTGTTGAAGGCCATCACGAACCAAGCTGACCGGGCTGTAGTCGCATGAAGACCATCACAAGACGGCTCCTTCCACGAGTGCTGATCCCGGCCTTCGCGCTCGCCGCGATCATGGGCACTGTCGACGTGACCGACGCGCACAGCAAGGCGGTTGAGGCCGAGCAAGTGCACCTCAAGGAGCTCGCCCGCAGCACGGCCACCCTCTTGGATAAGGAGGTCACGTCCTACCAGAACTTGGCGGAGAGTTTACTGGTCCAGAAAG
>JBLHWM010000159.1:0-8197 GCA_047629095.1 Planctomycetota bacterium | reverse complement strand
GACGCTGGTGACTTCTTTGTTGATCATGGCTTGTGGATCCGGCTTAGGAGGTCGCCTCGGCGGCGCCTTGGGGCTGGTTGGCCGTGGTGCGCTCGTAGTCGAACAGGCCGGCCTCGTCGTAGATCACACGATCCTCGTAGCCGTCGAACCAGACCGCCTCGGGGTTGCGACCGACGATGCAGACTTGGCCCTTCTTCGGTGCGTTGGCCGCGTTGCGCAGGATCTTGAAGATCAGTACACCGTTCTCGCCACCGGGAACGCCGGGCATGGCCTCGCTCGTCACCGCAGACACTTCGGTCTTGCCGAGGTAGTGCGTGATCGAGAGGCGCGCCTGGGCTTCGACGCCAGAGAGGCCCTTCTGGGACTCGTTGAGCAGGTGCCAGGCTTCCTCGATCGGGATGTTGAAAGCCTTGTGGGCCACGATGTCGCGACCGCAGAAGAAGTAGTGGTTGTCGGCTCCGACGCGCTTGATGGCGCGCTGCATGATGCGCAGGGCATCGGCGTCGTCGTTGATGCCTTTGATCAGCGGCGACTGGTTTTCGATGCAGATCCAACCGCGCTTGGTGAGGCCGGTCATGGCGCGCGCCGTATCGGGGTGCCAGCGCAAAACGCCGGACTCCTCCTCTTCGATGTAGTTGCCCGCATCGTCCTTGAGCAGGAACTCGTCGGGGTGGTTGAAGTGAACCATCAGGCGCAGCCCGACGTCGGGGTACGTTGCATGGAAGCCGTCGAGCATCGCCAAGAAGGTCTCGTCAAAGCGCTGAGGAAAGAAGGCCAGCTCCTTGGTGCCGATGCGGATGGACTCGATGCCGGACTCGGCCAAGGCGCTGAGCCAGGCTGCGATCTTCGAGTTTGGGAGCACCATGGGGTCGCCACCCGATAGCAGGATCTCGCGCAGCTTCTCGCGGCCGGACTTGGGATGGGTCCCGCCGTTGCTAACCACTTCGGCGTTGTGCTTCTTGATGTAGTCCGTAATCTGGCCAACCTGAGCCAGGCCCTTCTTGGCCACGGTGCCGTCCATGCGCTCGACCTCCTTGCGGCTGATCAGCTCCTCGCGGTAGCAGAAGCGGCAGTGGGCCGAACACGTGGACGTGACGTACATCAAGCCCATCTCGTACTTGTGGATCAGGCCCTCCACGGGGGCGTAATCCATCTGGTGCCCGGGATCTTCGCTGCCCATCAAGTCGACCGTCTCCGAGGGGTCGGCCTTCACGAGCTTCTGGATCGGCTTACTGCGCTTAGCCAGTTCCGCATAGTGCTGCGTCATCTTCACGGGCATGCGCCCCTCGACGTCGCGCTCGGTGCCATTCAAAGCCTTGAGTGCGACGAGCTCGTCTTCCGTGTAGAAGTCCTTCACGAAGTCCGGAGCCTTGTCATTGAAGAACGGCTTCAGGCCGTTGATGCTCATCCGGTCGTAGCGGGGGTTCTCGACCGTGTCGAGGAAGGCCTGCTCGCGTGCGGTGGGGACGTACTTTTGGGAGGTGCTCATGCTGAAGTGTGGGTCAAAATCTGGAGGGACGAGTTGCCGGCCCCCCATAAAATAGGGAATCCGGGACAGCTTATCGGTGGTTTCGCTGGGCGAGTGTAACCAAATGGACAAGCATGGGCGAACAATGTAACGTAATGCTCAGGACCAAGCTCTATGCTCATACCAGACCTCATCGCAGCGGCTTCCGACCGCCTGACCCCCACCGAGCGCCGCATCGCCGCGGCCGTGCTGCGGGATCCCACCCTACTGGCCTTCGGCACCGTCTCGGACCTCGCCTCCCGGGTCGACACCAGTCGCCCGTCGATCGTTCGCTTTGCCACCAAACTTGGGTTCGAGGGTTATGCGGACCTGCAGAACACCGTGCGCCTAGGACTCTCCGACGAGCTCTCGCGCCCCAGCCAGCGCATCCGCCAGCAGGTCGGCGCCGCCGCAGCGCCCAAGCAAGTCGACGCGCTGACCTCTGCCCTCGCCGGCGTTTTTGAGGCCCTCTCCGGTCCCAAGCTCACCTCCCTCGCCCGCCCCATCGCCCAGGCCGAGCAGGTCTGGATCGTCTCCGGGGAGACCTCCCGCGCGGGAGCCCACGCCCTGCACAGCGGCCTCACCATGGTGCGCCCGGGCATCCACCTGATCGAGGAGTACTCCTCGGCCCGCGAGCTCAGCGGCGCGACGCCCAAGGACGTCGCCGTGGTCATCGACTTTGCCCGCTACCGGCGCCACGCGATCCAGACCGCCCGCAGCCTGGCCGGCCTGGGCGTGCCCATCGTCGCCATCACCGACAGCCCGCTCTCCCCCCTCGCATCGCTCACCGAAGATCGTTGCGAGGTCACCGTGCCCGCAGTGGGTCCCTTCGACAGCTCCGTGCCCGCCGTCGCCGCCGCCGAGCTGATCGTCTCCAGCGTCGCGAGCCAACTCCACGACGCCGCCCAGGACCAGATCGACCAGACCGAGTTACTCTGGGACCAGGCTGGCACCTTTCTCGAGTAGTTCGTCGCTCTACTTCAGCGTAATCATCCAGGGTGTCCTGAAGCTGGAGACGCCGCCGAATTGGGAGTCCCTACATGGTTCGACTCACTTCGATCTATGCCGGAGTGTTGACGATCGTCACCCCCAAACTCGACGTGCCCATGGCGTCAAGCGCATAGGTGCCCAGGGACCTCGGGAGCACGAAGCTCTAGTGGGTCCCGAACTACACGAGCAAGGTACCTCCGGGCGACGCGGTATCCACGGCAGGTTGAATCTCGGTGATGGCTGCGCCGGAGCCAAGCGGCCCCACACTCAGCACCTGCCCGTAGGCAGGGATGATTTATTGGAATAAGGCGAGGGCGATCCACAGGCGAATCATGAGCGAGCTCTGGCTGTGCGCGAAGGGCAGGGACACTTTGCAAGCTAGCATCCGACCCCAAAAGCGCCGTCGGAAGAACAAAATGATCTTCGAGCGTGGCGCGGAGACAATTGCATCGGCGAGTCGAATAGCGCGGATCTGGCCTTCGCTGAGCCACATAGACTCTTGGGGCAGTCGCCCTATCTACCTGTTGAAATGGGCGCTCAGGAACGGTCGAACCAGTCCCCGACACAGAAAAGCAACTTCCAATGGGCAACTTTGGCGGTTAGGGGCTATTCGGGAAATGAAAAGCCAGATAACATACCTGCGAATCTGGATCCTGGACCTTATAGGGCCCGGTTCCTAGTCCTCAAATCGCTTCCCAATAGGTTGTGCGAAGGGCTGATTTGTCCCTAAATCGGATTCCGCGCTCCTAAAAGCGCATTTTCAGACCGACCCGCGAAGTTGTGATTCAAAAAAAATCAGAATCGTGGCACATACCTCCTATGAGGTACGTTTATAGGAATGGGGCGCATTGGTTCTCCCCATTGCTCTCGGCCCTCTAGCTCTCTCTACCAAAATAACTGTATGGCTCCTCAATACATCTTGGCTCGTAGTCTCTGCGCCCTGTCCGCAGCGCTCTTCGTAGTGCTGCCCACCGCCCAGGCAAGCACCCAGCAACCTGTTGGCCCCACGCTCAATCTCACCCAGGACCTCTACGAGGTCGGCGAGACTTGCGGAGCAACCCTGACCGGCACCCCCGGCCACATGGCTTGGCTGCTTCTGGATGCGCACCTTGGCCCCGCCACGATTGCGGGCATCGGCACCTTTGACATCGAATGCGGCGACTCTCTGTCCCTATTCCCCCTCGGTGTGATTCCCCCCAGCGGAGTCCTGAAACAGCGGTACACCCCGCTCGCCACCGATTCGGTTGTGCAGCAGCCCTACTTCATTCAAGCGATCACCGTCGACCCGACCCAGGGCGCACGCATCGGCATCACCGAGTGCCGCACCCTCATCTACGCCGCTGGTGCCAGCACCGAGAAGTGCCCCGAACCTCCTACCGCGGATCCGATCTACACCATCTACCCCGACGGCGTCTCTCTTTGGCTGCCCGGCGTAGGCGAGGACTTCGTCTTCACTGGCGACTCCATGTTCGCCGAGTACGGCGACGGCACCGCCCGTCTTGTGGGTGAGGTCGAGCGCCTTTCGAACCCTGACGAGCGCCTTTTGGTCGACCTCTTCATGGCCGACCGCGTGGATGCTGGCAACGCCAACTACCCGCCCGCCGGCAGCCCGAAGAAAGAACTGTCCAACGCGGCCTACGCCACCAGCGGCGGCCCCATCGACACGAACCAGTGGCACTACTACGAGAGCCTCGACGGCATGCTGCTTGGCCTTGACGACCTTGAAGGTGGCTCGATGGCCATCGGTCGTTTTGGACCCTCTCCCCAGGTTGGCTTTGGTGCCAACGGTGTGAGCCTCGACTACGGCGCATCCGCATGGCTCAAGATGACTGTGCTGTCGCAGCCCGCTCTAGTGACCTGGAACCCTTTCGGGCACGGTGACTTCAACATCGACATTCGCGACTGCCAGCCCTCGGGCATCCGTCGCTGCGCTGTCGAGGGCATCGCCCACCCGAACCACGCCACCTTCCCCGGCGGCGTCGCCTTCTGGCTCCCGGGCATTGCCGAGGACTTCATTGCCCTGCCGAACATGACCTTCACGGAGTACGCGAACGGTACTGCCCGCCTGATTGGCGAGATCGCCCGTCCGGGCAACATGGATGAGCACTTCTCCGTCAACATCCTGTTCTCGGATCCTGTTGTGGTTGGCGATGTGAACTACCCGCCCCAAGACAGCCCGAAACTCGAACTTAAGGGCGGTGCTTACGTCGCCAACGGTGGTCCGATCGACCCCAGCGTTTGGGAGTACTACGAGACCTACGTCGGTACCCTCATTGGCCTAGACGACTACGACGGTGGCGCAATCTGCCTAGAGCGCTTCGGTCCCGCCTGGCAACAAGGCTTTGGTGCCAACAACCTGAACTACATGGAAGGCGGCGCCGGCTGGATGACCTTGACTGTGAAGACCACACCCGTGGGCTTGACTTGGGTCCCGAACGGCCACAGCGACATCAACGTCGACCTGATCCGCTGCCCGTAGTTCGATAACGACTGTTGGCTCAGCCCTGGGGCTGAGCCAATCGATTAAGAGGCCGGGGAGAGCATTGCTCTCCCCGGCCTCTTTCGTGCCCATTGGGCATTCCCCCTGCCATGGATACGAGGCCCGATAGGGCGGGCGAACTTACAGTCCCCTTGCCAGTAAACGCCCTATACTGTCACCCCCGCACCTCGCTCTCTTGCCATGTACCGCGAAAACGACGCCCCCTTCAAGGATGACCTGCTCGAGCCGAGCCTGACGGAAACGCACAATGTGACCCGCGTTCTGGGGGCATTCGATCCCAGCTCAGTCGCCTGGGCCAGCTTTTTTGTCGGGCCCTTTGGGGCAGCGTATTTGGTCCTGCGGAACAACGGCCTGCTCCGGATCAGGGATCTGGCCTGGTTGGCCCCGCTGGTGGCCGCGGTCGTCTTGGCCGTGCCCCAGTTCTTTGACCGCGAGCTGTACACGTTCCTGCAAGCCGATACTTGGCGCTTGGTCGTCCGCGGCGTCACGGTGATCGCCACTTACTTGGCCACGAAGAAGCAGCGCGTGCGCTTTCGCATCTACCAAGTCGAGGGCGGACTGCCCAAGTCTCTTTGGGGCGAGGGAGCACTCGCCTTCGCCATCAACATTGGCCTTAGCATCGCCTACCTCATGCTCGTAAGCGCGATCGCCTCCATCTAGCCTCCCCAATGGATTCCAACGTACCCTCACCCGGCCAGAGCCTCGATCCCCAGAGCTTGTCCATCCAGAAGGTCGCGCACTTCATGGAGAGCGGCCGGCTCGACCTCGCCGAGATCGAGCTCCAGCGCACCCTCCAAATGGATCCAAACTACGCCATGGGCCATGCCCTGATGGGGATGGTTCTGTTCCAGCAAGAGCGCGCTAGCCAGGCTGAGGACTCCGCGAGGACGGCCCTAGCCCTCGACCCGGAAGACGACACGATCCTTGGCATCAGCGGCATCATCTTGGCCGGCCGGGGCAAGAACACCGAGGCCGAGACTATGTTCCTCGCGGCCTTGCGAATCGACCCGCTAAACGCGAGCACCTACCGCAGCTACAGCGGCCTGATGCACAAGACCGGGCACTTGGATAAGGCCAAGCGATTGTTGGAGCGGGGCATTCAGATCTCTCCCGATGACGCCTCCCTCCACAACGCTCGCGCCTCGGTCATGGGTGAGAAGAACGAGCGCTCCGAATCACGCCAGAGCAGCCAAAAAGGGTCCGCTCTACAGCCCGGAGATGCCTACTCCCACTTCGTTCGCGGCCATACGCTACTCGCGGACCTCAAGCCCTTCCAAGCGCGCGCAGCCTTCCGCGAGGCCCTGGCCATCGAGCCTAGTGACGAGGACTACATCGAGTCCTTCCACGAGGTCGACCTGTGCTGCCGCGCCATCTATTTGCCCTACTTCTTCTTCTCACGGCTACTCGAAAGGCTCCCGGGCAACTTCATCACGCTCTGGGTGGGCTTTATCGTCATCTACCAGGTCATGCTGCACATGGAGGTGCGGGATGTGATCGTCGGGACCTTCTCCGCCAGCTACCTGAGCTTCGTGATTTACACGTGGATCGCCACACCCCTGGTCAACTTCTGGGTCAAACTACGCCCCGCCAAGTTCTAGTTCCAAGACCCATGAAAAACCAAGCTATCATCCTTGCCCTGAAGCAAGCCCTCGAGTCCGACCGACTCAATGGCGACCTCTGGCTGCACCTCGCGAATCTGCAGCGCGAAGATGGGCTTGTGGAAGACGCCATGTCATCGGTGCGCATCGCTGCTGAGATGGCGACGACCAAGCTGTCCGGACGCAAAATGCTGGTCACCATGCTGCGCGAGGCAGGGCACTTGGACGAGGCGCTCCTGCGTGCAGAGGCTCTTCAGGGAGAGTTGCAGTCAGCCGGTGAAGATGCCGCTGAGATTCGCGCCGAGCTGGCGTTGATCCAACAGGCCCGGGGCCAGACCGAGGAGGCAACGGAGCTTAGCTCCGCTCTGCCAACGGAGCTTAGCTCCGCTCTGCCAACCGAACTCGGCTCGGGTCCGGCCGAAGATCCCGAGACGCGCCAGCTGAACCCGGCCGCCGTGGAAGATGACAATCCCGAGCAGGCCCTGGCCGATTGGGCCTCGCAGTTTGACTGGAGCGACCTGAAGTTGGGCCTCGACGATGTCGTCGGGCTCGAGGACGTCAAGCGCCAGATCAACCTGCGCATCCTTGCGCCATTCAAGCAGCCCGAGATCTACGAGGCCTTCGGTCGCAGCGGCGGCGGCGGGATCCTCATGTACGGCCCCCCGGGCTGCGGCAAGACCTACATCGCCCGGGCTACCGCCGGCGAGCTCGGCGCGCGCTTTGTCTCGGTCTCGATCCACGACGTGCTGGACAAGTACTACGGCCAGAGCGAGAAGCACATCCACGCCCTCTTCGAGGACGCCCGCCGCAACAGCCCAACCGTGCTGTTCTTCGACGAGTTCGACGCCCTGGGATCCTCCCGCGGAACGGGCAGCGGCTCGAACTTCTGGAAGACCCTTGTGGACCAGCTGCTCCAGGAGATGGACGGCGTTGGCGGACAGAACAAGGACGTGCTGATCTTCGCCGCGACCAACATGCCCTGGAATGTGGACATGGCCTTCCGCCGCCCCGGTCGATTTGACCGAGTGCTCTTCGTCCCCCCGCCAAACGCGGAGGGCCGCGACAAGCTGTTGCAAAAGCACCTCGCCGACCTGCCCGGCTCGGAAGCCATCAAGACAGCAGCTGTCGCTAAGAGCACCGAGCATTACACCGGTGCCGACATCGAATCCCTGTGCCAGCGGGCGGCGGAGAATGCTCTCGATAAGTCCCTCGATACGGGGCAAGTCCACCACGTGACCCAAGCTGATTTCGATGCTGCCCTCAAGCAGAGTCGCCCCTCTTCCATCGAGTGGTTCAGCACCGCTAAGAATTACGGTCGCTACGGAAACGAAGGCGGCCAATACGACGACCTCGTCGCCTACCTCAAGACCATAAAAAAGTGGTAGAGCCCCGCGGCCTCCACAATCCAACCATGCGCATTATCTCCCTGCTTCCCTCCGCCACCGAAATGGTCTGCGCCGTTGGCGCCCAAGCCGAAATCGTTGGCGTCTCCCACGAGTGCGATTTCCCGGCCGGCATTCCCGGCCTCCCGATCCTCACGCGCACCCGCACGACCTTGCCCAAGGCCAGCGGCGCCATCGACGTCGCCGTTCGCGAGATGCT
>JBLHWM010000158.1:0-8319 GCA_047629095.1 Planctomycetota bacterium | reverse complement strand
GCAGCGCGTGGGTCCCCGCCCGGCCGGCGGGTCCCCCTCTCTTGGGGTGCCCCGCGCATGAGTACTCAAGCGCGGGGCACCGGTCTTTGACTGCGTCTAGCCGATCGTTTTGGTTAGCGCGTTTGTCATGACGCACGCTTCGAGGTCAAGGGCGTGGAAGTAGAGCGTGATTCCCGTCAAGCCGGGCGGAATCCCGATCGGGCCATACGAGCTCACGCCGAATCCATCGGCCACCGGCGCTGCGAGCAGCGTGATCGGAAGCGAGAGCTGGATCACCAGGGGGCCGCACAGGCCAATCGGTAGGGCCAATGGGCTGTTGCCTGTTACCGACATGCCCGGGAAGATGAGGCCGCCTGGGGTCGCGCCGGTAACGTCCACAGTGGCTAGGCCGCCTGTAAAGAGATTGGAGACCGAGAGCACGGGCTTGAGCCCCGCTCGCGCTTCTAGCTCGACGTCGTCCATGAAGAACTGCGACGTCCCAACCGCCGGCGGGCTCGTCACGCGCATGCGAATGTTGTAGGTTCCCGCAGCAAGCTGCTGGCCTGCATCGATCGAGATGCTCTGTAACGCGCCGCCAGTTAGGTCGAAGTTACCGATCAATGTGTATCCCGAGCCAGGAGCGGCCTGGGTCGGCACTGGAGCGCCTTCGGCACTGATGTCGACGTCGAAGTTCAACGAAGGCAGGAAGTCGTTTTGGTTGCCCTTCAGTCGCAGCGCGTCGAGGGTGATCGGGGCCACTGTCGTGAAGCGAATGTAGGTGAATACCGTCGAAGACAAGAAGGCCGTGCCGTAGGTTCCGCCAGGCTTGATTTCCGACCCCGACCCCGTCGCTGTGCTCGAGACTTCGCCAGAGATGCCCACGGGAGCACTGGATTGAGGAACCACGTGGGTCCCCAGGGGAGCGTTCTCAAAGTCCCAATTGGTTAGCAGCGGCCCGGAGACCGAGAGCTTGACGTCATCGATGACGAGTGCCGAAGTGCCCGTTTGCGGCGGCGTGGTTACGCGCAGGCGGATGTTGTAGGTGCCCGGTAGGAGAAGCTGCGATCCATGGATCACGACGCTCTGGAGCGCGCCGCTAGTCACGTCGAAGTCGCCGAAGGTCGTGTAGCCAGTGCCCGGGGAGGCCTGCGTCGGCGCCGGAGCACCTTTGGGGCTGAGCTCGACGGCGAAGTTCAACGACGCCAGAGGGTCGTTCTCGTTTCCGTTCAGTTGAACTTGAGCGAGGGTGATGGGGGTCGTGGTCGTGAAGCGAATGTAGGTAAAGACATTCGAGGAGAGGAAGCTCGTTTTGTAGCCGCCGCTGGGTGTGATGCCCGCTCCCGACCCGGTCGCGGTGCTGGAAACCTCTCCAGAGAGGTTCACGGGCGCGCTGGAGTGCGGAACCACGATGGTTCCGAGTGGATCGCTGTCGAAGTCCCAGGTGATGAGCGGTACGACCGTAGTGGTAGCCGAGAGCTCCACGTCATCAATGAAGAGTGCGGACGTTCCTGTAGCCGGCGGCGTTGTCACGCGCAGGCGGATGTTGTAAGTGCCCGCGAGCAGGGTCGGCGACCCGAGGATCGAGACGTCCTGGAGCGCTCCGCTAGTCACGTCGAAATCTCCGAGTGTTGCATACCCAGTGCCCGGTGCGGCCTGTGTCGGCACCGGAGCCCCTTCAGGGCTGAGCTCGACGGCGAAGTTCAACGACGCCAGAGGGTCGTTCTCGTTCCCCTTCAGCGTAAGTTCCTCGAGGATGATGGGGGTTGTGGTCGTGAAGCGGATGTAGGTGAAGACATTCGAGGAGAGGAAGGCTGATTTGTAGCCGCCGCTGGGCGTGATGCCCGCTCCCGACCCGGTCGCGGTGCTGGAAACCACTCCAGAGAGGTTCGCCGTCGAGCTGGACTGCGCAACCACGATGGTCCCCAAAGGGTCGCTGTCGAAGTCCCAGGTGATCACGGATTGGGCACTGGCAGATGCGGCCGTCAAGCCGACGCAGGCCAGGAACATAGAGCCGAAACGCCGGACGGAGTTAGCTCGAGCGCGAAAGCGGCCGCCCTTTGGGGAACGGGTGGAAGATCGAGCCTCACTAGTCGTGGGAACAGATGCGGGGAGGGAGTGTGGGAGGGTGTGTTTCATATCGGTCCGAGCGTCGCTCGGGTTGCTTTTAGGGGCGTCGTGTCGAGAGTCAGTCAACGCAGGTCTACTTGCCTGCCGACCTGAACTCGTAGGGGAGCGCGAGAGTGGCTCACGCTTTTGCGATTTCTTTCGAGCCCATGGGAATGCAGCACCTTCGGCCACCACCTCGGCCAGCGCCCACCCCCCAAAAACGGTGTGATGAGCCATTGCAACGGCCGGTTCCACCACTCAGGGAAACGATAAAATGAGAAGTGGGCAAGGCTTGGCGTCGGTGCGGGAATCGCCGGCCCTAACGGCTCTGGAAGACACATTCGTTTGGCACGGCAGCTCGACAGCCGGGACTTTGGGCATGAAGTCTCGCGCAAGTTCTGACCGAAGGAAGTGTCGACGATGCGAAAGCGAGGCTCGAACTGATCGAGCAAGTAGTGGACGAAATCCCATGTGTCCTCGGGGACGCGGCCTACGATACCCCCGAGATTTACGGCGCCCTGCCGAGGGCTGGGCGCCAGGGCTGTCGTGCCACCTGTGAGGCGAGCGGTTGTATCTCGATCGAAGCTAGATCTCTCGTCGCGGGGCAACACGGTGCTCCAAGTGGAAAAGATGGAGCGGAGGAGATGGAAGAGGGAGTCCGGCTATCATCGGCAGTGCCGAGTCGAGAATGCCCTCTTCAGGTACATGCAGGTCTTAGGCAGCAAACTTCGCACGCGGCACGCAAAGGCATAAGAAGTGGAGGCACCGCTGGCCATCAGAATCCTGAACCGGACGAGCGAGACAGGTAAGCCAAAGTCGGTTGCGGTTGTTGCGTAATGTGCGTGGGGTGGGGCCCGTGCAGACTCGCTCGTCATCACGTGACCACACCCGGGAGGAGTCTCGATTCGTTGGGGGCAGGTTCAGAGGCTTGTGCCTCCTTGTTACTAGTGGACCCGTGTCGTGTACTTGCCCACTCGGGGGGCCCCGGTTCGTTAGGTGACCGTTGCTTTCGAAGGAAAAGTCGCCTGGCTTCAGTTGAGAATTGATTATCATTTCTCGCCCATGAGCTACAAGCAAGAGCAAGTACTAGACGAGCTACTCCAATCCCCTGGCCCCATGGCGGCAAACGAACTGTGGGAGAGGATGAGAGCCAATCACTCGGGGATCGGATTGGCGACCGTTTACCGAGCCTTGAATCGCGGGGTGGATGAGGGCCGCCTTGTGGCGGTGGGATTAGAGCCGGGGGCCGTGCGGTACGAGGCCGCGAACTTGGCGCATCATCATCACTTCTTGTGCTCTTCCTGTGACCGTGCGTTTGACCTCAAGGGCTGCGTACGCTCGATCGAGCGGCTGCTTCCGGAAGGTTTTGAGATGACCAACCACGAGATCTTGCTCTATGGATTATGTGCGGATTGCCGTAACGCGTCATGAGTTTTGGAAAGCGAGCGGCTTTGGGGTTCAACTGGGACCGGCTTGGGGGGTGGGCATCAATGGCGTGTGCAGTCCATTGCTGCTTGGCACCCCTGATCTTCCTTGTGCTTCCAAGTGTCGCAAAGGTTTGGACGCATCCTGGCTCCCATGCCCTCATGGCACTTGGGGTTGTGCCCCTTGCGCTCACGACCCTGCTGATGGGATACCGCAGGCACAAGGACCGCCTTGTTCTTGTGTCGGCGTCCTCGGGGATCCTTTTGATTCTCGCAGGAAGCATACTTCCCTACCTGCCCAAGGGCACCTCGCATTCCGCCCATGAGGGTGCGGTCAGTGGTGTCGAGTGCTGCCCAACGATTGTCGTGGATGCACTGGGGGAAGCAAGCCTCCATTTTTCACCGGCTGTGATCGTGACCCTGTTGGGTAGCTTGGCCTTGGTGATTGCCCATTTCTCCAATAGACGCCGCTGCGCACAGTGTATATAGCGAAACAACGACTCGAGTTCCCAAAACGGTCAAGTTTGCATTGGCAAACCCAGATCAGAACAACCTACGAAATCCGATGATTGAGATCCAAGAAGCCTGCAAAACCTATGGCCCGACCAAGGCCTTGCAGTCGTTGACGCTTACCGTGAACCCAGGCGAAGTTCTTGGCCTGCTTGGCCCCAACGGGGCAGGCAAGACAACGACCATCCACATCCTTGCCGGTTTCATTCAACCGGACTCGGGCTCTGTCGTGATCGACGGTGTCGACGTAGTCAAAGACCCCGACGGAGCCCGCAGGCGCATCGGGTACATTCCCGAGAATGTCGCGCTCTATCCGTTCCTTTCCGCCAGTGAAAACCTCATACACTTTGCTGCCCTTGCTGAGATCGAGTTTTCCGCAAGCGAAGCCACCGAACGATTAGTTCATGCGGGATTGGCGAGCGATGCGATCCATCGCCGGGTATCGACTTTCTCCAAGGGCATGCGCCAAAAGGTAGGGATTGCGATCGCGAATTCGAAGGGGGCTAAGGCGCTCATCTTGGATGAGCCCGCCTCCGGTCTTGACCCTCACGCGAGCCATGAGTTGTCCATGCTCGTGCGCAAGGCGGCTGACGATGGCGCTGCGGTACTGATGGCCACCCACGATTTGTTCCGGGCCAAAGAGACCTGCGATCGAGTGGTGATCCTGCGCAGCGGACTTTTGGTCCAGCAGCTCGATCCCAAGTCGATGACCGCCAATGATCTGGAGAAGATCTACCTGGATGAGATGAAGGTGAACGAATGATCGCGCGCTTTTTTCGATTAGAACTTCGTGCGATCCGCGGCGATGGGCGCGTTGTCGCCCTTGTAGCGATCGCCTTGGCCACATTGGTCGTTTCCGTTTGGATCGGAGTGGACAACCAGAGAACGACCGAGCAAGGCCGTGCCGATGCGGTGGAGGTCGCTCGCGAGCAATGGGACTCCATCGAGAACCTATCCGCCCATGCCGTCGCCCATTACGGAAGTTTCGTCTACAAGCCAAACGGAGCGCTCGCCATGCTCGACTCTGGCGTCATGCCCTTTACGGGCAAGGTACTGCGGGTGGAAGCCCACGCGCAGAATCCACCGGCCCACTCCGATGCTTCGTCGTGGAGTTCGTTGGTTCGCCTGGGCGCTTTTGATGCGGGGATCATCCTCGCCCAGATCATCCCGTTGCTGCTGGCGTTTACGGCGTTCTCATCCGTTGCACGCGACCGGGAAGCAGGACTCCTGCGCATGCTGATCGCCCAAGGCGTCTCTATGCGCACAGTACTTTGGGGCAAGGTCCTCGCTTACTGGTCTCTTGCCGTGCTCTTCCTGGCAACACTTGTCTCAGCTCAAGTCCTCTTCGACTTGATGTCGGGCGGCACCTACTCAGGCGACAGCCTAGCTAGGCTCATGATGTTCAGCGGAAGCCACGCAGTTCACCTCTTGATCGTGGTGCTCAGCTCCGTGTGGATCTCCGCGCGGATTCCCGATGCCCGCAGCGCACTAGCCGTCCTGACGATCGCTTGGCTTGGGGCCACTGTTCTCATGCCGCGCATCACTGCTCAACTCGGCTCGCAGTTGTTTCCCTTGAACTCCCAAATCCAGTTCGAGGATGGAATGAAGGAGGACCGCGCCCAAGGTCTCGACGGTCATGACCCCGCTGACGAAAGGCGCAACGAGCTTCTAGATCAAATCCTAGCTGAGCACGGAGTGGAAGAGGTCAGCGACCTTCCCGTCAACGTTGGTGGGCTACTCATGCAGGCAGATGAAGACTACGGCAATCTCGTGTGGGACGAACACTACGGGGACCGACATGAAACCGTCCGCAACCAAATTGGAGTCGTGCAGACGGCGTCCTTTTTGAACCCATTTCTAGCTATCCGAGGCTTGAGTATGGCATTCGCGGGCACAGATCAGTTTCACGACGCACAGTTCCAACGCCAAGCGGAGGACTATAGGCGTGAGTTAGTTCTCGCCCTTAATGATCTGGATGCACAAGCCGGCAGCCGAGATGAGGATGGTAGATGGAATCGGGAGGAAGTGGACTACTCCGCTATTGCGGACTTTCGCTTTCAGCCCCAAACGGCAAGCTTCGCCCTCAGCCATCGTTGGCCGGAGTTGCTCTCGCTCTTGTTGTGGCTCGTGCTCTCTGTTGCCCTTCTAACCTTCGGAGCCAATCGCATCCCCATAGTCGGTACAGGCCGATGATCCGCGCCATGAATCACTTGTTGCATTTCGAGTGGCTTCGTATCACTCGCTCTCCGATGCGCGCCTACGCCATCATCGTGTTTGTCCTTTGCGGCGTCTACGCGATCGCCTCTGGAGTAGAGCACGTCAAGGATTGGGAGCAGACCCTCGAGGAACTCCAGACTCGCGAAAGCGAAAGAAGAGACCAAGCCCTGACCTGGTTCGATGCTGGACTGACGGGGCCAGAGGACCGCACGTATATCGACGTCTCTGAACCCCGATGGGCAGATAGCTACGCCGCGGCCTACTGGACCATGAAGCCCGAGCCCCTCTCCGCCCTGGCTATCGGCCTATCGGACATCCGCGGGTCCTGGGTGTCGATCTCGGCAACGACTGGTTCCCAGCCCTTCGAGACCAGCGATCCAGGAACACTTGGAAACGCGGAAAAGCTCCTAGCTGGAAACTTCGATCTAGTCTTTGTCCTCGCGTACCTAACGCCGCTCTTGCTGCTGATCCTGCTCTTTGATGTGGGCGGGCTCGAACGCGACCTAGGCATGATGCGCTTGGTGCGCACCCAGGTGGCCTCTTCCGGTGTTTGGATGATTCGGCGAGTTGCGTTGCCCGTCCTAGTGGTGACGGGACTCGTTGCTCTCTTGTGCGTCATCGGCGGCGTTTGGTCTGGGGCGTTGGGCTCCTCATCCTCGAGCTGGCTCATTTTTGCCGGGACTGCGTTGGGGTACACCGTCCTTTGGGGAGTGCTCTTCAGCGTTGTGCTGGCGGGTGGCGCGGGAACTTCCACGGCAGCCCTTTGGATGGTCGGTCTTTGGCTCGGGATCTGCGTGTTGGTTCCTGCAGCGGTGAGGCAAGTCGTCAGCCAGAATCATCCCGTTCTCTTTGCAACTGAATTGACGACCACGCTCCGCTCCGAGCGCTACGAGATTCTCCTGAGCGATGTCGCGGAGTACGAGCAAGGCTTCTATCAGAGGCGTCCCGAGTTAGCCCGACCTTCAGCAGCCAGCAGCAGCGATTGGACTTCAGGGATGAGCCAGTTCATCAAACAAGCCGAGTTCCTCAAGCTTGTGGATGAAGTTACGGACAGCCTTATTCGTGATGAAACGGCCCGAGAGGCAGCTGTTGCCCGGTTTGGCATGATCAATCCTGCCTATGTCTTTCAGCGCTCCCTCTGTGTTCTGGCGGGAACGGAATCGGACAGCTATCGCGCCCATCGCAATGACGTGCTCTCCGCGGTCGCAGCCCGACTTGAGACGTTGATCGAAGCTCAGTGGAACGAGCGGAGCTTTGATCGCGCCGCGTTCGAGAACCTGTTTGTGAACGGTGCTTCGAAGCACTACGGCTCCATCGAAAAACGGGGCGGATACCTCAACCTACTTGGGTTGTTGGGTGGGGCCGTTCTCATGGTCTTCCTGGTCGCGAGCATCCAGCGAAAACGTGAGCGGAAGTTCGGCTAGGGGGTGGTGCATTATTCGCCCTCTCTCGGCGCCGCGTACTAAGCTGAAGTCGGAGACGAAGAATACGAAGCACGATCGACAAAAAAATCGCCGATGCCGCCGATGTTTGTGTGGTTCAACGAGGCGAGCGTCTTCGCCTCGCGCTCGAAGCGCCGCAGTCGGTCCTCGTCGTCGGCGAAGTGCTCGGTCAAGACCTTGATCGCGACTTCGCGATCGAGCCGCGTGTCCCGGGCAAGATAGACCTCGCCCATGCCACCAGCGCCGAGCGGACCACGGATTTCGTAGAACGGGAGGGTGTGGCCAGGTGCGAGTGTCATGTCCGAGGATCATAGCGAGTGCCCATTCCTATTCGATCAGCAGTCCTTCGAATGGCCCTCATAGACACTCAGGACGACATTGGCCCCACAAGCGAGTTGTGTGGAGCGGGCGAAGGGACTCGAACCCTCGACATTCAGCTTGGGAAGCTGACGCTTGGCCATGCGCCTCTGTGTGCTTTAGTAGGCTTCTGTGTGCTTTTGTCGGCCTTTGCGGCCACCGAAATCGGCTCGCGATAGGCCTTTGTGTGCTTTAGTAGGCCCGACTAGACGTGACTAAAACGCAATGGTGCGGCGCACTCTCTCTATTCCGAGTTCTCTCTCCAGCCTTCACTTGCAGACCAC
>JBLHWM010000157.1:0-8345 GCA_047629095.1 Planctomycetota bacterium | reverse complement strand
CCGCGAACCTTGCGAAGGTTCATCAGACCGGGCAGCATGCCGGGAGCGGCGATGGCCGCAAAGCGCGACTTGCAGATCCAATCTTCCGCTTCCGTTGGGTCCCAGGTGAGGCCGCCGCCGAGCTCCTGCAAGGCGCAGGCAGCGGTAACACCACGGCGGGGTGGCAAACCCTGGTCGGTGATCAGCAGTACACGTGCACCAGCGCCGGCTGCGATGAGGCAAGAGGCCACTTCCAGGGGCGGCACCGTATCGCTGCCATCGTGGGGCGGGCAGACGGCCACCAAGCCCTCCATGCCTTGACACGGGATGCGCGCCTGGTCCCTAGCTGCTTGGGCGAAGCCGATCAACTCCTCGATCGTGACACCCTTCCAGCGCATGGCAGTCAGGAATGCACCAATCGCAATATCCGACTCAGAGCCCACAAAAATGGCCGTGAATGCCCGGTAGGCCTCGTCGTGGGTCAGGTTCCGGCCGTCACGGCGGTTAGTGCCGAGCGTGCGGAGCAGGTTGCTCAGTGTCATTGCGGAGGGGGATTCCTAGGCGGAGCGCTTAGCCGTCGGGTTGGGGCCAAGATCGATCGGGATCAGTTCAGTAGGCGGCAAGCATAGCTCCCTAGAGGCCCCAAGACCCAATGGGATATGGATGCTGCTGGTGGATTGGGGAAAATAGGCGTTAGGAGGGCGTTCGGCAAATGGGCGGGCGCCGCACTAAGCCCCTGTGAATACAGAGTTTAGAGCGGCGCCCGCGTTGTGGATAACTTGTGGAGTGCCGGGGACAACCTCGTCTTCATCCACAAAACCTCGGTCGAGGTTACTCCGCGTCTGCCGCCTCGGGAACAGCTTCTCCGGCGTCCACGGCAACCTCGCCGCGGGGGCGGATGTGCGCGTAGAAGACCTCTTCCTCTTTATCGTAGACCTGCTCCCCACCGACGATCGTGTACTGGACGAAGGTCTGGTAGTGCATGATGTCTCCATCACACAGGATCATGTCGGCATCCTTACCGATCTCTAGACTGCCGACCAAATGGTCAACGCCAAGCAGGCGGGCTGGAACAATCGTGATCGACTCAAGGGCAGCCTTATCGGACAGGCCACCGCGAACGGCGAAGCCGGCCTCGATCGGTAGGTGCAGCAGGTCGCGGCCGCTGATGCCCCCGAGATCGATAGAGGTGTTGGCGGGAACCACGGCCACTTGCACGCCGGCTGCGTGGAGGATGGCTGCGTTCTCGATGCTCGAACCGGACTTCCGTGAGAGGTCCTCGGATCGATCAGAGCGGCTGCGCGGAGTCACGATGGCGTAGGCGCCGGCGCGGCCGAGCTCCTCGGCAACGATCCAACCCTCTACACAACCGGAGATCACCGGGCGAAACTTGTTGGTCTGGGCCAGGCGAGCAATGCCCAAGAGATCGTCGCGATCGTTGGACGTGAACTTCGCCATCGTCTCGCCTTCCAAAACGGAGAGGACGCGGGCGTCGATCCCCTTCTTGCTGGGCTCCTTCAGCTCCTTGTCCTTCTTGACGAGCTCTTCCCAGCGACGGAAGTCGATCAGGTACTGGTTGCCGGCGCGGAACTTCTCACGAAGGTCGGCCTTGCCCGATGGGTTGAACCCGCTCCAGGAGAAGCTGGTCTGACTCTTGTCGGCCATGGTCACGCCATCGATACGGCCGCGCAGCATCTTGACCGCGGTGGTCGACTGCTGCATGGTCGTGATTCCGTTGCCTAGGGCCATCACCAGGTAGCCATTGAACGGATCGTAGGAGTCATCGAAGTCACTCCTGAGTCCCTCAACAGCCAGGTGCTCCGTGGAGGTCTCGCCGGGATCGAGCGCTGGAGGAATGATCTCCTCGAGACTCTTGCCGCAGTCGCCGCAAACACCCTCGTGCTCGTTGTGGGGCGTGAACTCGTGGAACTCAAGCCCTGGGGCAAAAGTGCCCTGGGTCATGCGCGTGGAGGCGGAGAGGGCGACAAGGCCGGGGTAAACCCGAAGGCCCTTGGCGTCGACAACTTCCGTGTCCTTGGGGAGGTAGAGGTTGTAGCCGATCTCCTCGATCTTGCCGTTCTTCGAGAGCAGGGTAGCTCCGCGAAGAATCTCACCGGTGCCGGTGTAGATGTCGCCACCTTGCACGGCAAGGTAGGTATCCGGCTCTTCCTCGTCGGCATCTTCAAAAGTGAAGGGTGCCGCAAGGATCGGAGCTGCGAAGAGTGCTGCGCTCGCAAGAGCAATAGCGGGAGTCAGGAAACGTTTCTTTTTGAGCAGCATTAGCGCACCACCTCGTCACTTACGAATTCGCCGTCGATCATCACCATCTCGAGGAGTGAGGCCGGCTGCAGGGGATCCCCGCTGAAGAACAATATGTTGGCGTCCTTGCCAACGTCAAGACTGCCAAGGCGATCGCCAAGGCCCAGTACTTCGGCAGGACCGAGAGTCATCGCACGAAGAGCGGCTTGGTAATCCATGCCACGCTTCACGATGTGCCCGACGTGGAAGCGCCAGTCCTTGTGGTTCTTGAGGGTGTCGCCATTCGGCACAAACACGACGTCCACGCCTGCGGTGGATAGCTCGGCCGGAAGGTTCCGCTCGCGCATGGTCCAGGCCATCAGGGTCAGGCGTGGCTCGATGACCACGGTGCGCTCGTCTTCTGCGAGCTTGTCCGTGACCTCGAAGAGATCGATATCATCGCGGAGCGGGACCCGTAGGACCCAGTCGAAGTCCTCCTCACCAAGGGCGTCCATCAAGTGCAGGTAGTCGCCTGCTTTGCGGATGCTGATCAAGGCTGAGAGGTCGCCGTTGCGAAGGTCGATGAAGGCGGAGGCGGTTCCGTTCGGAGTCGGCTCGACGAAATCGCCGGGACCCTTGTCCTCTTCGTCCTCGGCACCCCTAGCGGCACCGTCCTTCTCCTTATCCTTCTTGGCCGCATCCTTTTTCTTCTTCTGATCCTTCTCCCACTTCTCGGTGTCCTTCTCCCACTTCTCGCGGGCCTTCTCGACATCCGCCTTGTGGTCGTCGGCCTCTTCGAAGGCGCCGCGGATCATCTTCTTAGAGCTCGCGTTGGAGCGCATCAGCATCTTCATGTAGACGCTGTCCTGAAGAATCATCTCCTTGGCGGTGCTGCCGCTTGTGCGTATGGCCACAGCCTGGCCGGGGATCCCGTTGCCAGGAGGGTAGAGCCCAAGGGTGGTCACTCCGACCTCGAGCAGGTCACCGTAGATGGCCTGATTCGGGTAGAGCTCTGTTGAGGATTGGACCGAAGGCACGGTTCCGTTACTGCCAAAGCTGGTCATGCCAGCGCGGGAGTAGCAGTTCACGAAGCCAGGCATGGCAACCCAATCGGGTCGATCGATCACGGGAATACCGCGCTCGATTTCCAGGTCCTGCCCGATGGTCACGATCTTGCCGTGCTCAATCAGGATCACCGCATGGGGAATGGTCCCATGGCTGACGGTCTCGGCGCTACCAACGCGTAAGGCAAACAAATCAGGAGTTCCGCTGCTTGCGGTTGCGGCGAGCTGCAGCCCAAGGGCGCAGCTGACTCCGATAAGGATATTTTTCATCTTCATAGATTGAAAGGAGGGATCAAAACCACTGGCCGTCTTCGGCCTGACTGTATTGGATGTCACCGTCGATGATCACCGACTCCACGAAAGTGCGGGGGTCGAGGGGATCGCCGGACCAGATCACGATGTCGGCATCTTTGCCAACCTCGAGACTGCCGACTGAATCCTCAATCCCGAAGCTCTTCGCCGGGTTGATGGTCAGCGCTTGGAGCATCTGATAGGGGTCCGAGCCAAAGTGCGCGGACATGGTCCCCTGGAGGAAGAACTCCTCTTGGGGAATCACCGAAGCATCGGTGGTGAGTGAAAAGTTAGGCACACCGGCGTCGGTGTAGGCCTTGGATGTGTTGACGAAGCGACCCTCGCGAATGCCGTAGGTCATGTTGAAGGTGCGAGGCCCGTGGTTCACGGGCATCCCCATCTTGGCGACGTATGCAGCGGCGTGGTGCCCGTCGAAGCTACCGTGGCTCAAGACACTGCGCGTGTCGTAAGTGCCGCGCCACATGCGAACCGTGCTGGCCACACCGTCGCTGCCTGCGCAGTGGATGAGCACGGGCAACTCCTTCGACTGGATGCGGCGCAGGTTGTCGAGGGCCGGATCGAAGATGCCCTGATCGCGGACGTCGACAGCGCGGTCGTTGACCTCTTCCAAGAGCCAGCTCAAGCCGGCCCGAGTTGCACCCAGGTCCCCTGCGTCACGCTCGGGATTGTTGGTCTGGGCGACCTTCATGCCACCGGGGTCCGCGAGCACGATCTCTTCGTAGCTCGCGTTCGTCTTGGTTTTATACAGCACACCGAAGCCTGAGATACTCGTTCCGCTGCCGGGGATCCCAAACAGCGTCGTCACGCCAGCAGCGCAAGCCCGGCGCATGTCAGGATTCGAGGACACGATCGCAGGCCGCGTCGAGAAGGGCTCGTTCGTGGGCATCACCATATCGTTGGTGTCGCGCCAGTCACCAGACTGGATGTGAGAGTGCAGGTCCACAAGTCCGGGGGTGACCCAGGTCTCACCCAGATCGAGCACCTCGTAGTCAGCGGGGATGTCCATCGGCTTGCCCACGTACTCGATCTCGCCATTGCGCATCAGCAGCATCCCCGGATCGAAGATCGCATCCGAGTCCGCCATGCTCAACAAACGCCCGCAAAGAATCGCAAGAGGTTTGGAGTTGGTCTGCTTGTGCCCGAGCACGAGGGGGCGAACGCCTTGATAGGTGTCCTGCCCCTGAACTGCCTCGACCAAATCGGCCCCAATGGCAGGTCCCGTCCCATCTGACGCCCACGCAGAACCCGCACCGGCAACCCCAAGGGCAACCAGGCTGAGCCTGCGCGCTAGGCGCGTGATGTGGGACGTCTTCGGCAACTTAGTACTCGCGCTTCTCGTCGGCGTTGTACACATCGTGGCCATCGAGCCAGACGCGCTCGATGGAGCTGCGCTGGTCTACGGGGTGGCCCGTGATGATCAGGATGTCAGCTTCTTTGCCAACCTCGAGGGAGCCCACGCGGTGCTGGATACCAGCAATCGTGGCGGGAATGATGGTGAGGCCGCGCATGGCCTGCATGGACGTGTCGTCAAAGCCAAAGCGGACGGCGATCGTCGCCTGGAGGGTCAGCTCTTCCTGGGGCATCACCGGAGCGTCGGTGTTGAATGCGATCTGCATCACGCCAGCCTGCTGGTAGCCGGCTGCGGTGCCGCGCCATCCCTCAGCCTCGACGTTCTGGGCCCAATTCATCATGCCGCGGGAGGGCACATCGACGTTGCGCGGGCCGAGGCTAGCAGCAACGTTGAGCGACTTGACGAGCTTGCCAAGCTTCCAGGCACCGATGGTACCGTGGTCGATGAAGAGAGGCATATCGAGCTCCTTGACCACGCGCTGCAAGGACTGCAAGACGACCTGGTACTGCTGGGTGTGCGCGGAGATCTGGGTAGCGTGGGGCTTGAGCCAGCGGAAGACCTCGTACTGGATGTTCATCTCCGGCTTCGGGCCTGCACCCTCGGCGAAGTCCTCCCATCCCTGGGCATAGGCGATTCCCTTCTTGAGGGTGTCGCGGGTATGCCAGTTCATGAAGCTGCGCGCTACACCGAATGCAAAGCGCTCGGGGTTGCCAGCCTGGGCAAGCTTCATGGAGCCGGGATTCCGGATCTCGGTGGATTCGTACGTTTCGAACCCTGTCTTCATCAGGATTCCCTGGCCGCCGATGTTCGAGCCCGAACCGGGAATGTACAGCACCGACGTCACGCCAGCCGCAAGGGCACGGCGCAGGTTCCTGTTGCCAGGGGTGATGGCCGCTGAAGCTCGAAGGCCCGGGTTGGTGAGGAAGACCGTGTCGTTCAGGTCGTTGACTGTAAGGGAGCCGCCGACGTGGGAGTGCAGGTCGATCATGCCCGGAGTCACCCAGTTGTCGCCAACGTCAATGATCTCATAGCCTTCGGGGATCACAATCTGACCCTGGCGGCCGATGGCCTCGATCTTGCCGGCGCTGACAAGCAACACACCGTTATTCACAACCGGCGCACCCACTTCCGCACAGGTCACGATCTTCGAAGAGAGGATCGCGAACTTCGCTTCAGAGGTGACCTTTGTCGTGCGCAGGGGCGCCTCGTAGGCAGCCGGGGTGATCTGGCGGCCATCGGGCAAGAACTCACCAGCTTGACCAAGGGCCAGGGCTGGTAGGAGAAAGAGTGCAGAGGGAATCAGGAGTGCTTTCATTGGAAGTTACTTGGCCCGTGCGTCGGCGGAGGTGGTTGTGTCGCGATCGAAGACCTGGCGGCCTTCGATTAGCACCTTCTCGATGCGGGAGCGGGGGTCAGCGGGGTGACCGTTGATTAGGATCAGGTCGGCGTGCTTGCCAACCTCGATGCTGCCGACCTTGTCTTCGACGCCAGCAGCGACGGCCGGCACGATGGTCAGGCCGCGGACAGAGTCCATTTGTGTGTCGTTGAGGCCAAAGCGAACGGCCATGGCAGCTTGAATGACAAACTCCTCGTCGGAGATGATGGGCGCATCGGTATTGAAGCCGATCCACTTGTGGCCAGCTTCTTGGTAGCCAGCGGCGACGCCTCGGAAACCTTCCGCTTCAATATTGCCGGCCCAGCGCATGAAGCCGCGTGACGGCGAGTCCACGTTGCGCGGGCCGAGGATCGCCTGGACACCCAACTCTTCGGCCATGCCGCCAAGGCGCCAAGCGCCGATGGTGCCGTGGTCGATGTAGACGTCCAAGCCAAACTCCTGACGAACCATGGTCAAGGTCTCGAGCACTACCTGGTAGATCTGGGTGTGGGTAGAGACCTGAGCCTCGCCCTTGGCCAACGCACGGAAGAGCTCCCATTGGGGGTCAACGAGCGGCGCCTCGCCCTTCTCGTCATCAGCCGCATCTTCGTAGGCGGCCCACTTCGCCGCGTAGGCAAGCCCACGCTTAAAGGTGTTGCGCGTGTTCCAGTTCATAAAGCTACGGTTGACGCCCATAACCCAACTCTCAGGGTTGCCCGCCTGGGCCAACTTCAAAGAGCCCGGGTTGCGCAGCTCGGCTTCTTCGTACTTGTCGAAGCCGGTCTTGAGAAGAACCCCAGCGCCGCCCATGTTCGAGCCGGAGCCGGGAATATAGAGCACCGTCGTCACGCCCACAGAAGCTGCGCGCATGGAGGGTGAGTTACCTGGCAGGACTGCGGCAGAGGCGCGCAAGCCCGGGTTGGTCAGGTACACCGTGTCGTTGAGATCGTTGCCCTGGTACAGGGACATGCCCGACTCGTGGGTGTGCAGGTCAATCATGCCCGGCATCAACCAAAGGTCACCTAGGTCGGTGATCTCGCGCGAGTCACTGACGGGCAGATCTCGCTCCTTGCCTACGAATGCAATCAGCCCATTGCGGACCACCACGACGCCGTTGTTCACAACCATGGGTCCCTCTTGGGCCATGGTCAAAATCTTAGCGGCGCGATAGGTCAACTCGGGCCCGCCGATCTCACCGGGCGCCGGGAGACCTTCGTCACCAGGAGCCACGGCGAGAGTCGCCGAGAGCAGACAGTTAGCTAAAACGTTCAGCATGTAAGCGTCTAGAGGACCTCGCGGCCAAGGACCCAGGTGCGCTGAACGCGCGCCGTGACTTCCATAGGGCTTCTGTCCAAGAGAAGGACGTCAGCATCAAGGCCCACTTCGAGGCGACCTACGTGGTCGTCAATCGAGAGCAGTGTCGCGGCATCCGAGGTCAGCGCCTTGAGTGCACCGTTCGGGCTCATACCTTCGACAACCGCGTAAGCGGCCATCAGGAGTAGATCCCCAGCGCCCTCTTCGGCAGCCGAGTAAAAAGCGACCGGGATTCCGGCCTCTTGGAGCTCGGCGAAGCGGTTGACCGTGGCAATGCCCTTGGTCCCGCGCAGGGGCCAACGGTTGGGCAGGACACCGGCGATACGGCCGCTGACCTGAGCCATCACCTTGTGGATGTCGGCTGCGCCAAGGAGCACGGGCTTGATGCCCACGGCCTCAAAAGCAGCCACACAGTCGAGGATCTCGTCATCGCGGTTCGCGTCAACGATCACGGCGCAGTTGCCGTCCATTGCCCGGGCGAGCGGGTCTAGGTAAGCGTCAAACTTCGGCTCCTTGGGCATGCCCTTCGGATCCTTCGGTCCCGCCTCGGGCTTGCGATCTTCCGAACGACCGGCGACGGTGTAGCCGCGAGACTCGCGCTCGGCCTCGAAGCTGTACTCCGCGCCCTCGAAGGTGATGGTGCCCGCAAGCTTCTCATCGTCGAGTTCGGCCGAGATGTGGAGTCCACCCACAATGCCGCTGACCTCGAGCT
>JBLHWM010000156.1:0-8356 GCA_047629095.1 Planctomycetota bacterium | reverse complement strand
ACGTCCCGCTGGACTAGGTCCGAGTTCGCGATGATCACGGGCCGGGCACCGCCGATGCGATCGGGGCTGGGGGCATAGGCGCGCCGCTCAATCTCAAGGGCCCACTTGTGCTTCAGGTGGCCCTTTCGGAAGAGGCGCTCTACGGGGCTTTGGGTTGCGGCGTGGGCCAACTCGAAGTACGTCTGGTGACAGCCGCCTCCGAGGCGGACTACGTCGTGGGTCCACGTCCTGCCCAGGCCGAAGACGACGTCAAACGGGTTCTTTTGTAGGTAGCGCTCGGCTGCCTTTGCGAAGCGCCACATGCGGCTGGCTGATCCCAAGGTCGCCTGTTTGAGCACGACGAACTGGATGTCGGCGTGGGAAGGCTCCTCGTGGGTCCGGCAGATCACTGTGACCCGATGGCCGCTCTCTGCGAGGTGGGCCGACAGCAGATTCAGGTAGCGTTCGGTTCCGCCACTGTGGGCGTGCCGCATGTGAACGAGGGCGATCTGCATGGCGGCAGCTTAGCAGATGCCCAGCGCTAATCCAAAGGGAGGGGACCTCCGATCCCAAGCCAATTAGGGGGATTCTGCGGGGGGAAGCAGCCTTCACCGAGGCGGGCCGAGAGGATACTGAAGAGCAGGAGAACATCTGGCCGGGCAGTTGCCGAGGCCGATTGGTAGACTCTTGCGCTCATCATGGCCCGCCGCTCTCCGGTGACCCCACAGTGACTCATGGCATCGTCGAAGAAAAACAACAAGGCCTGGCGCGCGTCCTTTGGACTGCTCGCACCCCACGCGCGGCCGATCCTGTCGCTCTTATTTCTGGCTACGCTCTTAGGTGCCCTAGCAGCTTCAGCCACGGCTGCGGTGATCGTGCTGATCTCGCCGGTGTTCAACCTGGTGCTGTTCAGCAAGCTCACGCCAGAGGAGATCAAGGCGGCGGCTGAATCGGCTGGCGGCTGGACAGGCTTTGGCGAAGCGGGCGTGTTTGATCACTTCTTCATCGCAGTTGGTGAGTCGATAAGGAATGGCTTTGGTGGGACTCTCATCGAGGACCCACGGATGGGCGTCTTGGCTGCTGTCCTGCTGGTGTTAGTTGTCTTGACCGTCGCAGCTTCGCTGTTCCAGTACCTCTTCAATCAACTCTCGAACTACGTGTCCCTACGTATGATCGTGGGGTTGCGCCTGCACATCACAAAGCACTTGATGGGGCTTGGTCTGCACTACCACGGCCAACGAAAGCTTGGAGATCTGCTCTCCCGGATTAGCGCGGACATGCAGATGACCCTGGGGGCCGTCAAGGTCGTCTTCCGGGACCTGATGCAGAATGGCTTCCTTGCGATAGGTTACTTGGTCGCTGCCTTCAGCAGCGAGCCGATGCTGACTGGCGTCATGGTGGTTTCCATGCCCCTGATCGCGATCCCTGTCTCGATGCTCTCCAAGAAGGTGCGCAAGCGTTCGACCAAGAGTCTGACGAGCCTGGGAGCGTCGGTTCAGGTGCTCTCTCAGATGTTCCTTGGCATCCGAACAGTCAAGGCTTTCCGCGCGGAGGAGCAAGAGCTCAAGCGGTATGAGGAGCTCAACGAGGACTACCTGACGACCTCGATGCGCATGGTGCGGGCAAAGTCCCAGACCCAGGCTTGGACGACCTTCTCTACGCAAATCGGCTTGGGCATCCTGTTGCTGATCGTTGGGCTTGGGGGCGTTCGCTATGGCTGGTTTTCGGGCCCTGACGCAATCGGCTCCCTCTCCCTTTTCTTTCTGGCGAACGCACAGGCCTATACTCATATCAAGCGGTTCATCAAGGCGATCACTAGGATCGAGGAGTCCGTCGGGGCGTCGGAACGCCTGCAGGAGCTGCTCGATGAGACTCCAGATATTGTCGAGAAGCCAGACGCTAGCAGCATGACCGACTTCTGGGACAAGATAGCTTTTCGCAATGTGAGCTTCAGCTATCCCGCCGCCGATGGACCGGCCATTTCGGGTTTAGACCTGGATGTCAAGCGAGGTGAGACCTTGGCAATCGTGGGGGCATCGGGCAGCGGTAAATCCACCCTCATGGGGTTGGTCTGCCGATTCTTCGACCCGACTGGTGGAACGATCGAAGTCGATGGCCACGATCTGCGCGACCTGTCCTTGGACAGCTGGATGGGCTCATTTTCCATGGTGGATCAAGCGCCGTTCCTGTTCCATACTTCCATCGCCGAGAACCTGCGCTACGCGAAGAAAGACGCGACCGACGAGCAGCTCTTTGCCGCCTGCCGGGCAGCCCAGATCCACGACTTCATCATGGGCCTGCCGGATGGCTACGAGACCAACGTCGCCGACGCCGGCGCCCGCCTCTCGGGTGGCCAGCGCCAGCGCATCACCATCGCGCGCGCTCTTTTAAAGGGAGCTCCGATCCTGCTGCTCGACGAAGCGACCAGCTCCTTGGACACGGAGTCCGAGCGCGGAGTACAGGAAGCGCTCGAGACCTTGATGGCGGGTCGCACGGTGATCGTTATTGCGCACCGGCTTTCCACGATTCAGAACGCGGACCGCATTGCCGTTCTCGAAAACGGCCGCCTTGCCGAGTTGGGGACCCACGCCGAACTGCAGGCCAAGGGTGGAGCCTACGCGAGAGCGCTGGAACTCCAGAGCATCTCCTAGGCTGCTCCAGGCGGGACCGTCGGCGGGCTAGGATCTTTATAAGGGGGGACTGGGTGTCCCAGACTTGGGGCCAGCCCAGAAAAGGCCACGGGAAATCTTTCCGGGCCTAAAGGGTTTTCCAAGTGTGGTCGAGACATGGGGAGATGATTTCCACCTGGTCCCAACGGATCGGGCATTCCTTTCCCTATCCCCGACCCACTCGGGGAACCCTTGCCATGAACCAGAACACCCAAGACTCGAACACGATTGCCGATACGACCAGCCGAGGCGACGGCTTTTGCGCGCGCCTGGTGCTCAGCTACGGTGAAAAATCCCGCGTCCTCCCGCGCTCCATCCAGGTCCTCGACGTCGGCTGTAGCCGCGGAAGCGAAGCCCTGATCAGCGCCGGTACCCAGCCCGATGTCGAGTTCCTCGGCATTGACTGCAACGAGACCGCACTGGAAGAGGCGCGCCAAGAGGCTGCAGCCCGCGGCCTGAACAACATCACCTTTCAAAAGGTGGCCTTCGACTCGCTCGCCTGCGTCGACATCCCCGAAGGCGGCTACGATGTGATTCGAATCAACGACAACCCGGCCCAAGGCATGGACTTTCAGTCTCTGCTTGCGGCCTTGCGTCCGATGCTCGCCGAGCACGGACTGGTCACTGCGAATCTACGCGGCGGCCGTGCCCATTACGCGCTCATCTCCGAGGCGATCAACGGTGCGATCGAGCGCAATGCGCCCCTCCGCGAGCGCCTTGAGGCTGCCCGTGATCAAGTCGACCATATGGTGCAGGCCGAACCGAACAACGCCGACTGGCGCCGCGCATCCCTGGTGGATGACGCTGAGTTTGTCGACAGCTACATGCAGAGCGGCGAAGTGCACTTGGATGTGAGCGCAATCTGGCAGGCCATTGAGGCCTCAGACATGCGCTTCATCCGCTGGCAAGACACAAGTTCCTGGGACTTCGAGTCCCTTGGCCTGACCAAGGCCGATCTCGAGCGCGTGCGCAGCCTGCCCATGGGCGAGCAGTTCCGCTTGGTGGAAGAGCAGCGCAACCCCGAGCGCTTGAACTTCACGATCTCCCACAAGAGCAACGCACCCCGGACGCGCTTCGATCTGACCAAGGCCGGCGAGACGCACTTCATGGTGCATCCCGACACGACCTTCGGCGTGACGACGAAGAACTACTGGGGCTCGACCCACATGGATGGACTGACGGTTCAGCGCGGCTCGGAAGAGCCCGTCTCCGTCCGCCCTTCACCGGCGCTGACCGCGCTCTTTGCCCTGCGCGACCAGCGCGAGCCGTTCAGTGGCTTGAACCTTGTCGAGGTCATGACCGGCGACGGCGCGAGCCTTGAAGAGGCCCTCATGGCGCTCCATCAGCTGATGGGACTCGAGTTGGTCTACGCTCCTCACGAATTCGATGTGGCCCAGTTCTACTCGGCCATGATTGCCGAGCGCACGATCGCCGCCGAGCAGCACAACGACGTTGTGGTGACTCCTTCCCCGGCCCTGGCCCACGACCTCTTGACGCCAGCCGGCGACCAGGCCGTCCCGAGCCCGCTCCCGAAAGCGGAGACCAAGGTGGATCGTGCTCAAATGGACAGTGTCCAGCGGGAATCGAACTAAGACCCTTTCTGAGACCCTGAGAAGAAGCGCCCGTGATCTTGGCTCATCAGCCTGAGGTCGCGGGCGCGTCTATGCGGTGCGCGCCCAAAATCGGGCTGGTCGATCAGTGCCACCTGGAAGATGGACTCGGTGCCGATCTTGGGCACCAGAAAATTGCGGTAGCGAGCACCGCCGAGGGAGAAGCCGCGCTTGTGCAGAGCCTTAACGAGAAGCCGTGCGCAATCGGCAGTCACCATGCGCTTTTGGTCATCGGTCTCCTGCTCGAGGTACGCCTCAAGATCCATATGTGTGTCGAGGCCGCGGGTGATGATCACGGCCTTCATGGTGCCTGGAAAGTGACCGCGCGCACCTGCGGCAACCAAAAGGGGCGTCTTGACATTCAGGTCGGCTAGGCGTCTCAGGCTGCGCCCCTCACGTCCAACCGGCGTGCCCTTCATGAAGTAGCTCAACCACTTCTTAGGTGGCACCCCAAAGGTGGGCACGACCTGGGTCTTGACATAGAAGCTCACGGGCTGGCCTACGCCATCGGTGCCGGGAACCTTGTACGGCAGATGCAAGCGAATCAAGCGCCGCGTGCGCGCTGTGGTCACCACATCGCCACTGAGCTTCAAGGACTCGTGGCAAAGCTCGTCTAGACTGTCGAGGCCGGCCTCGCGAAAGGCCGCCTCGAAGATATCGTTCTGCCAAAAAAGCTTAGCCATGGGGAAGTAGCAGGGCCACGCACTGGCCGGAGAATAGGTTGGAGAGCTTCCAAGTGCGGCTCACGGTCCAGCCTGCTTGGGCCGCCTCGGCGGCAAACTGTTCGGGGGTAAGCAGCACGCGGCGGCTGGCCTTGCCGCGCTTCTTGCACCGGCGCAGGTGGCTGCGTTGCTTGGTGGACGACGCGTCCAAGAAGCTGGTCACAAGGGGCCCCTTCGAGACCCGGCGCAGCTCCCGAAGGATCGCGAGGCGGTCCACTTGGTCGGGGAAGTGGTGCAAGAGGCGCATGCTCGCGGCCAGGTCCACGGCGTTGTCCTCGAGGTTCATCTTACGAGCGTCTCCCTCGGTCGTTCCCACTAACTTATCGCCCATGCCCGCGCTCCGGAGCACGTCGCTGGCAATGGCGATCATATGCGGCGAGTGGTCCCCCGCGAGGTAACCCGCGCAGGCGCCCGCGAAGATGGGCGCGAAGCGACCGGCGCCACAAGGGTAGTCGAGAACGACGGCGGGTTGCTCGACATGCTGAAGGGCCAGCCGAAAGGCGCCGGCCACAAGGCGCGTCTCCCGGGCGGTACTCATGCGACGGGTGAAAGAGCGCTGGAACTTGACTCGATAGGCCGCAGCTTGGGCGGGGTCGAGGTGCCGATCCGAGTAGTTGCGGATCGAGTTCGGCGTGGAGGAGTGGGGAGCTGCCATGGGGGCAGTTTAATCGGCGGGGCCGCACAAAGCGAGAACGGAACTGGGGCCAGGCAGCATGGCTACCTGGCCCCAGTCTTAGATTGGCCTTCCCCGAGGGGGAGGCCCGCTCGATGGTCCTTGGTTAGGAGCCGATCGTGTGGGCCAGACCGTTGCTGAGGGCGACGCCCTGGCTCTGGGTGGCGTCAATGCCGCCGACCTGGGTATAGACCGTCAGGCCAATGATGCCCGGGAGGGCGGGGATAGCGATACTGGTCACGGCCGCGCCGAAGAACGTGGGGCCGAAAGTTTGGTCCACAGCGATGGTGCTAAAGTCCACCAGCAGGGTGCCACCCAAGATCGGGACAGCCGATTGGCCGGTGGAGAGCACCATGCGAAGGCTCGAGGTGTTCAAGAAGCCCGTTGCAGTGAACTGCATCGTGGTGCCGATGTTCGGGACGCTGGGGGAGACCAAGCTGCCGATATTGGCACCACCTAGGCCCATTCCATAAGCGGTGACCGTTCCGTCGCCTCCGACAGGACCTCCGCCGCCGCCAAAGTTAGCAATGGCTTGACCAGCCTTGAAGAGGTTCAGGCGTCCACCGGAGACCGTCTTGCCGTTCAAGCTGCTCAGGGGGTCCACGCTGTTCATCAGCATGGTCTTGAGCTCAAGAGCGGCCTGGGCCGGGTTGGACGAGCGCAGGGTCGCGAAGTCGGTGCTCGCCACGCTGTGCATGAACGCGATCGCGCCGGCCACCTGGGGCGTAGCCATCGAGGTACCCGTCAAGCTGGCGTAGCCACCGTTTGAGTAAGTGCTATTGATGCCCGTGCCCGGTGCACCCAAGTCAATCGTGTTGAGGCCGTAAGCCGCACCATTGTTCTTGGTGTCGTTGGAGGTGGTGTTCGTCACCGACACCATGAAGTCACTGGCGCAACCGGTGGGGGTGTCCTTGACGCTGTCAATATTCCAGTTGGCGTTGGCGGTCGCACCACAGGACAGAACGCCCACGGAACCCATCAAGTTGTAGAGGTCGTCCCACGCCTTGTAGGTCGTGTTGCAGTTGCCCTTGTCGATACCAAACGAGTTGCTCGTGACAACCACGTTGGCGCCTTTCGAGCCACCGGAGTTGATCCACTGGTTCTTCTGGTTGTAGACGTAGTTGTAGGCTTTGGTCACAACCGAGGTCGAACCGGTGCTTCCAGCTACTGGCATCAGGGTCGTGTTCCAGTTCACACCGGTCACTCCCGTACCATTGTTACCCTGGGCACCGGCGATGCCGTTGCAGTGGGTGCCGTGTCCGTCGTTCGGAATGTTGCCGTTGTTGTTGTAAGCGTTCCAGCCGTTCTTGTCGTCGACGTAGCCGTTGCCGTCGTCATCGACGCCGTTGGTGCCGTTGATCTCCGCCAAGTTCCTGTAGAGGTTCGGAGCGATGTCCACGTGGTTGATCTTGCAACCGCCATCTACAACCGAGATCACGAACTCGCTGCTACCGGTACCAAGGTCCCAGGCCTTCGCAGACTGCATCTTGGTGTGGGCCCACAGTCCTCCGTAGGACGGGTCGTTCGGCAGGGTGTCCCTGGACGTGCTAACGCCGTCGGGGCTGGCATAGAGTACGGACTCCATTGCGCTGAGCTCTTCGATCACCTCGGCAACGCGGGTCTTGTCGTTGATGCGCACCAAGTGCATGTTGAGAGCGGGCACAAGAGCCTCGCTCACGAAGAAGCGCTCGCCGTCCAAAAGACGCCCAGCGGCTTCGAAGTCTACGCCGTCAATGAAGCGGACGATGACTTGATCCGCGAGGAACGGGGCCTCGCCAACAATGGCGGCCTCGAGGTCACCCTGGGCGATCTGAATCGGAGAGAACGCTTCCTGGGCTAAGGAGGTCGAGCCGAGGCAGAGGGCGGCGGCAAAGGTGATCACTGTCTTAGTGGACGGCTTCATGCTATTTCTATTCGGAGAGGGGCTTGGAACAAGGCTGGGATCTAGCCAGCAGGGGGGGGAAGCCCAGTATACGCGCCATGCGCTTCCTAGGCCTACAAGAGAGACGGCGCTCCGTGACTGCGAGTTCCCTACACGGACGCGATTCCACGCGTGTTCTTAAATCTACCCCTCGATCGGGGTTGGCGCCGCTTCAGATCGGTTCTTTAGGGCTTTGGAGCCCCTAGACAGGTAAGCTTCCTGCATGTTTTCGGCCCCGCTCTCTTGGCGCCTTTTGGGCGCGGTCTTGCTCCTGATCCTCCTGCCTCGTCCCGCTTCGAGCGCGTCGGATCTGTGGGAGCTTCGCCACAACTTCGTCTCCTCCCAGGAGGTGCAGGTCTACCCTTCGGGACCGGCGAGCCTCGCCTCGGCATCCATGGCAACTGGGCGCTTTCACGGCTATAAGTTAGTCGTGCTCGAGCCCGGAGCGGCGGCGGTCGATGAGCAGCTACCGCGTATTGTTCTCGCCACACCCGCGCGGCTCCAAGAGCCCGGCGGGGAAGAGATCGCCGCGCTTCTAGAAAAGGTCGGTCTCACTTGGACCAAGTCCGGCTTCCGCTTCTACGGTCGCCTCTGGAACATGGCCGAGGACGGCTTCGCTGCAACCTTCGAGGACCCCGAGCGGCCCGGCTTACCCCTAACGATCTGGTATGCGAACTCCGAGGGATCCCTCGCCCTCTATCTCGCCGGCATGGAGCCCGCGTGGACTCCCGGCTTCGCGGCGTTCCGCGTCGGCGAGGTCGAGCTGTCCGGCAGTCTAATGA
>JBLHWM010000155.1:0-8382 GCA_047629095.1 Planctomycetota bacterium | reverse complement strand
AAGACCTCGGCTTCGGCGCTGGATTCCTAGAATGCGACGGGATGCAACAAGGGGCCGGACTCGATCGGATCCCCGGAAGTGCTGCCCAAAGCCCCCGGGCCGTTTTCTACCTGAGCGCCGTCTCTTCCATGGGAGCTGCGTCCAAGGACGAGTCGCGAGCCCGGCGGCTGAATGCCGAGTGGCCCGCGGAGTTGGCCGGGGCCTGTGCGGCAGCGGGCATCCCCTTCATCTACACGTCCACGGACCTGGTCTTCGGCGCCGAGCCGCCTGCCAACTCCGCGAGCGCGCGCTATACCGAAGGCGACGCGCCCAGCCCCTTAGGCGCCTATGGCGAGTCGAAGCGCGACGGCGAGGCCGCGGTTCTAGCAGCCCACCCAGGCGCCCTCGTGGTGCGCTTGCCACTGCTGTACGGGGACTCCTTCGGTAGAGGCCTCGGCGCTGGTGACAGCCTGCTCGCCGCGGTGCGCTCGGGGACGAAGCCCATGCTGTTCACGGACGAGCTGCGCTGCGCAATGGATGCCCAGGACGCGGCCCGGGCGTTAGTGCTCTTCGGCGGTTGCGGCGGCGATCTACCGGAGGCGGTTGGCGGGTTGCTCGGCGACGTCGAAGGCCGCGCGGGCATCCTGCACGTGGCCGGCGCCGCGCGGCTCTCCCGGGCGGAGCTGGGCTTGCGCCTGCTGGGCCGCGCCGGCTTTGGCGAGCAAGAGGCGCGGGCCGCAGTTCGCCTCGGCACCCACATGGACGCGGGCTTGGAAGGTGCGCGCGCCAAGAACGCCTGTCTGGATTCTTCGGCCGGGCGCAGGTTCCTGGCGGGACCAGGGCTGGAGTTGGAAGAGGACCCGCTCGAGCCCGGGAATCACGCCTAGCCGCGCCTCGAATCCGAAGGTTGCGCCTCTTTCTGCCCTTCCCGACCAGAGACTGCGCGCCGGGACTTGACCCGCCCCATGCGCCGCTGTGACATAGCCGCATTATGGAACTGCCGAAAGAGCTACCGAGTCGCTACGACCCATCCCTGTACGAGAACGACATCTACGCCGAGTGGGAGGCGAGCGGTGATTTTGCGCCGCCCCCCCTGGTCGAAGGCGAGCCGAAGCGCGAGACCTTCACGGTGGCGATTCCGCCCCCGAACGTGACGGGCGTGCTGCACATGGGCCACGCCCTCGACGGCACGATCCAGGATATCGTCGTGCGCTTCAAGCGCATGAGCGGCTTCGACACGCTCTGGATTCCCGGCACGGATCACGCGGGCATCGCGACCCAGGCCGTCGTCGAGAAGAAGATCTTCCAGGAGACCGGCAAGACCCGCGAGGACATGGGCCGCGAGGCTTTCCTGGCCGAGATCTGGAAGTGGAAAGAAGAGAACGGCGCGACGATCTTGAACCAGTTCAAGGCCCTCGGCTGCTCGGCCGATTGGTCGCGCACGGCCTTCACCCTGGACCCGGGCATGATCACCGCGGTGCGCACGGCGTTCGTGCGCCTGTGGGATCGCAAGCTCGTCTACAAGGGCGCGCGCATCGTGAACTGGGACTGCGCTCTGAAGACGGCCGTGTCGGACGACGAGGTGGAGATGGAGTCCCGCAAGGGCAAGATGTGGTACATCCGCTACGCGATCTGCGGTACGGACGACTTCATCACCGTTGCCACGACGCGGCCCGAGACTTTACTCGGCGATACCGGCGTTGCGGTGCACCCGGACGACGAGCGCTTCAAGTCCCTGGTGGGCAAGACCGTGCGTGTGCCCTTCGTGGACCGCGAGATCCCCGTGGTCGCCGACGACTCCGTGGACATGGAGCTCGGAACCGGTTGCGTGAAGGTCACGCCCGGCCACGACTTGGCCGACTACGAGCGCGGCGCCCGGCACAACCTGCCGATCATCCTGCTGCTCGACAAAGACGGCACGATGAACGAGAACGCCGGTCCCTTTGAGGGCAAGAGCCGCGAGCTCGCCCGCAAGGAGATCGTTGCCCAGCTCGAAGAGATGGGCCAGCTCGAGCGCGTCGACGACATCACCCACAGCCAGCCGATCTCGGACCGCTCGAAGACCGTCATCGAGCCCCTGGTGAGCGAGCAGTGGTTCGTGAAGATGGAGGAGCTGGCGAAGCCCGCCATCGCCGCGATTGACCGAAAGAGCCTCGAATTCCGCCCCGAACGCTGGACCAAGGTCTACCTCGACTGGCTGAACAACGTCCAGGATTGGTGCATCAGCCGCCAGCTCTGGTGGGGCCACCGCATTCCCGTCTGGTACGACGAGGACGGCGTGCCCTGCGCGTCCGTGGAGGACCTCGAGATCGGCTCCATCCACCCGGAAACCGGCAAGCCCCTCGTCAGCCAGGATCCCGACGTCATGGACACCTGGGCGTCGTCCTGGCTGTGGCCCTTCGCGACCCTCGGCTGGCCGAACCAGACCGAGGACCTGCAGCGCTTCTACCCGACGCAGTTCTTGGCCACGGCCCGTGACATCATCTACCTGTGGGTGGCGCGTATGGTCATGGCCGGCCACGAGCTGCTTGACGACCTGCCCGAGGACTCGCGGACGCCGTTCACGACCTGCTTCATCCACGCCACGGTTCTGGATGGCAAGGGCAAGCGCATGTCCAAGAGCGCCGGCAACGGCATCAATCCCCTGGATATGATCGAGAAGTACGGCGCCGACGCCGTGCGCTTCTGCCTGATCAGCCTGACCCGCGAGGGCCAGGATGTGAAGCTGTCCGAGAACCGCTTCGACGACGGGCGCCGCTTCACCAACAAGCTGTGGAACGCCTCGCGCTTCGTCTGTGCGAACCTGGCTGGCGAGCGCGGCGCGGGCACCTCGGCCGAGGCCGCGACCTTCGAAGATCGCTGGATCCTGTCGCGCTTGGCAGCCGTGCGCGAAGAGGTCACCCGCGACCTGAACGACTACAATTTCAACGACGCCGTGACGAAGCTCTACCGCTTCTGCTGGAACGACTTCTGCGACTGGTATCTGGAGCTGGCCAAGGCGCGCTTCACTGCGGAAGGCGGCGACGCCAAGGACGGCGAGGTCGTGCGCGGAACCCTGACGCGGGTGCTCGGCGATCTGCTGAAGATGCTGCACCCGTTCATTCCCTTCCAGACCGAGACCCTGTGGCAAGTGCTGCACGAGGCCCTCGGCCAGACCCCCGAGCGCCAGCTCATGACCAGCGCCTGGCCCACGGGCGAGGGCATCGCCGTGGACGCGGACGCCGAGGCGCGCATGGACCTGCTGCAAGAGCTGGTGCGCGCCGTGCGCAACATCCGCTCGGTCACCATGGTCGGCGAGAAGAAGCGCCTGGACGCGATCTTGATTGCGCCCAAGGCCGAGGACCGCGCCGTGCTCAATGAGCTCAAGGACGCCGCCTGCGGCATCGGCTTCCTCAGCAGCCTAGCCATCGAGGAGTCCGCCGAGCGCCCCCCTGCGTCCGCAGTCGGCGTGGCCGGCGGCCTAGAGGTCTTCGTGCCCCTAGGCGACGATGTGGACATGGGCAAGCTGCGGGAGGCACTGGAGCAGCGCTTGGCCAAGACCCAGAAGCTAGCCGAGGGCACCGAGCGCAAGCTCAGCAACGCCAAGTTCGTGGAGCGCGCCGACCCCGAGGTCGTCGAGGGCGAGCGCGCCCGTCTTATCGAACTCGGCCACGAAGCCGAGCTGCTCAACCGCAACCTGGCCGGCCTCTCGGCCTAGGCAAGGCAGTCCTCGCCCTTGCGGAAGTCGCTCATCAAAGATGAGGCGATCTTCGCAAGGGCGAGGGCAGTCCGTCTGCCCGCAAGGCAGGTCATGCGGGCAGATCCATCTGGCGATGGAATCCGTAGCCCGCTGCACCTGCAACGGCGCGCCCCTTAGCTATCAGCTCAGCGAGCTCCCCGGGCAGCAGTGCTTGGGGACCGTCACTGCGGGCCTGCTCGGGACGGGGGTGGACCTCCACGGCTATTCCCGCAGCTCCGGCTACGATGGCAGCCAAGGAGAGGGGTGGGATGAGAGCCGGCTTACCGGTCGCGTGGCTTGGATCAACCACCACGGGCAAGTGAGTCCAACTGGCGAGTAGCGGCACTACCGAGAGGTCTAGGGTGTTGCGGGTTGCTGTCTCGAAGGTGCGGATTCCACGCTCGCAGAGCACCACCTGATCACAACCATGGGCAAGCAGGTACTCGGCAGACGAGAGCCATTCGGCGACGGTCGCGGCCAGCCCGCGCTTGAGAAGCACGGGCTTGCCAGCCTTGGCGATCGCCTTGAGTAGGGAGAAGTTCTGCATGTTGCGCGCGCCCACTTGTAGACAGTCGACGTCATAGTGCAGGAAGGCATCCAGGTGGGTCTGGTCCATGATCTCGCTGATGACGGGCAGGCCCTGGGCATCGCCGGCTTCTTTCAAGAGCCGCA
This sequence comes from Planctomycetota bacterium, assembly GCA_047629095.1. Classification (GTDB taxonomy): domain Bacteria; phylum Planctomycetota; class UBA1135; order UBA1135; genus CALBMX01. The sequence goes on along the minus strand of JBLHWM010000155.1, from coordinate 4,013 downwards.
AACCCTCCCACCCCAAGCCTTGGAAGGCGTAGGGACTCGTGCGTGGCTTGAAGGCGCCACCTCGCAGAATGTGGGCTCCCGCAATGCGGCAGATGCGCGCAACTTCCGTCATGGTCTCTTCACTCTCGACGCTGCAAGGGCCGGCCATGACTGCGACTTTCCCACCGCCGATCTGCACACCGCCCACGTTTACTAGGGTCGCTTGGTCTTGGAAGGCGCGGTCGGCACGCAACCACTCGCCGCGCCGCTCGACCACCTCTTCTAGACCTGTAGTGCTTAGGGCTCGTTCCTTCAATTCAGCCGACAGAGTCCCCGCGAGGGCAAGAACCTGCCGTTTCTGTTCCGGCGAACGCAATACGAGGACGCCCTCGCTTTGGAGAGAGGTGCAGAGACTCGATACGATGCCTTCATCTGTCCCGGTTTGGAATCGAAGGATCACGATGCACCTCCTGTGCTTGCGATCCCATCTAATGTGCTGAGGCTAGCCCGATGGATGCCATCAAAAATGGCCCCCAGGTCCTTGGCTCGATAGGAGCTATTGCCGGCAATGTCTTGCATGTCGGGCTCCCTCGGGATTTGTGGATGGGCTTCGTGTAAGAGCCGCAGGCGCTCTTCCAATAGACCGGCTAGGGCGCGGTCGATGGCGGTAAGTTGAAAGTCTAGAGTCGTGGGATTCATGCCTGGAGGGCCTCGAGGAATTGGCGCGCGATGCGGGCCGCTTTAGTGTGAGTTGTGAGGGGCGAGGATGCGCCCGATTCGGTAGCTCCTCGATGAATAGCTTCTACGAGTGCCGAGCCGACTACGGCAAGGTCGACGTGACCCCGCAGGGCTTGGATGTGGGCCGCACTGCTGATGCCGAAGCCAACGCCGACGGGCAACCGGGAGTCCGATCGAAGTTGGGCCAACCTCTGTAGCAACGCGCCGTCCATCGAGGTCGCCTGTCCCGTCGTGCCCAATCGGCCGATGGCGTACAGGAACCCGCCCCCAAGCTGCACGGACTCGGCCAAGCGCTCGGGGCAGGTGGTAGGTGCAGCGAAGGGGATCGCCGCAAGGTTTCGCTGGGACATAGCTGCGGCAAAAGGGCGCCACTCCTCCAGGGGAAGGTCGGGCACGAGAGCTCCGGCAAATCCAGCATCCGCGAGATCCTGGACGGTCTGCTCCAACGAGACCTGAAAGAGCGGATTGCAGTAGGAGAAGGCGAGCAGGGGAATTGTGCCCCCAGCATCGCGGTAGCGGCTCGCCACTTGGAACACGTCTGCGGTCGTGGTTCCAGCTTTCAAGGCGCGTTTAGCCGCAGCTTGTAAGATCGGCCCATCGGCTACCGGATCGCTGAAAGGTATCCCAAGCTCCACATAGGCAGGTCGGTTTGGCTTGCAGTGGTCGAGCTCTAATAGGACCGCGAGGGTTCGGTCGACCCCGCCATCCCCAGCCATGAGGAACGGAACAAGCTTGGGTAAGTTGGCTACAGGCATCGGGTATCCTCCCGGGAGCCATGGCGCAGAACCGTGTCCAAGTCCTTGTCACCGCGTCCCGAGAGGCAGAGCAGGACGCTCTGGCCTTGGAGACGCTTGGCATTCCCAATGACCCAGGCCAGGGCATGGCTGGACTCGAGGGCAGGCAAGATGCCTTGGGTTGCGCTCAAGCGCTGGAAGGCGTCCAGTGCTTCGACATCGCTCGCTCTCCCATAACTGGCGCGGCCAATGGCAAAGAGGTTGCTGTGCTCTGGGCCAACGGCTGGGTAGTCGAGACCAGCGCTGATGGAGCTTGTCTCCAGCACCTGTCCGCTTTCATCTTGTAGAAGGTGCGAGCGGCAACCGTGCAGGATGCCTGGCCGACCTCCTGCAAAACGCGCCGCGTGTTGGCCCGATTCCGGGCCCTTGCCTCCCGCTTCGACTCCAACCAAGTCCGTCGACTCATCGTCCACAAAGGCGCGGAAGAGTCCGATCGAATTCGATCCTCCACCCACACAGGCAACCGCAAGGTCCGGCAGCCTTGCAAGCTGGGCTAGACATTGGGCTCGAGCCTCCTTGCCGATGACCTCTTGGTAACCTGCAACGATCGATGGAAAGGGGTGGGGTCCCAGGGCACTGCCGAGCAAATAGTGGCTACTCGGATCTGCGGTCCACTGGCGCAGGGCCTCATTCACGGCGTCCTTCAAAGTTGCCGAACCCGAGTGGACCAGCTCGATCTTTGCACCGAGCAACTGCATTCGGTCGACGTTGGGTGCCTGGCGTTTGGCGTCACGCGCACCCATGTACACGGTGCACTCCAAGCCGAGTAGGGCGCACGCGGTTGCCGTGGCAACACCGTGTTGGCCTGCGCCCGTCTCTGCCAAAATGCGCGTCTTGCCCATGGCTTGGGCAAGCAAGGCTTGGCCCAGGGCATTGTTGAGCTTATGGGCTCCTGTATGGAGTAGGTCTTCGCGCTTGAGGTAGAGGGCAAGGCCGAGTTGCTTGGAGAGGCGTTCGGCAAAGAACAGCGGGGTCTCGCGACCACCGAAGTCCCGCAACAACTGAGCGAGTCGCGCCTGAAAACTCGCATCGGACTGCGAGGCAATCCAAGCATGTTCAAGCTCGAAAAGCGTGGCCATTAGAGTCTCTGGCGCGTAGCAGCCCCCGAAATCGCCGAATCGGGTTGAGTGTTGAAACTGGCTCTGGATAGGTTCTATGGTCTTCATCTTGATTTCGAGGCAGTCGATGCCAGGGCAAGCTTGGCTTCGCGAAGGTAGTGATTGAGTCGGGTGGGATCCTTGTGACCGGGGCGAGACTCCAACCGGGAGCTCGCGTCTACACCATGGGGCCGGATGGCCTGGACAAGCTCGGACAGGTTGCCGCCGTGGAGTCCTCCTGCCAGTAAGCAGGGAAACTCCCGGGCCATGCGGCGGGCTAATTGAGGTGCGACTTGCAGTCCGGTTCCTCCCGGCCCTGAGGGATGGTCGAGGACAAGGGCCGATGCGATGCCGCTCCAGCGATTCGCCTCTTCGGCGCCCGCTGCACTCACGGGAAGGCTGCGCAAGATGGGCAAAGGGAAGTCCACCCAAAGAGCTGCCTCGGCAGGGCCGGCCAATTGAATCCAGGTCACACCGGTTGCCCTCGCAAACTCCAAGGAGGCCCTTGGCGTAGGCTCCACGAGCACCCCGACGAACGCAACCTGTGCGGTCGCGTGGCGAAGCTGAGAGATGAGTTTGGCGATTTGCTCCAGCGGCACGTGACGCGGCGAGGTCTCGAAGTGAACGAAGCCAAGCGCATCTGCACCCGAGGACAGGGCTAGGTCTGTATCGACTTGCCGCGTTAAGCCACAGACTTTGATCCGAGGGATCGGCCGTTCGTGCTTAGCGATCACGGAGCACCTCCAACCACTCGGCGAGGGCTCGATCAGGAGCTTCCTCGCGCATGAGGGACTCGCCTATGAGCACGGCGTCCGCACCGGCATCCGCCGCCTGTTGGAGTTGTTCCGGGCCCAGGATTCCACTCTCAGCGACTAAGAGTGGATGGCTCTCCATGGTGGCAACGCGGCGAATCAGCTGCAGTGCTTTAGGGAGATCCACCTCGAAGGTGCGCAAGTCCCGTGCGTTGACTCCCAGACAGTCCGGTTCGACTGCAAGGGCCCGCTCGAGTTCCGCCTCGTCATGGATCTCCAAGAGTACGACTAGTCCGGCGCGCCTTGCGACCTCACGGAGCTCTCGGAGTTGCTCGCCAGGCAAGCAGCAGGCCATGAGAAGCACCGCGTCCGCGCCCATGGATACGGACTCTAGCACCATCGCCTCGTCGAGTAGGAAGTCCTTGCGTAGCCTTGGAAGGCCGGAGCCGGCCACCGCTCTTAGGTCCTCTGGGGAGCCTTGAAAATGGTCCTCTTCGGTCAGTACCGAAATCGCCCTAGCGCCGCCGCGGGCGTAGGCTTCGGCGCGTTTGCTCAAAGAGAGTTGGGATCCGAAGGCCCCGCGTGACGGCGACCTGTGCTTGCATTCGGCGATGACCGAGAGCCCGGCTTTCCCTATCGCCTGAAGGAATCGG
>JBLHWM010000154.1:0-8388 GCA_047629095.1 Planctomycetota bacterium | reverse complement strand
GGGGGAGACGGACTGGTGCGCCGGCTGCGCTTCCTGGTTCCAGCGCGCCTGTCCTGGGTCTCCCAGCGCGGTCATCGCGGGCCCTGGGGCCTGTCGGGTGGCCTGGGTGGCAAGCCCGGAGGTGCGCGGCATTTTGCCGGGGGCGTCGGCCGCGGGAAGCGCCTCGCGATCGAAGCCAGCATCCGTGTGCATGCGGGGGACGAGGTGGAACTCCAGACTCCGGGCGGCGGCGGGTTCGGAGAGTAGGTTTCGTGCGGGAGGGCTCGGAAACTTCTAAGTGCATTCGCGCCACGGGTGCCTAGAGTGGCGTGTTGGGGCGCCGCGCGGAAACCGCAGCACCATCCCGGCAGTTTTCCCTTGTGCCCTAGGCAAGCTGCGGAGAAAATCCCCCCTTACTTCCCTGCCCTTGGGGTGATTTGTTGCCAAACAGGGTTTGGCACCGACCTAGGGCTGCAGGGAACCCCGAGTCTCTTACCCCCAATAGAGATGCCTTCCGAATGTGTTTTCGGCGCCCAATGGGGCGACGAAGGAAAGGGAAAGATCATCGATCGCCTTGCCGTTGGTGCCGACTACGTCGTGCGCTACCAAGGTGGTGCGAACGCGGGCCACACAGTGGTCGTCGGTGACGAGAAGTTTGTGCTGCACCTGATCCCCTCGGGGATCCTGCATCCTGGCAAGATCAACGTGGTCGGCAACGGCGTGGCTCTCGATCCCGAGGCTCTACTCTCGGAGCTCGACGGCCTGCTCGAGCGCGGTGTCAAGGTGGACGGTACGAACCTACGGGTCTCCGCCTCGGCCCACGTCATCTTCGATCACCACCGGGTGATGGATAACCTCGCCGAGAAGTGGAAGGGCGAGGGCAAGATCGGGACCACCGGCCGCGGCATCGGCCCCTGCTACGCGGACAAGGCTTCGCGAACGGGCGTGCGCATCGGTGACCTTCTGAGCGCCGAGCGTCTGAGGCCTCTGCTCAAGGCGGCCATGGACGAGAAGAACGCCTGGATCGCCACAGTCCATGGGGAGGAGCCGATTGAATTCGAATCCCAACTCAAGCGCTTCCTCGCCCTCGGCGAGCGGCTGCGGCCCTTCGTCGGCGACGTCGGCGGCGAGGTTCGTCGCGCGAACCGCGCGGGCAAGAGCATCCTGTTCGAAGGTGCCCAGGGCGCCCTCTTGGACATCGACCACGGCACGTATCCGTACGTGACCTCGTCGAACACGGGCACGGCGGGCATCGCTGCCGGTGCGGGATTCCCGGCCAACCAGATCGGTGGCGCCTATGGCATCGCCAAGGCCTACTGCACCCGCGTGGGCGAGGGGCCCTTCCCGACCGAAGACCACGGCGACCAAGGCCAGAAGCTGCGCGACGAGGGCAACGAATACGGCGCGACCACCGGTCGCCCGCGGCGCTGCGGTTGGTTTGATGCCATCGCGACGCAGTTCACCTGCGAGCTCAACGGCGCGACGGGACTGATCGTCACGAACCTCGATGTGCTCAGCGCCTTCGACACCCTGCGCATTGGCGTCGGCTACTCGGCCGGCGGCAAGACGCTCGACAACTACCCCGCTGGACTGATTGACCTGGACGAGATCGAGGTCAACTACGAGGACCACGAGGGTTGGGACGAGGACATCACCGCAGTGCGCAAGTGGGACGACCTGCCCGCCAAGGCCAAGGCCTATGTGGAGCGCCTGGAAGCCCTGGTCGGCACGCCGATCGTGATGCTTTCGGTGGGTCCCGAGCGCGATCAGATCATTCCCCGAGGACTTGAGGCCTAGGTTGGCAAGCGACACGCCGAGGGCTAGGGCCAGCTTTGGAGCTGAGTTTCCCGAGCACATTGCGATCATCATGGATGGCAATGGGCGCTGGGCGAAGTCCCGGGGTTGGAAGCGTGTTCGCGGTCACCAGGAGGGCGTGAACTCGGTTCGTGCGATCACGACCGAGTGCGCGCGCCTTGAGGTCAAGAGCTTGACGCTCTACGCCTTCTCCGTCGAGAACTGGAAGCGCCCCAAGGCCGAGATCGCCTTCCTGATGAAGCTGCTGCGTAGCTTCCTGGTGGACGAGCGTCCGACCTTGATGGAGAACAACATCCGCCTGCACTGCATTGGGCGGTTGGATGACCTGCCGGCCGAGTCCCTGGCGGAGCTGCGCGCGACCGAGGCCATGACCAAGGATCACGACGGCATGGTGCTGCGCTTGGCCCTGTCTTATGGAAGCCGGTCCGAACTCGCAGACGCCGCGCGTGCCCTGGCCGAAGACGTCAAGGCGGGCAAGCTCGAACCGAGCGAGATCCACGACGAGACCCTGCGCGACTATCTGTACGATCCGTCGACGCCGGATCCGGATCTCTTGATCCGCACTGCGGGCGAGATGCGCCTGTCCAACTTCCTGCTGTGGCAGATCTCGTACGCCGAGTTCTTTGTGGCGGAAATGGGCTGGCCGGAGTTTCGCGAGGACGCGCTGCACGCGGCCCTCGATAACTACAGCGGTCGCACGCGCAAGTTCGGAGGCCTCGTCTCTGACGTTGCACCCGAGACTCCCGCTCCGACCCAAGGGCGCTAAGGGCGCTAAGACCTAATGACTGCCACGACGAAGAAGGCCAAGATCATCCGCCGCACGATTTGGGGTGGTGGTCTTGCCATCGCGCTCGGCTTGGCCTTGTGGGCAACCGGCAACTCGGAATCTGGCGCGCCCTTGGCCGCAATCGCGGGCATCTTCGGCCTGCTCGGCTGCTACGAGCTCGCCACGATGGGGGCCCTGCGCACCTTCCGCATTGCGACGCCACTGCTCGCCGCCGGCATCATCACGCTCCTCGTCTCCTTCGAGTCAGGCGGCCTGCTGCCGGAGTTCCTTGCAACGCCTGTCGCCGAGAACTTCACGCCCTACTTCGCCCAGATCTTGCTGGTCGTGCCGGCGCTGCTCACGCTAATCCCAAGGGGCGCGTCGCCCTTCAGCTTACCCCTGCGCATGCTCGCCGCGGGAGTGCTCTCGCTTTGGGCGGGCTACGCATTCGGTGCGATGCACGAGCTCTGGGACGCCCGGGGCAGCATGGGCATGGGGCAGTCGAGCTTCGTCTGCCTGTTGGTGCTCTCGAAGATCGGCGACATCGCGGGCTACTACGTCGGCAGCGCCATCGGCAAGACCCACCCGTTCAAAAAAATCAGTCCGGGTAAGACCACCGCGGGCTGCAATGCATCCCTAATCGTCAGCATGGCCACGGCCGTGCTGATGGTGAAGGCCGGCTGGCTGGTGCCCGATTACGACCCCCTTTGGGCCGGAGCGGCCTTCGGAGCCGTGATCAACCTGGCCGCCCAGGCCGGCGACCTGTTCGAGAGCTGGATTAAACGTCGCTCTGGTGTAAAGGATTCCGGTACATGGTTTGGACCTTCTGGCGGTGTTTTAGACCTAGTGGACAGCTTGCTGTTTACCATACCCGTAGCTCTCCTGACCTGGCCGCTGCTGCTCGGCGCCGGCTAAGACGGATTACCGCGTCTTAGATTTCCCCACTCAAACAACCGCTCAGAATTTTGATCGAAGTCACCATTCCCCTGCGCTCGAACGACGAGGCCGTACTTGTCCTTGGGCCCTACGACCGCCACGCCAAGCTGCTGCGCCAGAGCCTCGCGATTGAGATCTTTGTGCGCGGCTCGAACCTGCGCATGAAGGGCGACGAGGACAACGTCGAGCTGGCCAATGCGCGCATCGTTCACCTGCTCGGCAAGTTCCGCAAGGGCCGCGAGATGCAGTCCTCGGAGATCGAGCAGATCCTGTTGGGTCCGACCTCGGCCCAAGCCGAAGCTGCCTGGGCGCCCCAGGGCGAAGACAAGAACGGCGTCTCCGGTGCGAGCACTGGCCGCGGCCGCGTGAACCGCGTCCATCCCATGATCCATGCGCGCATGCGCGCCGTCGAGCCCCGCGGTCAGAACCAGCGGCGCTACCTCGAGATGATGGACAAGGAGCCCCTGACCTTCGGCCTTGGTGCTGCGGGAACGGGCAAGACTTTCCTAGCCGTGGCCGGCGCTCTGCGCGCCCTGCGCCGCGGCGAAGTGCGCAGGCTCATCATCACGCGCCCCGTCGTCGAAGCCGGCGAGCACCTGGGCTTCTTGCCCGGTGACATGCAGGCGAAGCTCGACCCCTACATGCGGCCGATCTACGACGCCCTGGGCGAGATCCTGCAGTTCGAGGACGTGACCGGGCTCATCGAAGCGGGTGTGATCGAGATCGCCCCCCTTGCGTACATGCGCGGTCGTACTCTCTCGAACGCCTTCGTGGTTTTGGACGAGGCTCAAAACGCCACGGCCATGCAGATGAAGATGTTCCTGACGCGCCTGGGCGAGGACTCGCGCATGGTGGTTACGGGCGACCCAAGCCAGAACGACCTGGACCGCGGCCGTCCGAGCGGACTCATGGATGCGGTCAATCGACTGCGCGGCTTCGAAGGCATTGGCGTGATCGACTTCACCGGCAGGGACATCGTGCGCCACCCTTTGGTGGAGAGCATCGTGCGCGCCTACGACCGTCCAATCCCGAACAGGGATGCAAGCGACACGGAGAGCACCTAGCCGTGAGCTTCCTCGAGCGAGTCGTCCATCCGTTTCGGAGCCGGAACCGCCGCACCTTGCGGCGCGTTTCGATCGAACGTGTGAAGACGAGCGCTCGCGCGAAGAAGCGCGCGCCAGTTGACAAGGCTCCCGAGAAGGCGATCATCGCCGGGCTCTTTGGCCTGGCGGCGGTGCTGCTGATCGGCATCGGTGCCGAGATGAGCGTTGGCGGCTGGGTCGGCCTGTGTGCCTTGGTGATGATCTCCTTGGCCTTCTTCGTGATCTACGCTGTCGATTTTCGGCCCGCGGCATTGACCTCGGTCTCGAAGGTAGCCGCTCTCTGCTTCTTCACGGTGTTGCCCCTGGTGGCGATGCACTTGATGCGTCTCGGCGGCTTGACGGACATCTCATGGGTGCCCATGGCCCTATTCGCCCTCCCCATGTCCTTGGTGTGGGGGCGCGCTTTTGCGCTCGAATGCACCCTGTTCGCCGGCGGCCTGCTGGGCCTAGCGCTGCTGTTGCGCCCGGGCAGTGGCGGCTCGGCGGGACTGGCGATCTGCATGTCCGGCGCCTTGGTAGCCTGCTTAACGAGCGACGGCCTGCGCCGGCGCTCCGCCCTGGTGCGTGTCGGCGTAACCATCGGCCTGGTGCAGCTTTTGGTCGCTGGTGCCTTCCACTTACTTGGCATCGGCACCTTGGAGCTACTGTCGGACTGGCGCATGGTTGTCCTGCTCGTACTGGAAGGCATTGCGGTCGGAGTCGTGACCTCGGCGACCTTGCCCGCGGTAGAGACGCTCTTCGGGGTCACCACTGACATTAGTCTGTTGGAGCTCGGCAACACCCACGAGCAACCGCTGCTGCGCAAGCTGCTGCTGGAAGCGCCCGGCACCTTCCACCACTCGTACATCGTTGGCTTGATCTCCGAAGCTGCGACAGAGGCAGTGGGGGGCAACGCCCTGTTGGCTCGTGTCGGCGCTCTCTATCACGATGTCGGCAAGCTGAACAAGCCCGACTACTTCGCCGAGAACTCACCAGGGGCGCGCGGCAAGCACAAGGACCTCGCGCCGGAGATGAGCATGCTGGTGATCTCTGCGCACACGCGGGACGGCTTGGAGATCGGCTCGTACTACAACCTGCCGGACCAGGTGCTCGCCTTTATGGAAGAGCACCACGGCACCTGTTGCATCGAGTACTTCTACCACCGCGCCAAGGATCTGCGCGGCGCCGATGCGGTGAACGAGGACGACTTCCGCTATCCCGGCCGCAAGCCCCAGAGCGTCGAGCCCGCGATTGTGATGATCGCCGATGCAGTGGAGGCGATCAGCCGACAGATGGGCGACCCGACGCCGGTACGCCTCACGGAGATGGTGCACGAGGTTGCGATGAAGCGCCTCATGGACCGGCAGTTTGACGAGTGCGGGATGACGCTGAAGGACCTCGCCGCCATCGAGGCCGCCTGTGTCCAAGTGCTGACCGGCATCTATCACACGCGCCCAACCTTCCCCAAGGGGCGGCCACACCCCTTGGACCTCTCCCAGCCGAAGAAGAGCCGCTCCGACAAGGGCGCCAAGGCCGCGAGTCGCGGCTCGGTCAAGTCGTGACGATTCAGGTCACCTGGGAGTCTGCCCAGCAGCTCCTGGGGGACGAAGCCGTGATGGCTGCGGCAAATGCCGCCTTGGATCACGGCGGGCGCTCCGGTGTCGGCCTCAGCGTCGTCATGGTCGATGACGCGGAGATGATTCGTATCCACGACGAGTACTTGGGCGATCCGACGCCCACGGATGTGATCACCTTTGACCTGAACGAGGAGCAAGGGGACGAGCAAGCCCCGGATCTGCCTGACGAGCTCGCAGCATTGCTCGCAGAGGCCCCGGTTGGGGAGCTGTTTGTGGGGGTGGAGATGGCCGAGCGAGTCGCCCGCGAGCGCGGTGTTTCTAGCGAGCGAGAACTGGCACTCTACGTCGTGCACGGCGTGCTGCATCTGTGCGGATTCGATGACATTCAGCCTGCCGATCGGGCTGCGATGCGCGTTGCGGAGCAAGTGGTCATGGGCGGGCTAGGTTACGCGCCCGACACGGCTCCCCACGAGCGCGAGTAGCACGCCACTTGCGGGCAAGCCGCGCTCGGCTTGGCGAGTCGTACGACATGCATGGGCATGGGCAAGTCGCACTTGAAGGTGTACGCGCGGACCGAAGGAACGCAGGTTCAGCTATTTCATGAAAAAAATGTGCACACTTTTTTTGCGCGCATTCACATTGGGACCCTCTTGAGTTCGTGCCCCATTTGGCGAATAGCGCTCGAATCCAGCACCTACGAGGAATCGCGCAATTGGCCCGCACGCCATGTACTAGCCAATCGGCAAACATGCGCTTGCACACAAAGTTGCGTAGCGGACACTTAACGCTCCAACACGCGCCCACAAGTGCGTGCACGACAAGATGTCCATCGCCGCAACGCAAACAGACCAAGAGCAAAACGCTCCCCGCACACCACTCACTGGTGTGCAACGACTTCGTGCCCAGCGCATGAAGCGCGGTGTTGTCGGTCAAATAGAGCTAGCTTCCGAAGGGCCCCGAGAGCTATGGATCGCCTACATCGAGAAGCCTTGCATCGAGACGCGCAACGAGCTGGTGGTGGTCTATCAAAAGCTGGTTGGTGAGGTTGTTTCGCGCTTCCTGCGACGCCTCCCGCCGACCGTTGATCGCGGCGACCTAGACACCGCGGCAAACGTGGGTTTGATTCGCGCGATCACCGCCTTCGACCCCCTGCGGGGGGTGCGTTTCGAGTCCTATTGCGAGCGCCGACTCAAGGGGTCCCTGCTCGACGAACTGAGAATCCAAGACTGGCTGCCGCGCCCCTGGCGCCAGCGCGTTGAGGCTCACAAGCGTGCCCGCGCAACCCTGCGCGCTGACCTCGGCCGCAAACCCTCGGACAGCGAAGTCGCCCAGGCCCTCGATCTGACCTTGGACGCCTACGGGAAGCTCTTCGGTACCGGACTGCCCGGCGCACCCACCGGCTCCATGCCCATGGGCGACGCCGAAGATGGTGCCCCAAAAGGCATCGACGTCGTACCCGACAACAACTTTGTCGAACCCTCCGAGCGACTGAGCTCTGAGGAGCTGCTGACCCTAGTCGCTCAAAAGCTCTCCGAAGCAGAGTATCGCCTAGTCTACCTGCGCTACTGGGAAGAGCTTCCGATGCGCGAGATCGGCTTGCTGCTCGGCCTCTCCGAAAGTCGCGTGTGCAAGATCCACACGAAGCTGCTGGAGCGCCTGAAAGACCGATTCCGCGTCGGCGTCGACGGCGCATAAACGCGTCCTGTTCGACAACCCTGTCCGCCTCGCAAGCTGATCGCCCTTACGCAAAGGGCATCTCTCAGAGTACTCAGCAGCACTCGTAGCCGTCTGGGCCTTTTTGCACAGACATAGACCATGTCTAAATGTATCGCACTCGTCTTTTTGTTTGGCTTGATGGCCTCCTGCGCGACAGTATTTGCAACCGAGAGCGGGGCCGCATTAGGCAATGTGCGTGTCCTTTCCTTCCGAGTGGTTGAGTCCGAGTCTGGGCAGAACGAATTGATGTTCCAGGAGTTTGAATGGGCACTGATGGCCAGCACCTCCCTCTCGAGAATCGTCTCCTCCTATTCGAAAGATTCCATTCGCATGGATTTGAGCTTCGACACGAGTGTGGACTTGGACAACTCGACGGGCTTTATCGATGCAATCGCTGCCAAGCTGCGCGCGGCACATCCTGAGATTCAACTCGCCCCGGAGTTACCCGCTTCGGTTCACCCCGAATCGTTGGCCTGTCGGCAGGTGCCGGCCGCCAGGTGTCTTCCTCCTGAAGTCC
>JBLHWM010000153.1:0-8434 GCA_047629095.1 Planctomycetota bacterium | reverse complement strand
TATAGCAATGGTCAGGCGACAATGGTCAGCACCCGGATCCGCAGGGTGGATGGCTCATCGGCCCCGACTCTCACCCATCGAGGGGTTCACCAAGCTGGCTTCGCCGGTCTTTGGAAAGGGCACTGTTACCAGTCACGCACACTTTTCGCGCGCTCCCGTCCAATCAGCGTCTAGGAGGTGCCCAGGTTTGCGGGGCTTCACCGTACCCGGGTTGTGGAAGGTGGAGGCTAGGCCGCAAAGGTGTCGGGGATCGCCATTGGCCCCTTTTGTCAGCAACCACCTTTGGAAGTCAGTCCGGCTGGGGACGTTGCGGTACTTTTGATCGTGAAAACTGCGGCTGGTGTGCGACTCGGTTCCTATTGGTCTGTTTTGGGTGGCATAGGCTTTTCGAAGGCCATGCTGACTTGCCAACCGAGTACTGGGTATTGCAGGTTGAGCCGGTGACCGCGGAACTTCGCGAGGTCCCAGTCGTGCCGCTTGGCCATGTGCTGAAGCATGGGCAGGTAGTTAGGCAGGTGCTCGGTACCCAAGCCGCCCGTGCCCGTGCTTAGAATCTCAAGGGTCGCGACCTGGTCGACGCGCTCATGGTCGCGGCTCTTATCGTTGACGTTCGCGACCCCGTTGTAGCCTGTGTCGTAAAAGTAGAGCTGAGCGTCGGCGCTTGGGAATACGTCCTCGTGCAGGATGACATCAAAGACGAGGTTCGCCACGGGGATCGCGACCTCAACAAAGAGAGCGGTGAGTTGGGGCTCATCCGCGCCCGTCCCCGGATCGGCGAAGCGACGCATAGAGGCGGGGTGGTGGTCCACGACAAACATGTCGACCTTGTCCTTGGGCCCAAGGATGTCATCGGGCAGGTGGTAGTAAATGGCATCTCCCACCGAGCGGGCCATGAGCCGCGCCGGAGGGTTTGCGCAGAACTGCTCGAGTGAGGTCACATCGTCCGCGGGGCCCAGCTCCAGTTCGGTGACACTTTGCTCGCCGGGCTTCTGGGGGAAGCGGTAGCTGAAGCGCACGTCCACACCTGGGCGCATGCGCTGGATGGCCGAGGCTCCGTTGAGCCAAGTCAGGTCGAGGCGCTCGGGGTCTGTGGGGGATGGGGTGATCACGGCGGTCCCGATCCAGAGCTCTCCCTGCACGCCCTTGAGCTGGCTGATGCCCTTGAACACGGCATAGCGGCTGGCGAGCTCCAGCTTGGCCCGCGCACCGGGCAAATAGGGGGCGATCAGCGCATCGAGGGCCGGGCGGGTGCCGGCCTCGTCACTAATGAGCCGATCGAAGGCGTCGATGGCAATGGCAGCTGCATCGAGCAGTGGTTCCGTGGCTCTGCCGTCTGCAAGGCGCGCTGTGATCTTGCGCAGGGGTTCGGGCCCAGGGATGACGTGCAGGATCTCCAGGGGGTTGTCCTGAGAGAGGGCTTTCAGCAGGTTGCTAGTGACCGCTCGGTTGACCCCAAGGCCCTTGGCCAAGGGAATGGGCCGGTGGGGAGCACCTGGGATGTGATCGAGGATAGCACCGAGGCTGGCCCCGAGGGCAGCACCGACGGTGATGAGGCGCAGCTTCAGGGGATCCGCGCCACTGGGCTTGGCAGAATTGTTTGGGAGTGTTTCGTGCATGAGAGAGAGGGGCCATGAGATCCCGGAAGAGGGCCGTATGGTCTCCAAAAGCAGGGATAATGGTCACTTTTAGGCACTTTTCGGGTACAGGGCTCTGGGGAGAGTATTGCCTTTGTCAGCAAGGCGCCCGCGAAAAATCAGACAATTAATGCTATAAATAGCATAGACTCTGCGTATTGGCTGACTAGAACACGTGGCCAGGGGACCCAATGGGCCCCTCCCCGGCCCACATCAACTCCCAAACAACCATCTGTGCCCACCGGCGCTCAGACCGATCTCAACCGTACCTCCAGCTATGAAACGATTCCCTTCCCTAATTGGTGGCCTGGTCCTTCTTCCATCCCTTGCGAGCATCGGGCTCGCCTGGGGGGACCAGCCTTACGAATACACCGACCTCGGCGACCTAGGCGGGGGCGAATCCGTCGCCTTCGGGCTGAATGACGTGGGCCAAGTCGTGGGCTGGTCCACCTTGGCTGGCTGCACCACTAGTAATGGCGCGCCTTGCCGCCGGGCCTTCCTTTGGCAGGGTGGCCTCATGATTGACCTGGGCAAGCTGCCTGGGGACGAGGAGAGCTTCGCGCGTGCGATCAACAACTCGGGCACCATCGTGGGCACGTCCGAGTCGGACATCATCGCAGGCTCTGGCACCTTCCACGCGGTCAGCTGGAACTGGGGGGTCATCACGCCCCTGCCCGACCTCGGCAAGGGCACTAGCTTTGTGCACGACATCAACGAGTCCGGTCAGATGATCGGCCACAGCCGCGAGTTGGTCTCCGACCGCGACCACGTGGCGATCTGGAACGGCGGCGTGGTCACGGACCTCGGCGCCAATGAGAGCCACACCTACAACCGCGGTCACGGCATTAACGATGCCGGAGACGTCGTCGGCTTCGCGTGGAACCTCTTCCAACCCAACGATTCGATCCAGAACGACGGCGCTTGGAAGGTCATCGGCGGCGAGGACTCTCCCTGGCAGAACTCCGAGGCCATGGACATCAACAACGCGGGACACCGCGTCGGCTACCAGGCCTTCCCCTCGGGATCTTGGCACGGCGCCATGTGGATGCCCGGCGACAAGAGCCCTATCGACGCGGGCCTGCTGCCCGGAATGAGCGTTGGCGAGCTCCACGATGTCAACGAGTCCGGCCTCGCGGTCGGCTCCAGCTACGAATACGGCCCTCCCTTCCTCAGCCGCGCAACCAGCTTCGACGGGACCACCCTGGTGGACCTCAACGACCACATGCCCGCTGGCTCAAGCGCAACCCTATTCGAAGCGCGCGAAGTCAACGAGAACGGCGACATCGCTGGAACCGCCACGGTAAACGGACTCTTCCGTGCCTTCCTACTCACAAGGATGGAGCAGTGGAAGCACCTGGGTACAGCCCTTGCCGGCGACAAGAAAGCTCCCGAACTCGAGGGCTTCGGCTCCTTGACCGGAGGCACAAGCGTTGAACTCCAGATCGCCAACACGCCCCCGGGCGCAGCCGTCTTCCTCGCGGCCGGCGTCAGCCAGCTCAACGTCCCCTTCTTCGGCGGCGTCCTGACCCCAAACCCGGACTTCCTGTTCCCGCTCATCATCGCAGACGGTGCCGGCGAGGCCACGCGCTCCTTCCCTTGGCCCACGGGTATCCTCCCGGGCGTCTCAACCTACTGGCAGGCCTGGGTCATCGACCCGACCGGCCCCCAGGGCGTCACCTCTACGGACGCGGTGACGCAGGTCACGAAGTAGTCGGGGGGCTACGAGTTTCCTGATCGCGGGCGCCAGGAGTCACCTCCTGGCGCCCGCTTTTTCGTAGCTACGGAGTCGAGCTACGGAGTCGCACACCACCCGGCGCTATCCCCTTGAGAAGTGCCGCACCACCTTCAGCCCCAGCCCGAGTGATGTGCGGCGTTCGAAGCGGCCAGGGTGCCGCGGTACCTTTGTGAGGTGGAATAGCGGGGGGTGTGCGACTCGGTAGGTGAGGGGGCACTAACAGGCCCATTTTGAGAGCTGCTGGGGGCGGGGGCTCGTCGTGGGAATTGTTATTGCGATGTTTGGGGCGGGACAGCGTAGGATGTGCCTATGAAAGACCCCACCGAGAAGCAACATGGAGAGGCCCTGGATGGGGCTCTGAGTTCGCTGCGTGGTAGCGCGCTGCGGGTGCTCTGGGCTCGTAGCCTTGGGGCTCACGTTCCGCTGGCGCTCTTGATCGCTGGTACTTTGGTGCTCGTGATGCGTTTTGTGGGGGATCTTGGGCGCCAACAGGCTGCCTACGCCCTGTTGCTGGTGGTGATTACACCCTTGACGGCTTGGCTTGTGGCGCGCGGGCGCGTGCCCGCTCGGGCGGATCTCGTTGCCTGGCTCGATCGCCGCTCTGGCGGTACGGGGCGCGTCTTGACCTACTTTACGGTGGGGGACGAGCGCTGGTCCGCGGCCGCTGAATCCGACTACCGCCGCAGCTCGGCCTCTGCGAAGCCCCTCGCTCCCGATTACAGCCCCGCTGCCTGGCGTAGCCTGCCCGCGGGTCTCTTTGTTTGTGCCGCCCTCTGGGTCTCGCCCGTGTCCGCCGCGGCCGGCCCACCGGTGGCCCTGTTCGAGAACATGCTGACCGGCCTCACCGAGCGTCTCGCCGACCTGGAAGAGCTCGGCCTAATGGACGACGAGCGCGTGGAAGAGCTGGCCGAGCGCCTGGCCGAGATCGCCAGTGGCCTCGACGAGGGCAACCTGGAACAAGCTCTCGAATCCATGGAGCGCTTCTCCGAACACATGGACGAGGAGTCCGATCACCTGGCCGACATGCTGGCCGCCGCACGGGAAGCCATGGAGTCCGTGTCCCCCGGGGACCAAGAGGCCATGGCCGAGGCCTTCCAGCGCATGGCCGAGTCCTTCGCCGGCTCGCCCCTGGCAGCCGACGCGATGGCGAATGCGGAGAAGCTCATGGAAGGTCTGAAGGGCATGGACATGAGCAACATGGACCTCAGCGGACTGGAGGGGCTGGACCTCTCCGACTTGAGCGAAGTCCAAGGCGCGATGTCCGCGGAGCTGGCCGCCAAGCTCTCGGAGATGGCCATGGCCGGTTTCCTGAACCAGAACGCATTGGCCAAGGCCCTAGCCCGCCGTGGAAAGCCTGGCACCTTCGACGACTTCGACTTCCACCACGCCGACGACTGCGAGTCGAAAGAGGGCGGGTTGTGAGACGGCGGTTCCACCGGAGCAGGTTGCTTCGGAACAAGTGAAGGAGTCGGCCAAGGCGGCGTTGGCCGCGGCCCTGGTGCCGCGGAAATGTCCTACGGCGACGAGACGCCCTTGCAGTCGGATGCCTTTGAAGCCGAGGTGCTCGGTGGCGATCCCTACATGGACGCCGCCAACTCCCAGCTGCTCGGCCTCGGCTACGTAGCCCCGGAAGTCGCGCCCAATGGCCAGGCATCCGGCGCAGTCCAGCTCGACGCATCCAGCGGCCACGCCACCTGGCGCCGCCGCCTCTCCCCCAACCAACGCGCCGCTGTCCGGCGCTTCTTCACCGCTCCGGAAGCCCCCTCAACTGCAACGCCAAGTGACAAGTAAAACTCTGCCCTCTCCCGAGGAGATCGAACGCGCCCGCCAACATGCCGACAAGATCCTCGACGGGCTCGGAGAGGTTCTGTTTGGCCAGGAGCAGCTCATTCGCATGACCCTGGTCGCCTGCCTCGCCCGCGGCCACGTGCTGCTCGAAGGTCTGCCTGGTCTCGGTAAGACCGAGCTCGTCAAGGGCCTCGCGTCCCTGCTCGGGATCGAAAACCGCCGCCTTCAATTCACCCCGGACCTACTGCCGGGTGACGTCACCGGTGGGCACATGCTCGAGGCCACTCCTGAAGGCAACAAGCTCGTCTTCCACCCCGGCCCCGTCTTCACCAACTTCCTGCTGGCCGACGAGATCAACCGCGCGTCCCCGAAGACCCAGTCGGCCCTGCTCGAGGCCATGCAAGAGCGCCGCGTGACAGTGCTCGGCGAGACCCGGGACCTGCCGTTTCCCTTCTACGTGCTCGCGACCCAGAACCCGATCGAGCTCGAGGGCACCTACCCCCTGCCCGAAGCCCAGCTCGACCGCTTCCTCTTCAAGCTCGATGTGCAAGGCGTCGACGCGAGTGTGATGGTGCGCATCCTAACCGAGCGCAAGTCCGGCCAAGCGCCGCAGCTCTCACCCGTGACCAATGCCGAGGGTCTCCAGGACCTGTTCGACGTGGTCGACTCGATCTACCTGCCGCCCGCCGTCGCCGACTACATCGCGCGCCTGGTCGCAGCCAGCCACCCGAACGGAATCGGCGCGCCAGCCATGGTCACCGAGTACGTGCGCCACGGCGCCTCGCCGCGCGCGGCCATCGCCATCGCCGATGCAGCCCGGGCCCACGCGCTGCTGGCCGGCAAACCCAACGTGGGCTTCGACGATGCGCGCGCCGTGGCCGTGCCCGCCATGGGCCACAGGCTCGTGCTCGATTATCGCGCGCGCCTCGACGGCCGCAGCGGCGCCGATGTGGTCCACGAGCTACTCAGTAGCGTGCCAGAAGTCGCCGCCGACCTACCGGAGACGCGGGCTTGAGGCTGCTCAAGCTGGGCTGGCTCGCAGGCCTAGGTTTACTTCTCCTCTCGAGCTCGGGCGCAAATGCCCAGGAGGAGACGAAGCATGTGAACGGTGTGCGCGTCGTGGTCAACTCGCCCTGGCCCGACTCTCTCAGCAAGGGCTACTTGCCCATGTTCCTGGACTTCGAGAACACCAATCTGGTACCCGCTGGAGTCTTGATCCGCGCGACAGGTGGATTCCGGGATCAAGTCCGTGTCCAAAAGACCGTGGCGCTTGCTCCCGGGGAGCGGCGCCGCATGGAGCTGCTGCTGCCCGCCTATGTGAATGGTGCCGCGGACTACCACGTGAAGTTTGAGAGCGGCAGCGACTCCGACAGCGCATCCAACCAGGGCAACTCGAGCTCCGGCCAGGTCGGTGCCCACGCGATCGCTCTGTTCAGCCAGCAGCCGGCCGGCAACGGCCGTGACGCAGGCTGGAGCACAACCCTCTCGCCCGCCTCTGCAAGCAGCTCGACTCCCATTTACTACGGCTCCTCTCGCGGGGAACCTTGGCGCAACCTCGGCTTGACGAAGCAGGCCGATTGGGAGCGCACCGCCTCGGTGAACTTAGTCGAGGTCAGCTACGACAACATGTCCGTGAACTGGGAGTCCTACTCCAGCCTGGACCTAGTCCTGCTCGACGTCAGCTCGGGGCTGCCAGGCGGCCCAGAGCTCAAAGCGCTCATGGAGTGGTCCCGCCTGGGCGGTGTGGTTATGTTCAGCGGTCGCGATGTCAACCAGGTGCTAGCGGGGGTCAATGATGTTCGGGACTGGCTCGAGGATAGGTTCCTTGTGCACGAGAGTGGCAGCGGTGCCAACTCGGTACGCGCCTACCAATGCGGCTTTGGTCGAGTGTTAGTCCACTCGGACAGCGGTCTGCTCGACGCCCCCGAAGCTATGGAGGCCGTCATGGTCAGCCTGCGCAGTGAAGTGCGCACGGACTGGACGCCGTCGCCCCGGGGAAGCCGGGGTTCGGGTTCGGGGCTCAGCCCTGAGATCACCGGAGTTGGGGTCTTGCCCTACCGCACCTTTGTCACACTCATGGTGCTCTTCGCGATCTGCGTGGGCCCACTCAACTTTTGGTACATGCGCAAGAAGGGAACACCAGCGCGGCTGATCGTCTCGATCCCCGCTGTTGCCATGTTCGCTTCCATCTTGATTCTGGCCTACGGATTCCTGGGCCAAGGTATCTCCGTTAGGACGGACTCGCACACGGTCACCCTGTTGGATCAGCGTACGGGCCTCGTCTCGACTGCAGACTCCCGAGCCGTCTTTGCGGGCATCGCCCCTGGCCGCGGCTTAGTACCGGGCCAAGGCACGGGCATCTTTCCCATGGGCGTAGACCTGGTCAATCGCGAGAGCGCAATCTACAACATCGATCACGGGAGCGCGACCGCCTACACCGCGGGCTTCCTGCCCTCTCGGGTCCAAGTGCGCCAGGCGGTCTTGACCTCGCGCACGAGTCACCTGCGCCTAGACTTCGACTCCTCCAGCGGCGGCCTCTTGGTACGCAATGCCCTGGGCGTCGCGGTCCATGAGCTGCAAGTCCACGGTGAAGATGGGACTTGGTACGAGCTCGGAGACGCAGAACTCGACGTCGGCGGCGAGGCGCGCCTCAGTCCTTTGGACGGCGCGCCGATACCAGGAAAGCCGGTCTGGTTCGAGCGGGATGAAGAGCGCCTCTGGCAGTTCCACCCGACCGATCTAGCCACCCTACCTACGGGCACATTTTCCGCCAAGCTGGAGCAGGATCCCTTCACGGACGACTGCGGCGTAGCGACACGCGAGATCAGCGGAAGCCATGGATTACTTGGTGTTATGGGAGGCTCTCGATGAGCACAGCAATGACGGTGAGCTCGATCAGTAAGCGCTTTGGCGACTTCGTGGCTGTGGACCGGGTGAGCTTCGACGTGCACCCGGGACAGGTCTGCGGCTTCATTGGTCCGAACGGCGCCGGCAAGACAACGACCATGCGCATCGCCGCGACCTTGGATCTGCCCGACGAGGGCGACGTCTCGGTCTTCGGCGTATCGGTTCTGCTCGAGCCGCGCCTCGTACGCCAGCAGCTAGGCTTCATGCCCGACGCCTATGGCACCTACCCCTCGACCACGGTGGAGGAGTACCTGGACTTCTTCGCCCGTGCCTATGGGATGCGCGGCCGAGAGCGGCGCAGCGCCCTGTCGTTCGTGTCGGACTTCACCGGACTCTCACGCCTAGAGGGCAAGCTGATCGACACCCTGTC
>JBLHWM010000152.1:0-8482 GCA_047629095.1 Planctomycetota bacterium | reverse complement strand
ATGCGCATCGCGAAGTCCATGCTCAAGGTTTCGGAATGCGTGAACTGCAAGACGCGCCCGAGTGCACTGAACAACTTTTGCGAGCCCTGCGCCGAAACGGGCAAGCCCCTACCCAAGCCCATCAGCGCTCTCTTCTAGCAGCCATGTCCCCGGATCCGATTTGCGAGGCGGCCTACCTCGACAACAACGCCACGTCCCCCGTCGCGGAAGAAGTGATCGCGGCAATGCTGCCGTGGTTCCGCGCCGAGCCCGGCAACCCATCCAGCCTGCACGGCCCTGGCGAACGCGCACATGCGGCGATCTCGAAGGCGCGTAAACAGGTGGCCGAGCTGCTGGGAGCCCGCTCGCCCAAGCAGGTGCACTTTACCTCCGGCGGCACGGAATCGATCAATTCAGCCCTGTTCTCGGCACTTGCCTCTGGGTCCACCCAAGGTCGAAACCTCGCGATCACCTCGACGGTTGAGCACCCCGCCACAACGGAATACCTGGTCGCCATGGCCAAGTCCGGGGCTTGGGCAACCGGCTTAGAGGCCCGCACCAAGCTAGAGGTGACTACGATTCCGGTAGATGCGGAGGGCCGACTAGAGGTTCAGGCCCTGCTCGATTTGCTCAGCGATCAGGGCGAGCGCTGCAGTGTCGTTAGCCTGCTGCTCGTCAACAACGAGACCGGGCACATACTCAGCCCTGATGACATCCGCGCGATCGGCGACGCAGCCCACCGCGTTGGAGCAATGCTCCACCTCGACGCTGTGCAGGCCGCCGGCAAGCTGTCCCTCCAGCTTGCCGACCTGCCCGTTGACTTCGCCTCGATCAGCGGCCACAAACTTCATGGGCCCAAGGGTACCGGCGCGCTTTATGTTCGGGGCGAGACCTTCCACTCCCTGCTACACGGGGGCCCCCAGGAGTCCGAGCGCCGGGCCGGCACCGAGAATGTGCCTGGCATCGTTGGCCTTGGCGAAGCGGCGGCCTTGGCGCGCGCCTATGTTGCCTCCCCCGAAGCGATGGCCAAAACGACCGGCCGCCGAGATCAACTGGAGCAGGCTCTACTGGCCGCTCTTCCCGGCGCCCGCGTCGCAGGCGCTGGCGCAAAGCGCGTGGGCACCGCATGCTGCATGGAGTTCCCCGGTGTCGACGGTGAGGCCGCCCTGCTCATGCTCTCTCACATGCAAGTCGCCGTCTCCACTGGTTCGGCCTGCGGCTCGACCCACCACGCACCCTCCCACGTGCTGCTCGCCATGGGCAGAACCGAGGACGAAGCCGCCTCGTCCCTGCGCTTCTCCTTATCCCGGGAGACCACCGACGCAGAAGTCGGGCTAGCCATAGCCAACGTTCCCACAGTGATTTGCGCTCTGCGCAGCCTCTCCGCTGGAATCGCCGACTGAACTTGTCGGGGGCGCTTCGCGCAGAGGGTGCGGCGCTTCGCGGGAGGGCCTTGCTCACGTATCTCCTGCATCCTAGGCGTTGCCTATCGAAGGAGGGGCGCTGCGCACGCGGGGCGAGCCTTGGTCGCCCCCCCTCGTTCAGCGCTCCATAGCGCGATGCGCCCCAATCCAAGTGGATGTCCCAAAACACCCTAGGCGCCTAGATAAGAGGACGGGCCGAGCAACCTAGCCAACATCCCCCTCCTAGGACCTCCCAAAACAACCCTAACTTCACCTCCTCCCCACCACCCAAAAACGCCGAAGAAACCCCTCCACGTCACTCCCAAGCAAATCCCACGTTAGACTTCTGCTTCCCCCACCCCAAAAACACCCCTCCCCCCCTCGTGCCATGGCCGACAAGCCCAAGAAGGTCGACAAAAAGGCCCCTTACACCATCCACAAATCTGGTTTGTGGAACTCCTCCCACGTCTTCGAACGTGGCGGCGAGACCATCGGCACCCTTGCAGTCAAGCGTGGTGGCCCCCTCGCGATGATTGCGGGTTCCCACTACACGCCCGTTGAAGGCGAGAACATCACGATCGAGCGGGATCCGGGATTGCTCAGAGCACAATTCGGCTGCTGGTCCCAGGTCCACGGTGGCCAGGGGCGCGAGTGGCTCGGTTCGAGCATTCGGTACAACCTGATGGCCCGGGAGGTCACCCTCCACGGTGGCCAAAAGCCCTACCGCGTGACCCCGTCTAGGACTTTTGGGATCGGCTGGGATATGCACGCCCCAAAAACTGGCCTGGTGGCCGAATTCCGCAAGAAGGGCAACACCGTCGAGGTGACCCTCCACCGCCGCGTGGACTTCTTCCTGCTGCTCTTGGCTTACCACACCATCTGCACGTCCTGGATGTCCTCGCTACTCTCTGGCCCCGAGCCGACACCGCCGATCATGTAGATCGAGGGCACTCCTAAATGCCCCTTGATTACTAATTTTGCGGGAATACCAACCGAAGAAAGAAGTCTAAGCCTTCCCATGAAACCTGTAGTCGTACTCGGACTTGTTGGCGTCGCTATCGCCGCCCTTCTTTTCGTCCTCCTCAGTGACCCAAGTGAGCCAGCTCCCAAGTCTGGCGGCCTTGGTCCAGACAGCTCGAGCCAAGAGACAACTCTTGGGCCAAGCAAAACCACGAACCTCAACCTGGATAACACCGGTACCCAGGGCCAGAGCACTGGGACGGCCCGGATTGAGAACGTGGGTGAGCGCGCCGCGGTGAGTGCCTCGGGCGAGGTACTGCAAGGCGCCTACGAGAACGGGATCAATGGAATGGTCCTGGACCCAGATGGCCTTCCCGTCGCCGATGCGACGGTCACTTTACTGCAGAGCAAGTTTGCCCAAATGTCAATCTTGCAGGTGGCCAGTGAGCTCACCGGCAAGCGCGATGCTTGGACCGCAATCACGGGGGCCGACGGCATCTTCACGTTCCGCAACGTCCAGCCGAGTATGGACTACTCGGCTCTTGCCGAGCACCCCGACTTCAGCGATGCGGAGTACGCCGACTTCGAGGTGCCCGCATCGGGCGAAGTCGCTATTTCCATCCAAATGAAGTCCGGCTTCACCCTGAAGGGCTTTGTGATGGACGACCTGACGGGTCAACCGATCGCCGACGCCGACCTGCTGCTACAGGACGTCTTTGCCCTTCTGCCCAACGCGGACCCGAACCGAGGCAAGCGAACCAAGTCCGGCAGTGATGGCAGCTATGTATTCGATAACGTCTCCGCGGGAACGCGCAATGTAACGGTCCGAGCCAAGGGCTACGGCTCCCGCACGCGCAACAACATCCTCTTCAACGGGCCGACCAAAACCCCGGTCAACCAAGACTTCCGCCTGGACGTAGGTCAGTTCCTGAAGGGACGGGTGATTGGCCCTGACCGCGTGGGTATCCCGAACGCGGTCGTCGAAGTTTCCAGCTACGAGACCGCCCAGATCTCCCGCGGTCGCAGCACCACGGACATCGATGGCTATTTCAAGATCGCCGAGCTCTCCGACGGCAAGTTCATGCTGGTCGCACGCGCGAACGGCTTTACCGATCAGCGCCTGACAGGCATCGAACTGGGGGCCAACCCCGAGGTCGTCATGGCTCGCCAGGGCGGAGTCATGGGCAATGTAACGACCCTCGGCGACAATAGCGTCGTGACGAAGTTCCGCGCGATTGTTCGCGCAGTCGCTCCCGGGTCGACAATCTATGGGCGCACCGTCTCCGCTGGCGAGTTCACCAACGACGAGGGTGCCTTCGAGCTCGGCGGTTTAGAAGCCGGTAGCTACGTGATGCAGATTGAATCCGTCGGCTTCGCTCCCACCTACTCCGAGAGCTTCGTAGTCTCCCAAGGCCTAGTCACCCCGGACGTCAACGTGGCCATCGGCGCAGGCGGCTCAATCTCAGGCCGCATCGTCAACTCCACCACGGGCGAGCCGGTGGTTGGTGCCTTGGTCGAGACCTTCGACAACGAGTACGTCAAGAACCCCTTCTCCGACCTACTCGGTGCCATGGTGCCCCGCACCACGACCAGTCGCAAGGCACGTACCGACAAGGACGGTGCCTTCTCGATTACGTTGGTCACTCCTGGTACCTACCAGATCCAAATCAAGCATGCGGCCTTCCCCCTCTCGGCTGAGAAAGGGATCCAAGTCAACGACGGTCAAAACGCTGACCAAGGCACCATTCGCCTGGTCCCGGGCGGTGTCATTCGCGGCATCGTCTACGGCGCGGCAGGACGTCCCTTGGCCGGCGCCAAGCTCTCCCTGATCGGCGAGTCGATCTACCCCGGTTCGCCGCGCAGCGACTCCGAAGGTCGCTTTGTGCTGATAAATGTGCAGCCCGGTAACTATCGCCTGTCGGCTGTCGGCCCCGGTAGCGGCTCCGCGGGCAACCCGTTCGGCCCGATCATTGACATGAAGAAGTCCGAGGTGCAGATCTCCATCTTCGAAGGACGCGAGATCAACCAGGATCTCAACCTCGGCGACTAGCGCCGTGGCAAGTCGCGCTCCCCTCATCCTTGGCGGCATCGCCTGCGTCATTGGGATCGCCGCTTGGGGCTTGCTCGGTAGTGTCGATGCGCCAGAAGAGCCCATCGGCCTTGAGCTGACCGCCCCAAGCGCCATCGATCAGCCCCCGGCCACGGGCCAGCAGCCGAGCCGTCTTCCCGTCCTACAGAACGGCCCTGACCTCGCGGCCCCCGCGAATCGGACCGAGATCCCCAACGGGACGCCCTCCTCGGCCAGTCTGCGTCCACCCGGCCCAGGGGAGGCCCGCATCAGCGGCTGGGTCAAGCTCGCCCTGCGCCCCGTCGAGGGCGCCACGATCAGCGCACGCACTCCCAGCGGTTCTGCCCTCGCGAGCGCCATCTCCCAACCCGACGGCTCCTGGGCGCTCTTCCTAGAACCCGAGACGTCCTTCGTGCTGCGCGCCTCCTACCCCATGACCGTGGCCGTGGAGCGCGTCGAGCCCGCCATGGCCGAGGGCGATCAGCGCCGGGCCGGAAACCTGACCCTCGCCATGGCCCGACGGTTCACAGGAGCGGTGCATGACTCCGCGGATCAGCCCATCCCCGGCGCATGGGCCGCCGTGGCGGGCGCTCCTGCAACGGAGTTAGCCCTGGCGGATTCGGTCCACAGTACTGGCAACTTGATTCTGGAGGGCGCGCCTCTAGGGGCCGTGATCGAGGTCGGTGCTCCGGGTTTTGTGACCCAGTTCATCCGCCCGTTCACGGACGATGTCGGCAGCACTCTCGACGTGACTCTCAAGCCTGGACGCAGGGTAGAGGTACTCGTGCAGGACGCGACGGGTCAGCCCGTTGCTGGGGCCACCGTGCTCTTTGTCGAGGGGGAACGCCCTGGCCGACCGCCCGCCCCCTATGCGCCCAAGTTGCTCGGACGTGCGCCCCAGTCGAACTCCTCCGCGGCGCGCCACTCCATCCAAACCAACGCAAATGGTCTCGGATCCGCCAGCACCCTAGACCCAGGTGAATACTGGGCCGAAGCTAGCCATCCCGACTTCGACGCAAGCGCTCCCGCCGCGATCCCCAACGCCAACTTCTCCGACACAGGCGACGGGCGCCCGACCATCACCCTAGCATTCCGGCCTCGTGTTCAGTTTCAGGTCGTCGATAAGCAGACCGGTGTACCGGTCCCCCGCGTCGTCGTCGCCTGCCGCGCCGAGGCCAACCAAAGCACGTCCATTTCCTGTGCCTACCAAGCTGGAGCCGTCGACGAGCCCACCACCGTCGAAGGCGTCCACACCGCCTACGCCTGGGCGCCTGGCTACCAGGTCGGCACCCTGGAAGTCACGGCTACGCGAGGTCCAGCAAGGGCGAAAACGAGCGGCACGGATTCCGCAGACCTACCCCAACTCGCCCTTACCAAGTCCGAGTTCCAGCAGCTGCGGGTTGTCGATGAAGCGGGCAACTCAGTCCCCGGGGCCACCGTCTTCTTTAGGATGGAGACGGCTTCCAAGACCCTGGGCCAGCTCGAACCATGGGCCATCGACGAGCAGGGGGACCGATCCCGGACCAAAGGCGACAGGCTTGGCGATGGCTGGAACTTAGCGACCCAGGATGCCACTGGGCCTGTCCAGATCCAAGTGCCGGGCACCTTAGACTGGCCCGTCCTCGTGGTGCGTGCGCCCAACTTCCAGACCCAGACCATCACCAGGGACAACTGGCCCGCAGCTTCGGATTCCGGCGAGCTCACGGTCACCCTCTACCAGAGTACCGAGGCCCTGATCACGGTGGTCGACGCCCTCGGCAAGCCCGCCCTTGGTGCGCAGATCTATGTGACGCTCCAGGGCAAGGCCATGCCGACGCCCTTCCGAACCGACTCCCGGGGCCAGGCTCTGATCCAAGGTCTCTCCACCGGCAGCGCCTCCGCCATGGCGCGGGGACCGGCGGGAAATCTGACCGCGCGGATCCAGTTCGAGCTCAAAACGGAACGCAAAGCCGAGCTCACCCTCACGCTGCGTTAGACTTACGCGTCGAGAGGCGACTAGCTGGATTTGCCCGAATCGGTTAGCCTAAATCACGTTCACTGCCCCCCTCTATCGGTCCCAATCATGAAATCGATCGCTTCGGAGAGTCCCGCACCGGACGCCGCCCCCACTGCCGAGACGCCACTCGCAATCCCCTTTGCCATGTCTCCCTATCGCGAGATTGGCCTTGAGGGTCTCTCTGAGGAGAAGAAGCAGCTGGTCCGCAAGTTTGCCGAGGATGGTTACGTCATCGTCGATGTGGAGATGGACGACTTCAATGCCACGGCGGACGGGATCATGGAAGGGCTCAAGGACCGCTACCCGGAAAAGGACCGCCGCGTTGCCGAGGGTTGGTACGACGTTCCCGCCGTGCGCGACCTCGCGACGGCGCCGTTTATCATCGACGTCTTGACGACGCTCTACGGTCGCAGGCCCCTGCCGTTCCAGACCCTGAACTTCGATGTGGGAACGGGCCAGGCCGCCCACTCCGACACGATTCACTTCCACTGCTCGCCCAAGAACTACATGTGCGGCGCGTGGGTTGCGCTCGAGGACATCGACGCGGAGAACGGTCCCTTGTTCGCTTATCCTGGCAGCCAAAAGTTGCCGGACTACGACATGACGACGCTTGGCCTACCGCCCCAAATCAAGAACTACGGCCTGTACGAGCAGCGCATCGTGCAGATCATGGATGGCTTGGGGATCAAGCGCAAAGAGTTCCACGTCAAGAAGGGCCAAGCCATCATCTGGGCCGCGAACCTAGTCCACGGCGGAACCCATGTGATCGACACCGAGCGCACGCGCCATTCCCAGGTCACGCACTACTACTTCGACGACGGCATGTACTACTTCCCCATGGGCTCGGACCCCATGAACGGAAAGGTCACCGGGCGCGAGGTCATCGACCTGGTCTCGGGCAAGTACGTCAAGCACCGCAACAACGGCGTCGAGTTTCCCGAGGCGGACTACGACCAATGCTGGCGCTACGAGCGGCCCCTACCGGACTTCATCCAGGGCACGCCCGACATCCCTCCGCCCAAGGACGCGCCGGAACCTGTTGCTCCTGTGACACCTCTGTCTCCCGCGCCGGCACAGATCGATGGCGACGTTTCCGAGCGAGTGGTCAACCTACAGGAGTCCATCAACGCCCTGCGCACCGAAGCCTATCAATTCCAATTGAGCTTCACCGAGATGGTCGAAGACAACAAGCGCGGCCAGGCCTCGCAAGTCGAAGCGGACGAGCTGCAAGGCAGGCTCGCGGCCATGGCCGAAGACAACCTCAAGAAGGACGCCTATATCAAGAAGCGGGATGACGAGCTCGCCTATCGCATGGCCCGTCGCGTCACCAAGACTTGGCGGACGGTGACCGGCAAGCCTAAGGACGAGCGCTAGAGCCTCGACCCAAGCAAGACAATGCCCGGAGCCTCCGCGTTGGAAGCTCCGGGCATTTTTATGCCTTGTGCTCTGAAGCTTAGCGGAAGGCTGCGGAGACCAGGTAGGCCTGTTCAGCCGAGTGCCTGCGGTAGGAGCCCGTTGCGGGGCTAGAGGACTCGGGGCGCCCGACGTAAGTCAGGGTGATGCCCTGGTCCAAGAAGCGCTGCAGAGCAAAGCTCCAAGCGCCCATGTTGCGCGGCTCCTCTTGGCACCAGAACCACTGCTTGCCTTGCATCGACTCGAACAGCTCCTTGAGGTGGAAGAGCGGCAGGGGATACAGCTGCTCCAAAGACACAATCAGGAAGTCATCGGGGTTGTCCAGCTTCGCGCGGTGATCTAAAAGGTCATGGCGCACCTTGCCCCAGCAGAGGATCACCCGGCGTGCTTTCGTCGCGTCGCCAACGATGAGCAGCTCTTGGAAATTCCCAGAGGCCAGGTCTGCCACAGGACTGGCGGCGCGTTTGTCACGCAGCAGAGACTTGGGCGTAAAGACGATCAGCGGGCAAGTCCCGCCCTCCTGAATCGAGAGACCCTGGCGACGCAGCATGTGGAAGTACTGGGCGGAGGTGCTCACGTTGCAGATGGTCAGGTTCCCGGCCGAGGCGAGCGCGAGGAAGCGCTCGGGACGCGCACTCGAGTGCTCGGGCCCCATACCGTCAA